>JAGSHC010000179.1 GCA_023954745.1 Deltaproteobacteria bacterium | reverse complement strand
GTCGTGGACTCGATGGGCTGGTTGCGATTCCGCCAGGGGCGTCTCGACGACGCGGCGGCGCTCCTCGAGAAGGCCAATCGCTTCGCCCCTGGCGACCCCGAGTTGTTGGAACACCTGGGTCAGGTCTACGCCGCCCAGGGACGCATCGCTGAGGCCTCCTCGACCTGGAGGAAGGCGCTGGCGGCTGCCCAGACGCGGGACGATCTTGCTGAGCTCATCCGCGACGACCTGCGAGGGCTCGAAGCCCAGGGTGGTCGCTAGCCCGGGGACCGAGATGGCAGTAGACGAATCGAACGAAGCAGCTCCGCCGGAGCCCCAGGGTGGCCCCCCGGGACTGGACGACCCGGACAGCGATGGACTGCCCGACGACCCCGGTGTCGGCACGCCGTGCCCGCCGGAGCCCCGGGGGTCGGGAGACCCCGAGAGCATGGGGGGCTGTCCCTGCTGCGTGACCGTGACTCTGCTGCAGTACTCGGGCAAGCGCGGCGTCAGGAGCGGACTCGAGACCGAAATCGACGTGTTCGTGCAAGGGCGTGGAAAGACCTACGGGCCGACCGTCATCCCGGTGGGCCCGACCCGGCTCAACGACGTGGTGTTCCAGGGACGCGTGGGCCGTTGCGGCCAGGAGGTGACTCTGTTCGTCAGCATCACCACCCGGCGACGCGTGAAGGAGCGCAACGCCGACTCCGGCGATCCGCTCGTGACGGTCACGGTGGAGGAGACCAAGGTTGTGCCCGTCGCCTGTCCGGGTCAGACCATCTTCGAGGTCTCCCAGAAGAGGCTCCCTCGGGCCCCGAACCGCAAGCCGATCAAGGAGCCGGTCACGTTCACCTTCAGCGTCGAGGCACGCTGCGACTGTTGAGCTGGGCCCGGCTCAGGGCTCAGGTGCCGCCTCGCCGCTGTCCCCTGGCTCGTCGGGCTCCTGCTCGTCGGGCTCCCGCTCGTCGGGCTCCTGCTCGTCGGGCTCCGCCCGGGTGATGCTCGAGCGCGCCACCACGGTGGCGGCTTCCCCCGCCGGGCCCTTCACGTACGGCGGGGGCGCCAGCAGCTGGTCCAACGACACCAGGCGGTGGTCCGAGGGCGCGTCGCGCGGTATTGGAGACGAGACCAGCAGGTACTCCACTGTCCCGTGGACTTCAGGCAGCCAGCCGGCGCGCTCCTGGTCCGCCTCGGTCAGCCAGGTGGGCTGGGGTCGAAGCGTCGTTGGCACCGCGGTCCCCGGGAGGACGTACCCCACGTGGGGGTGGATGAGCGCCAGATGCCCTTCGCCCTTTTCCACGACATACAGGTAGCTGTCTTCGGTGCCGGACACCTCGAAGACAAGCAGATCCGTCGACTCGATCGCGGCCCCACCCTCGAGGGCGCGTCCGTCGGAGGTCGCGATCTGCAGAGTACCCGCAGGGCCGGCAAGGGCTGGGGCGGGGAGGAGGGTCGCCGCGAGGACGAGCGCGCCGAAGCGCACTACTTAGTCTCGCCGGATACCTTCTTCTGGAGGTCGGTGACGTCGTAGTCGCCGACCATCACCACGCGGAAGCGCCGATCCTCGGGCTTCTCCATGTCCTTGGCCACCCAGGTGACGCGCACCGCGGGGCCGAAGGCCACGACCTCGGGGTCCATGTTGTCGACGGTCTCGGCGAGCTTGACCGGCGGCGAGGAGCCGTCGACGGGCGCGATGACGATGGGGTAGCCGGCCTTCTCGTCGTTCTGCACTCCGATGACGAACTTGCCGAAGGGACCCCAGGCGTAGCCGCGGCTCTTGTCCGACAAGCGGAGGTTCGGGATGGCCGTCTTGGGCAGACCCGAGTCACCCTTCTTCACCACGAGATCCCAGCGGAGGCCAGCCTTGTCGTTCCCATCGGTCACGTAGGCGAAGGACTCGTTGTCCGGCGAGTAGCTGGGGAGGATCTCGTTCGAGGTGCCCTCGCGGGTCAGCGCGGACTGCTCGAAGGTGTCGAAGTCGAAGTACCAGACGTCCGCGCCCAGGGCGTTGCGACGCTCGAAGATCACCTTGCTGCCCCTGGGATTCCACGAGGGCTTGGACTCGTTGTCCTTCTCGGTGAACGTGATCTGCAGCCAGTCGGCTCCGTCGCGCGTGTCCGCAACCCAGAGATCGGTGTTCAGGCCGGTCTCGGCGGTCACGACCAGGCGGGAGCCGTCCGGGGCGATGGCGGGCTCGTTCTGCTTGCCCGGCCCTCCCTTGCGGACGTCCATGGTCTCCATCAGGACCTCTTCGCCGAGGGTCTTGTGCATGGCGACCATGGCGTTGTGGTCGAAGACGCCATCGCGAGACCACTCGAACCCGACGAGGTCGGTGAAGGACGCGGTGCCTTCTCCCGAGTCGAAGGACGGGTGCTGGTTCGGCCAGACCGAGCGGAAGACGCCGTCCTCCACGAGGGAGCGGGCGTAGTACTTCGTGACGAAGGTCCCCTTGTCCTCCTCGCGCACGCCGTAGGCGACCCACTTGCCGTCGGGCCGAACTCGGGGTCCGAATGCATCGCCCGAGTGCACGCCGGCTGCCACCTTCCTCATGGTGGGAGCCTTCTCGGCCTCGTCTTCGGCAAATGCCACTGGGCTGGCCATGGACACGGCCAGGCTCGCGATCAGAATCTGCACCCTACGGGTCATCACGGTCTCCTCCTGAGAGACGCGGTCGGGGCTCCCCAGACCGTCCGTTACCGGGCTTGAAAAGATATCACCTCCGGCCAATGGGATGGACCGGGGGGTCCCTCGATCCGGGTCGGCTGGGTTACCCTCGGGCGGATGGGCGAGCATGAACCCCGTGGACTTGAACTCGAGATCGCGGTCCTCCGCGGTCAGGAGTGGGTCTACCGCGGCGTCTTTCGCGCCCCGGCGATGATCTCCGTCGGTTCGAGCCCATCGACGGTTTTGGCTCTGCCGGGCGCGAATCTTCCTGAATATCACGAGCTGATTCGGATCTATTCGGACGGAGGATTGCTGTTCTTCCAGCCCGGGATGGCGGTGGAGCTCCGACTCGAAGAGGGCGTCAAGCGGAACGACGAGCTGCTGGACGAAGGCCTGGCCGTCGCCGGAAACGCTGGCTGGAAGGTCCCGCTCGGTCTCGGCAGCAAGGGAGCGTTCCGTATCGCCGAGGTGGCCGTTCTCTTCAAGGTCCGCGCCCCATCCCCTGGCGCGATCCAGGCCGTTCCCGTGGGCGACCCACCGCGGTGCGGCAACTGTGGAACCGGTCTGCCCTGGGCGATCGTCGGATTCGGCGGTCTGACCCCTTGCACGTCGTGCAAGACGCTGAACGAGGTCCAGCCAGAGGGCCAGGACCCCGCGTTGGGGGAGACCGAGTTGGCCCCGGCGGTGAAGAGCCGGCCCATGGAGCTGCCGACCTTTGACGCGATCAGCGCGAAGGCTCTGTTCGAGGGCAGCGCGACCCAGGAGGTGGAGCGCAGCCACCTGTCCGACCTCCCCACCTTCGATGCCATTTCGGTCAGCGCTCCCGTCGTGCCTGAAGGGCCGCGGAAGGCGGAGGGGGCCGAGCTGTCCATGCCCACCCGCCGGATGCCGGAGTCCGAGGCCTTGGCGGGCGCGGCCTCCGCCCCGGCGCGGCCAGCGGTCATTCCCAAGGGCGCTGACTTGCCGACCTTCGACGCGATCTCGTTGCCCGGGAGTGAGGCGGCGGGTTCTCCTTCCGAGGACTTGCCGGCCACGCAGATCGGGCCCGCGCCGTACCTCTCGGAGACGTCCTCCTGGTCCCCTGGCAGCGAGGTCGAGGTCACGATCGAGGAGGAGGACGAGTTCTTCGACGGCGAGGCGCCAGTCTCCATGGACCTGCAGCGCTCCTACAACGCGATCCCCGTGCTCAAGAAGGAGCCGGCGACCGTGGAGCGGATCGATGCCACGTCCGGTGACGAGCCTCTTCCCACGGACGAGTTCGCGAGCACCCGCACCCGCCAGGTCCTGGTCCCGAAAGACATGATCGGGCAGGCGGTGACGGTTCCGGAGATGAAGGGCTCGTCGTTTGTCGGTGGAGTACCCAGCGAGGGGCGCCGCGAGGCAGTGAGCGCACCCTACGAGCCGGGACCGACGTTGATGGAGCCGGTGTCGAGCACTGAGCTCTCCCCAACGGCGCCGCCCAGACCGCCTCCGGCCGTGGCGCCTCCTCCGGGATCCGGCGCGCCCGCCGGTCCGCGGGCGGTGAGCACCGATGTGTCCAGCGTTCCGGCGCCGGCGCCGGCGCGCCAGGTCCCGGTGCCGGCCACGAAGGTCTCGAGCCCCACGCGCGACGGCGATGAAGGCGGCGATGACGATGACTTCCTGATGGGGAGGGTGTCGATCCCCGGGACCGACACCGTCAAGGAGACCAACCTCTGGTTGATCCTCATTGGGGCCGTCAGCGGGATCTTGGGGCTGGCCCTCATCCTCTACGGCCTCTTCGGGTAGGAGGCGCCCAGGCGCTCGATCTCTGCGTCAGCTGCGGTCGTCGGTCGGTGCGACGTGCTTCAGCACGCCTCCCTCCGCTCCTCCCTTGCTTCCTTGACCTCGAGCACCTGGACGCCTCCGCGGAGCCGCCCCGTCTCTGCGTCAGCTGCGGTCGTCGGTCGGTGCGACGTGCTCGAGCACGCCCCCTCCCTTAGTTCCCGGGGGTGTAGTCGTCGCCTTGTCGGCGGCGCCAGACCACCAGGAACGCGATGACGATCGCGGCGCTGACGACGGTGGCGATGCGCGGGTGGATCTGGGCGACCTGCTCCGGCAGACGGTCCAGCCCCAGCATCTCCTGGGCGCGGCCGATGGCGAGGCTGATGCGCCCCATCACCGTGTATCCGAACGATGCACCGAAGCTCAGCATCAGGGTCAGCACCCCGAAGCGTGAGACCTGTTGCATCGCCTTGTTCTGGGGCGCCGAGAAGTAGAAGTGCAGCAGGCACGCAGACAGCCCCAGCACCAGGAACAGGGAGCTGAAGACCCCTGCGCCGTCGTGCTTCCAGGACCAGAACCCGTACTCAGCCCACACCGCCCCGAGGTCTGGGATGGACTGGGCCACCTGGGTCATCAGGTTGGCGTTGAGCTCACCCGTCAGCTTCACACCCGCGTAGGCCGCGACGATAAAGGCGATGGGGATCCGGGCCAGCCACGAGTACTTCGGGACCAGCTTGCTGAACAACATGAAGATCAGGATCAGCGGGATGATCGACAGGCTGCGCTGGAACCCGCCGAGCTCACCGTTCATGAGCTTGTCGAGCAGGTTCGGCTTGAACACGCCGAAATAGATCTCGATGACCCCGTACCCGATGGACACCCCCAGGAAGAGGTGCTCCGCGAGCTTGTAGATGGGGTTGTCGTCGTACAGGAAGGACAGGACGCAGACGGTCAGGAAGATGCTGAGCCACGCGCCGAAGATCTCGATGCCGGTCATTCCACCTCCTCCGCCTGGCGCGTCACGAAGAACGCGATGTTCCCGAGCACGATGAGGATGATGATGAAGGCGTGGCCCACGTTCAGGACGTTGACCGATTGGGTCGCCAACAGGCGCACCCCCTCGGGCGGTCCGTCAGGAAACACAAGCAGCTCGTACTGCGCGGAGCCGGGCATGCCGGCGCTGAGGCCGTTGAGCTGCCCCGCCTTGTAGAACGGGATGTAGTCGGGACCCGAGACCGCCGTGGTCGCCGAGGCGATGGACAGGTCGTACTGGCCCTGGATCTGGAGCACGTACTCGCGCGTGCCCGGGAAGCCCGCCGAGATGTTGATGATCATCGCGAAGTCCTTGGCCTGCTTGTAGCCGCGGGTCACCGCGAGATCGCCGATCTTGTTGCCCTTGATGTCCTGGGGGAACGTCTCGGGGATGTTCTCCCCGATGGCCTTGATGGCCAGCTCCTTGCCGTCCTTGAAGCCCAGGAAGCACCAGTCCTTGCCGTACTCCTTGCCGTACTCGGCAGTGAGCTCCTCGAAGATGGGCATCACCAGTGGCGGCGAGCTGGGCCACAGCGTGGCGGCCACGAACTTCACGTCCTTGCGCAGCAGGTGGTGCAGGTTGGCCCGGAAGAAGGGCTCCAACTCCGGGCGCGAGGCGGGGTCGAAGTCAGCGCTGATGAAGACGGTGCTCCCTGCGGGGATCTCCTCCACCGCGTCGTACAGCGACTGCACGCGCTCGTCGACCTTGAAGGGGAGGGTCATGGGGAAGAGCATCGGGATGAGAATCGCGATGCCCATGCCGAGGAAGATCCACCGGCGGTCCATGTTCTGGAAGCGAACGAGAGTGTCGAGTTTCATGGTCGTTCCTTCCTTCAGTCCGAGCCGAGGTGGCTGCGTTCGATGCCCAGGATGACCCGGAGCCCGGTGGAGACGGCGCCCAGCGCCGCTCCGATGAAGATGGCCCGGCGGGCCGCGATGTTGGGCACGTCCATGATCCAGTTCATGAATTGAGGGAGCTTCTCTCCCACCAGCGGGAGGTCTTCACCGAGGGGAACACGAGCCACCATCACGATGATCGCGGCGACCAGAAGCACGGTGGCCTCGAGGTTGCGCGCCCGGAAGGCCCGGAACGCGGCCGAGGCGATGTAGAAGGCCAGCAGTGCGAACATTGTCGCGTTCAAGGGCACGAACACGAAGTCGAAGAGCCACTTGTACGCCTGCCCGTTGCTGAGCCGGTCCGTGCCGCCCATGAAGCCCACGACCAGGGTGAACACCAGGGCCGCGAGCATGACGAGCTTGTAGCCCCAGTCTTCTTCCTTGTTCACGACCTTGGGCAGATTCACCTGCACGAGGTTGAACAGCCCCAGCAGGAACGCAGCCGCGGCCAGGATGAGCCCCCACTCCAGGAAGACCTGGGTGAACTGGTGATAGCGCCAGTGAGGGATGAAGTACTCGCCGACCATGAACAGGCCGATGACGAACGTGAGTACGAGAGGGATGGTTGAACGCATTCAGCCCCCCGAGATCGCGAAGAGGTTGTTGATGATGGGCAGTCCGAAGCTCGTCAGCACCGTGCCCACGATCAGGCAGACGACGACGAAGAGCTTCACCCAGTCACTCGCCTTGAGCGACGAGACCAGCCGGGGGTCCTTGCTCAAGTAGGCAGAGACCGCGAACAGCTCCTCACCGATGAGCGTGTAGTCGCACGCTGCGATGAAGAACGGAAGCTGGGTGGCCTCCGCAGTGCCCGCGATCTGGATGGATTTGTTGACGAATCCCGTCTCCGCGAGGATGAGGGACTCGGCGAAGAAGCGGCCGAGGTAGATGTTCGTGGCCGGCTGCTCGCGGTAGATGATGCCGTTGGTGCCGGCGCAGAAGGCGAACTGCTCGGAGCTGATGAACCGGGTGTTCCGCGGGTTGTACGCGTCGGGGTACCCCGCTTGATAGAAGCCACTCTTCACGACCTCGTCGGCGACCTCGCGCACGATGGGGATGCAGCAGCTGACGATGATGTCGCTCTGGTACTCGGCCACCTTCTCCGCGACCTGCCCCAGGATGAGCATCGACGCGATCGTCTGGATGTCCTGCAGCTCATCGATGCCAGGCACGTAGAGGATGGGCTTGCCCATCTCCGTGGCGCGGCCGATGCCCTCCTCGATGGCGTCGATCCCCGGGATGCGCCGGATGAAGACTTCCTTGCCCGCCCGCACGTCCGCGGTGAACTTCTGCATCATCACGCCCACTGCGAGAATGATGAGGAGCATCACGAGGGGCCCGTAGTTCTTCGACTTGAGGCCGGTGCGGATGAAGGAGCCCTTCGGGGAGCCGGTCCCTGGCTCCGAGGCGACTCCGGCCGCGAGCACCGTCGCTACCTGCTCGCTCTCCTCGATCTCGTCGAGCAGCACGGGCGCGCGGAGGGCGACCACCTTGTACTGGTACTCGTCCGCCGGAGGGTGGTTCCAGACGTCCGTCGTGACCTTGTCGGAGTGTTCGCGGGCGTCTCCGGGGAGCAGCTTGAGCAGCGTCCACTCGGAGGAGCCGGCTTCCGCTCGGAGCACGCCCCAACCCGCAGGGTCGGTGCTCTCGGTCCAGGAGACGTCGAGGTTCAGCCCGTCGTTGTCAGGCGGGGCCTGCACCGAGACGGTGGCCGCGGACGCGGGGAGCGCCAGGGTGAGCACCCAAAGCAGCAGCAAAGCTGCGAGCTTGATGGGCACGGGTCGTGGTTGGTTCATCGCTCGATCCTCTCCACGTTGGAGCGCGGCAGGAGCGCGGTCTTGCCGTCCCCGAAGTCGACAGCCAGTACGCGGACTGTCGTCTCGGATCCGACCTTGATGGGTTTGACGGGGAGTCCCGAGACGGTGCCGATGCGGCCGAACCACGGAGCGCGAATCCCTCGGATGAGGTCGCCCTCCGTGATTCCGACGGGCTCCGGCGGGGCGACGAGCTCCTCGGGGACCTCTTCGTCGTCGAAGGTGACCACGATCTCCGGCCGGATGACCCCAGCGCGGATCTGGGTCGCACCGTTGACGGAGGCGCGCTTCCCGACGCGCTTCTGGAGCAGCTCGAACGTGGCGGGTGCCATGCCGATCTGGCCGAAGCCCTCGGTGACGATGAGCGTGGTGCCGAGGTCCTCGCCGCCGGTGATGGCGACTCCCACCTCGTAGCCGAGCAACTCCTTGATCTCGTCGTAGTCGAAGCCCCCGGTCACGAGAGCCGCCGCCCCTACCTCGACGGCCTTCTTGAGGCCCTCGATGGTGACGTATGCGCCGCCAATGACGACCTTCCCCTTGTGATCGGCCGTGATGTGCTGCGGCCCGATGACCTCGTCCGGGGAGGAGGCAGCCATCGCGATGAGGCCCTTCGTCTCTCCGCCGAGCCCGAAGATGCCCTGCACCATCGTGGCCATGGCCTGCACGACGCACCCCTCGCTCTCGATGACGCTGACGACGCGACCGTTGATGTAGGCGTCGATCTCCACGGGGATGGGGTCGGCCTGGATGATCACCGTGCCGGTCACGTTCGAGATGGTCTCGAGGGTGCCCGTCACGACCGCGCGCGCTTCGCTCTTGAAGAAGCCCATGATCCCGGGCGTCTCGGCGAGGAGTTCATCCTTGGTGACGGAGTCCCCGACCTTCTTCCGCATGTAGGTGGAGAGGCGTCCGGGGTCGATCCCGAGCTGGTTCGCGACATTGACGGGGAAGACCTTGCCCGGCAGCGAGGTCTTGGCGACCACGTCGTCCGACTTGACCATGTCCCCCACGGAGACCATCACTTCGCCCTCGAGGGGAAGCTGCCGGGTCTTCTGAACGATGTGGTGCTCCGTGACCGTGAGGCCGGGAGTGAAGATGGCAGCCATCAGCCCTGCCCCTCTGCGGTTGGGTACTCATCCATCGCGTCGACCCACTTCTCGAGCAGCGGCACGCGCACGCTCTGCTCCGTTGGAATCTGAATGGGGCGGCCCCTCGTGTCGAAGACCAGCCCCACGACGCCACCCCGCAGGGTCTTCGTCAGGGGCTTGCCGGGACCTGCACCCACGTCCAGGTTGCTCTGGAGCGGAGTCAAGACGGCCTTGACCCCGGGGTCGTGCTCCGCGGGAAGCGACCAGAGCTCGCCCGGGCCCATGGTTCGCGACTCGGTTCGTCCATCGGGGAAGGTCAGCTGGACCGTCAGCACGTTGCTGTTGGTCTTCATCTCCCCTTCGGGCGCCACGCAGGTGCCGAGGTAGACGATGCAGTCGCGCTCGAAGACCTCGGTGGCCGCTTCCTGATCGACAGTGGAGAGCACGCCGAGGTGCGGCATCATGAAGATGCTGTCGACGGCGATCTCGGTCACGCATTCGGGCTCGAAGGCGTCGATGAGCATCTTCATGGACTGGCTTCGGCGCGGAGCGTGGGACAGCACGCCGCCCGAGCCCACGATGAGGTCCAGCTTCTTCATCTTGACGAGGGTGTCGCCGCTGCCGGTCTGGCGGAAGGCATCCGCGATGGTGCGCTCCTGCTGTACCCCGCGTAGCTCGACCGCGAACTCCTTGTGCTGGATGAACGCGAGCCGCAGAGCCTCGCGCGCGATGGCCTGCTCGATCTTCAGCTCCTCGAGAGTCTCGGGGATGGTCGTCGGCCGGATCATCTTGTTGCCGATGCGGTTCCGGAGGCCCTTCTCGTCGATGTGGAAGGGGACCCAGCGGAGAATTGCCGGCAGGCCCGCCTCAGCCAGCACGTTGCTGACGGAGTAGCTCATCCCGAGGTTCGCGCTCACGGTGCGGTTGAACTTACCCTCGAAGACCGAGAACACGTCGGTGGTCGCTCCTCCAATGTCCACGCCGGCGACGTTGATGCCCTTCTGGGAGGCGATCGTCTGCATGATGAGCCCGACGGCTCCCGGGGTGGGCATGATCGGCACGCCGACCCAGCCCATGAGCTTGTCGTAGCCCGGCGCCTGAGCCATCACGTGTTCCATGAACAGGTCGTGGATCTTGTCGCGCGCGGGCCCGAGGTTCTCGTTCTCCATCACCGGGCGCACGTTCTCGACCACCTGCAGGTCCGAGATGTCCGACAGCCGCTCCTCGATGTCGCCCACGACCTGCTGGTTGCCGGCGTAGATGATCGGGAGGTTGAAGCCTCCGCCGAGGCGCGTGCGGGGTCGGGCCGCCGCCACCATCTCGGCGAGGGCAACCACGTGCTTGCGGGTGCCGCCGTCGATGCCGCCGGCGAGCAGGATCATGTCCGGCCGGAGCTGACGGATACGCTCGATCTGCTCGTGGGGCTTGCGCTTGTCGTTGCTCGCGAAGGCATCCATCACGATGGCGCCGGCGCCGAGGGCGGCGCGCATCGCGGACTCGGCGGTCATGGAGCGAACCACGCCGCCGACGACGAGTTGAAGTCCGCCACCGGCGGACGAGGTGGAGATGTAGAGGTCGACGCCCTGGCCGCCGACGTCCGGCGTCTTGATCCCTCCATCTTCGACGAGCTGGCGCCCGCTGAGCTCCTGCACCTCCATGGCGGCGTTCAGTACGCCACGGGTTACGTCCTCGAAGGGTGCTTCCACCGTAGTGGGGGCCTCGCCCCGCCATGTCTGGCGCCAGCCTTCATCGGTCAATTCGATGAGGATCGCCTTGGTGGTCGTGCTGCCGCAGTCGGTCGCAAGCACGGATCGAATGGCGCCACCAGGCGCCGCGGTCTCGCTCATCCGGCCCTCCGTTCGGGGTCGTTGGCCGCCGCGCGTTCACGGCGTGTTTCAGCGTCGATCGCCTCGATGCGCTCGAGGATCACGTCCACCCCCCGCCGCTTCTCGAGCAGCGTGGCGATGGCGTTCCACTGGTCAGGGGTCAGGAAGACACCGATGGACGGCGTCAGCAGATGCATGAACTGGGAGCCGACGAAGCCGAGGGGCCGCATCCCCTCAATGGCGAGCACAGCGGGGACGGTCATCCCAAAGCGCACCACGAACCGCGCCAGACGGTTCACCGCCTCGAGCTGGTCTGCAGTGGGCTCTACCGCCTCAGCCATCCGTGGTCTCCTCACGCGCGCCCGCGTCGCCAGCGGGTGCTCCCAGGTGCTGCCGGAGCAGCGTCTCCACCTCGGCCTCGTGGCCGGGGCACCGGAGTTCCACCCCCCGAAGCCGCCGAAGCAGCTTGCTCGGAGAGCGACCGGTCACCGTGAACCCACCCGGGACCGCCCGCCATGCCCCGAGTCGGGACCAAGGCCGGTTGGCCGAGCGGAGCAGGTTCCGAGCCCGTACACCGTCTCCATCGAGTGAAAACCGGGTAGGGAACAAGGAGTCAGCGACCGAGCCCAGGAGCAAGAAGGTTCCAACGAGCCCCAGGAGACGGTCGACGGTCACGATGGCACCCGCGAAGAGCACCACAACAACCGCCGCAAAGACCGCCCTCCCCGGGGATCGAGCTGCGGGCCAGTCGGTCCAATGCAGCCCTTCGTTCAACGTCTCCTCCGGAGCCGGCGCACCATACCAGCGGAAAGCCTCTCGTCCTGCGCCGCGCGCGAAGCTCCCGATCTGATGCATGCTGCACCGGCAGACGCCTCGGAGGTAGCCGAGTAGGGCTGTGTTAGAATTGGGGCCCCGTTCCCTGGAGTAGGCAGGGGCGCCGCTTGATCCAGACGTTGGAGCGAGACTGAATGAGCAGCCCAGGCTTCTCCGGTGGAATCACCGAGATGACGCAGGTGCGTAAGGTTCGCGTCGCCATCAAAGCTGATGGCGCGGACTACGAAGGCTACGTGCACCTCCTCGAGGACGGCAGCAGGGTCCAGGATGTCCTGAACGACCCGCGCCCCTTCCTCAACCTGACCGAAGTCGTGTACCGCGACCACACCCATGCCTATGTGGCCCTGAACAAGGGCGCGATCACGCACTTGATGGTGATGGAGCATCTGGCGACCAGCGGCGCGACTGCGTCCCACGGACAGGCTCCGGGCAAGAAGCGCAGCGGTCTCAGCGCCGCGGCCTTGGCCGCCAGCAAGCAGCCCACGGTGCCCTCCGCGGGCCCGGCAACGCTGCCCGGCCCGCCGCCTCGCCCTCAGAAGAAGGGCGACCCGCCAACCCAGCCCTTCCCCAAGGACGTCCTCGGTTCACACAACGACGCGTTGGACGAAGACGATCTGTTGCTCGATGAAGACGATGGCGACGACATCGACCCCGACGACCTCGAGCGTGATGTGGGGGCGCTCATCACCGGACCCGGCCGTTAGGTGTCGGTGAGCGACGGCGTCAAGGAGAGCAAGAGCTAGATGGCCAATATCGACCACGAACGAAAGCGGATCACGGCGGTCTTGTTGTTCTACGGCCCCCCGGGCGCCGGGAAGACGACCTCGCTCTACGCCCTTGCGCGGCACCTGCCCCCAGGCACCCACGGCAAGGTGGCGCCGCTCCAGCAGGGAGACGACCGTCTTCTGCGGCTCGACTACCGGCCCCACGACCACGAGATGGTCTATGGCTACCAGCTGAGTTTCCGACTGGTCACCTGCCCGGGGCCGATGGACGTCGATCTCGTGCGTCCTGTGCTCGCCGCGGCCGACGCCGTCATGTTTGTGGCGGATTCCGCAAGCAACTCCCTGAACGCGAACCTCGGTGCCCTCGAAGAGTTGGATCGCATGAGCCGCTCCTGCGGGCGTCGGCTCGACGATCTGCCGATCGTCTTCATGTACAACAAACGCGACCTCAGGGATGCCCTCGAGATCCGGTTGTTGGAGAACCGTCTCAACCGCTTCGGCAGCAATTACCTGGCTGCCTCGGCCATTCGCGGACAGGGTGTGCTCGAGGCGCTTCAGCGTCTGACCGCCACGGTGGCGGTGCAGCTCCGAACCGAGCTGGCCAGCGCTCCCGGCGTCAAGGGCAGTACACACTCCACAGTCGCCCATGGGCAGACCTACGAGCAGGCACGCGCGACTCACGAGCACAGCCAGGATCTGGACGACGTCACCGCGGTCAGTGTGGAACGTGGTCCTGCGTCGCCGGCATCCTGGGATGCGCCGGACGCGGACGACCGCACGGAGGTGAACCCCACAGGCGGTGGCTGGGAAGTCGACGATGCGCTCCCCGCATCTCGCCGCTCGCCGCCGAGCCCCGGCGGAGTGCGGTCCGTGGGTGGGTTCCAGCGCGGGTCGTCTCCGCAACAGTACGGATCCGCGCCGCAGCAGTATGGCGGTGGAGGTGGCGGGGCTGCCCGTCCTGGGTTCAGTGGCTACAGCGCCGGCGCGTCGTTCCGTTCCGAACCGCAGCGCCCCGCGCCGCGTCAGAGTCCTCCGGCGGACCCGGTCTATTCAGACCAAAGCTGGCGCACTCCCGACGCGTTCGCGGACATCGACTCTGACGACCACACGATGCCGTACATGGACTTCGACCAGGAGGTCGGCGATGTCCCGCAGGGTGGTGGTGGTGGCCTCGCCCCGCCTCCCCCGACGCCCCAGCATACGGACCGCCGCCAGGCCCCGGCCTCGGCCACGAGCCTTCGTCGTCCCGCCTCGTCGCCGCGCGGTGCAGCTCATCGCGCACCGCAGCGTGGGCGCCC
>JAGSHC010000100.1 GCA_023954745.1 Deltaproteobacteria bacterium | reverse complement strand
GGGGCCCAAGAGACCTGGCAGGGGAGCAACAACAAGCAGGAGACGCTGCACGGGGTGGCGTTGCAGCAGCTCGAGATGCTCGAAGCCGAGACCTGGTTCATGCGCCAGGCAATGAACGAGGGCGGGACGGTCCAGAAGCGGCGCCAGGGCATCTTCGGCTTCACGTGTGGCGGCGCGCACCTCTATCAAGCGGTGGAGGCCTGCCTCGCAGCGGGCTATCCCAAGGATGCCAAGGCCCGGGAGCGGTTCGACAAGATCACCGAGATCTACCAGTGGCGCATTCCGCTGGAGACCAAGATGATCGAGGACGCCATGGCCCAGGCCCCCAAGCTCGCGCCGGTCCTCTACAACCAGGACGTCAAGTTCCTAGGCCACATGCTGGAGTCCTTGGGCAAGGCCCGCCGCGACGGACTCTTCGAGCCCACCGAGGAGCAGAGACTGCTGCTGGAGGACGTCGAAGGGCGCCTCATCGCGCACGTGCTGCAGATGAAGAAGCTCAAGGTCTACGAGCCGGATCGTCTCGCGAAGTGGGCCTCGGGCCCCGAGACCCGTCAGTTCTACCTGGACGTCGTGGGAGACGCGGCCCACGCCCTCAACGGCCTGCGCATCCAGGAGAAGCTGCGGGAGAAGGCCGCCGAGGCCTCTACTCCTTGACCGCGCCGAAGGCGACGGCGGGGAACAGCTCTCCACTCGCGTCGCTTCGCGTCGCGTCCATCGTCGCCACCACCATGTCGAAGGCGACGTCGTCGGACGGGGTCACGATCAGCTCGTCGTCGCCCGGGTAGCGGTCCTTCACCGACCGCATCAGGTCGGTGAGGGCGGCGTAGTCGTACCCGTGGACCGCCATGGGGAGGTCCACGGCCTGCTCCCATCCCAGCTCCTTCATGGCCTGGGGATCGGCAGTGACGCTGTAGCCGAGGGCATGCACCCCGACGGTCAGCGCCAGTCGCTCCTTCGGGGGCTTGGTGGTGTGCTCGCCGATGGCGGGGGCGCTGGCGTCCACGGTGGCCATGGAGGCGAACTGCACGCTGGCGAGCAGCATGGGAATGAGCAGGAGCATCATCCCGGCGAAGGGGAGGGTGTCGATCTCGATGGGGTTACTGAGCTTGCCTCGGGATCGGTCGCGTGCGGACATGGTCTTCTCCAGCGGGCGCACGAGTAGGACCGGCGACCTCGGCGGAGGTTCCGACAAGCTCGAGCAGCTCTGCGGGAGGGCTCGGGTCCGGCGCGTCGAGAGCCTGGAGCAGGGTGGAGAGCTGCGCAGCCGTCAGCCCCTTCAATGCGAGGCGATCACCCAGGCCCGAGCGGAGCACGAGCCGGCGACCTCGCCGCACGACGTCCACCTCGTGAAGAGGGAAGGAGCGCGAGGCAGCGTTCGCTTCGAGCCGTAGCGCCAGCTCGCCGTAGCTGCCTCCGGCGAGCTCCTCGATGGCCTGCTTCTCCGAACGGCGCTCGCGGAACCACATGGCGAGGCTCCCGGCCAGGAAGAGCGGGGCCATGATGAGGCTGATTGGGCCCACGCCATCGGCGCTGTAGGTCGAGATCGTGGGGACGGCTGGGGGCGAGAATCCCATGGAGACCCAGGCCGCGGCTGCCTGAGCGAGCCCGCCGCCCAACAGCACCGAGGACCACGAGACCTTGGGCACCTTGAACTCGGGAAACACGTGCAGGGCGCCGTCCGCGAGCTGCAGCGTGGCGTAGAACCACCCGCGTTCGGTCTTCACCTGGGCAAGAAAGGGGCGCTCATTCATGGGAGGGCCTACGGCATGCGACGACAGCGCATTGCATCGGCCCGCGCATCCGGGAGATCACCGGGGGAGCTCGAACCAGTAGGTGACGCCTCGAAGGTCGGAGCGGTTGCGCACCCCGATGGTGCCGCGATGACGCTCCACCATGCGCCGTGCCACGTGCATGGCGAGCCCGGTGGGGCGGTCTTCGGGGGCTGGCGAGCGCGCGGTGTCGAAGGGCGAGAACAACGCGGACGCTTCTGCGTCGGTGATCCCCGGGCCCACATCGTCGATCTCCACCCGCGCCCCCGAGTCGGTGCCCGCCACGCGCGCTTCGATGGAGCTGCCCTCGGCGCTGAACCGCAGGGCGGCCGAGAGCAGGGCGGTCACGGTATGGACGAGGCGCGAAGACACGATGGACACGACGGTGCTCTCCCCCGAGACCGTCAGGGTCTGCGCGCGTCCGGCGGCGGCGGCGCGCAGTCCCTCGCTGACTTCGCTCACGAACGCGTGCAGGTCGACGTCCTCCGCGGTGGGTTGCTCGGGGCCCCGTGCGACCGCCACGTTGTGGGCGACGCCCCGCAAGATCGTTCCCAGTCGTCCCAGGCTCGACGCGAGCATGGACGCGGGCATCTGCATCTCGTCGGTGGCGGACTCCGTGATGAGATCCACCGCGATGTGGGCGGTGCTCAAGGGGTTGCGCAGCTCGTGCACCAGCATCGCCAGGAACTCGGTCCTGGCTTCCTCTGGGTCGACGAGGTCGCTCAACCGACGGCCTACTGCGCGGGGCTCAGGACCTCGCGGCCCGTGGCTCCGGCGATGACGTCGTCCACGTAGAACCGCAGGGGGAAGGTGTCGTTGCCGAGCCAGAGCGCAGCCTGGTCTGCGAAGTTCGGGTCGGTGTTTACGCCCGACTGCCCGCCGGGGAGCACATTGACGCCGGTCATCCCGTCGGGGTCCAGCTCCACGACGATGCGCATCACCGGTCCCGAGCCGTAGCGGTAACGGGCGCTGTTGATGCCGCCGGCGGCGTCCACTGCGAAGGCGTCGCCGGGGCGCGGGAAGCCGGGGAACGCGAACAGCGGGTGACCCGGAGTGGGGGTGGGATCATCCAGCGGCAGCACGTCGGGGGTGATGGCGAACTGGGCGAACACCGCGCCGAAGGCCCCGCCGTCTCCGAGGAACTCGGTGACGATGGAGTCGAAGCCGACGTAGTGCTTCATGCCCCACAGCCAGCGGGTCTGGTCCGCGGTGTTGTAGCCGCCGCTTCGGTCGGACTCCCGCGGGGTCTCGAGGAACGCCAGCCCTTCGACGAACGCCTCCACGAAGATCTCGTGGCTCGTCTCCACCTCGGGGGTGCTGACGACGTCGAAGAAGATGGACTCCTCGGTGTCCTCGTTCCAGGAGGCGAGGTCCATGGGGTTGCCGGCGCCGCGGCCCCGCATGAAGAGGTCCATGGCGCGGGCGCGGCCCTGGGTGCCGCCGGGGCGGTAGATGCTGGGGAAGGCCTCGTCGCTGAGCAGCTTGTCCTGCACGCGGCCGATGGTGACGTTCCAGATGACGGTGGCGATGCTGTCGAGCACCTCGTCCGCCGTGGGCGCGTTGTAGAAGGTCTCCACGCCGCTGTGGGCGACCATGCCGCTCAGCTGCCAGTCCAGCAGACGCTGCTTGGCTTCGTCCCAGGCGACGCTGCTCGCGGCGTAGTCGGCGGCCATGCGACCGGCCGCATCGTCACCCACCTCGCCGTCGGCGGCGTAGGCCTCCGCGAGGTCGAGGGCTTCGAGCAGATCACCGAGGTAGCGCGCCGCGAGGTTGCTGCGGTGGTCGCCCTGCTGGGCGCTCACCATGGGCACGTCGATGGTGCCGCTCTGCTCCTCGATGAGCTGGCTGATGCGGTTGGCGCGGTAGTTCGCGTACCAGGGACCGCCGATGTAGACGGGGTCGTTCCAGATGTCGTTGTCGAAGGCGGCCCCGTGGGGCGCGTTGTTGGCCGTGACCACGTACCCCTGGGTGGGGTTCTTCATGTTGGGGTACTCGTCGTAGGTGACGATGCACGCGGTGGGGTCGTCCTTGGCCGGGTCGAGGGAGCGGTCTGCGGTGTACCGCACCTGGTAGCTGGGGTACTCCGTGCCGTCGATGAGCAACTGCGGGTGCGCGCCCGGGAGCGGCACGCCGTCGGCGTCCTTGGGGAGGTAGTTGCGGCAGGCGATGGGCTGGTAGCTGCTGTACATCACGTTGCCCTGGGTGTCGCCCACGGTGAAGCTCTGCCCGTAGCTCATCTTGGCGTGCTCGGCGGCCCACTCGTCGACGTTGCTGGCCTTGTTCCAGCCCACGACGTGCTCGATCATGTCCTCTTCGAAGAAGCCGTTGAAGATCGAGGAGATGGCGGTGATGACGCCGTCGCCGTCGACATCGGCGGGGATGAGCCAGGAGCCGCCCACGTTGATGGCGCCTTCGTCGTCGTCGCTCGCCGAGTTCCCCTCCATGGAGTAGAGAAGCCGCCCTTCGGCGGTCTCGTAGCGCACGATCTCGATGGTCACCGGGTCCGTCTGGGCGTCGATGACGAAGGTCTCGGTGATCGGCACGAGCGGCACCTCAGCGCCCTGGAACATGGACGCGGTCGGCAGGCCGTCTCCATCCAGCACGATCTCCTCGCGGTACCAGTCGTTCACGTCGACGCCGAGCCAGGTGTGGCTCCAGGCCACCTCACCGTTCGTTCCGAGGCCGAGGGCTGGCGTGCCGGGGATGGTCACTCCGATCATGTGCCAGTCCCCGCCGCCGAGCAGCTGGGTGTCGAGGTGCATGTTGTGGAGCAGGGGGGGCACCGTCAGGGGCAGGTGTCCGTCCCCGGCGACGATGGCGTGTCCGCTGGCCGTGTGCTGGGGGCCGATGGCCCAGGCGTTGCTGCCCCAGTCCATGTCTCCGTTGTGACCCCAGCGGTGCTGGAGCGCCTCGCCGCGAGCGATGGCGCGGTCGAGCACGCCGGTCTCCACCCGCGCTGCGGGGGACATCGTGGGCCTGAAGGAGGGGGAGCCGTCGCGGGCCCCCGACGCGGGGTCTGGCGCGAACCAGCTGTCGTCCCAGGCGGCCGCGGAGCCAGACTCACCGGCGTCGCTGGCGATGGGGTAGATGGGGCGCATGTGCTCGAGGATGTCGAAGCGAGCGCCCGCCTTGCGCAGGTTCTCCTCCGGCATGCCGTTGCCCCAGTCGGCGAGCTGCTCGACGCCCCGCTGGTGGCCGAGCTCGTTCGTCTCCCAGGCGAGCTGGAACTTGAGAGTGGCGCCCATGCCGGCGACGGAGTCGGCGCCCCAGTCCAGCATCATGTCCGTCGGGTCGTCGTAGCCGAGGAACGGCGCGGCGGCCTCCAGCTCGGGCGGGACTGGGAAGCGCCCCTGCTTGACGAGGGCGATGTATGCGTTCACTCCGGCGGTGTACGCGTCCCAGTACGCGCGCATCTCGGGGTCGCCGCGGCGACCATGTTCTGCGCCACCTTGCGGGAGCCGATGGCCGCCTGCTCGATGTCCGCGTCCAGGGCGAGGTCCCCGAGGATCTCCGACAGCGTGCCCAGGCCGAGTCGGCGGGCCAGCTCCATGGCGAAGTAGCGGTCCTGGGCCGTCACGAAGGCCATGGCGCATGCCATGTCGTTGTCGTTCTCGGCGTAGACGTGGGGGTGGTTGAGCTCCGTGCGCACGACGTGCACGGGCGCGCTCAGGCAGGGGAGGTCGAACTCCGCGCTCACGTCCACCGCCTCGAGCGGGTTCGGCGTCGGAGCCTCCGTGGAGTCGTCGTCGTTGGCGGGCTCGGTCGTGGGGCAACCAGTGCCGAGCAGTACAGCGGACAGTGCCGCGATGAGGGTCTTGGAGCTTCGCATGGCCGGTCTTATACCGGGCGCATGGCGGGAAGGGGAGGGTTGTTGGCTGTCCGGAGACCCTGCGGTCGATGCTCGAGGCGGTCCCGACCTACCGCGTGAACGGCAGCCAGATGGCGTCGGGAGCCGCGAGGCGTACGAGTTCTCGTCCTCCGTGGGCGGCCACGAGCTCCTCTCCCTCCATCCACAGGCGGTCTCCGCGCTCCAGGGGAGCGACGACGTCGGCGAAGAAGACCCACTCGTAGGCCGCCGAGCTTGCCTGCCGGTCGAGGGCGTAGGGGCTGTGCACCGCCGAGTAGCGCACGTGCCCTTCTGCCTCGACGCCGTCGAGGATCAGCTGCCGCCGCTCATCGAAGTACACGCGAGGGGTCGAGAGGAGCGCGTGGGCGCGCACGGTCTCGGCGGGGCGACGCTTCGCGAGCTCGTCGCTCAGCTGGTGGGCGATCTGCAAGGAGGCAGCGCAGTCGTAGGAGCACGGGTACCAGGCGATGAAGTGGAAGGCGCCCAGCACGAGGTTGTTGAGCAGGGGCTCGAAGCGTCGCGTGGCCGCAGCGGCGGTGGCGATGGGCTGCCAGTTGTCCACGAGGTGGTCGTGGAACTGCGCGAACGCCGCCGTGCAGCAGGGCGGGTAGCCGAGCAGCTCGCCCAGTCGGAGGGTGTCGTCCGGGCTGGTGCCCTCGATGTGCTCTTCGGGGGCGGACTGGTGCGGGATCATCGCGTGGTCCAGGGCAGCGGCTTCGGCCACGAGCCCCCGCTCGCGTCCCACGTAGGCGTGAAAGCCCCGCAGCGGCGATGTGTCTGCGCCATCGACCACCGGGGCCTGGCTGCCGGGAGGATCGAGTGCCTGCACCTCGAGAGCCCAGCCCTCCGCAGCGCAGCGTTCCTTCAGGGCGGGGAGTCGCGCCGCGCTGAGGCGCTCGCGCAGCACCTGCTTCAGTCCGAGGTCGAGCATCAGCCACTCGGCCTCGGTGGCGCCGAGCCCCGTGGGGAACGGGCGCGCGCGGAACCGGTCGTAGAGCGCGCGCACCGCGGGACGGCTCACGTCGAGGGCTTCGTCCGCGGGACGGCGCCCGGTCCGCTGCTCGTAGGCGGCCAGGCCCTGGCGGAGGTGGTCGAGGTAGCGCGAGGAGGGGGCGGACATCACGTCCATTGTCACACTCCCGGGCCTCGCTGGCTGACGCTGCGGGCTACGGTTCGTTCGTGCAACGAACCCTCCTTCTTGTGTGCGTCCTTGGGGCGGCCGGATGTCGTCCCCAGGCGACTCCGTCGGTGCCGTCGGCCCAGGCGTCGACCAGCGAGCCGTCGACCTATGTTCCATCCCCCACGCCCCCTGTGGTCGAGGAGCTCGTGTCCAAGAGTCCCGACGGCTCGGCCACGGAGGCCCCGAAGACGGGGACATGTTCCCTCGAGATTCACGGCAGCGAGGGCTGGAGCGAGCGGGCCAAGGTGCCGTGTCCCAAGGACGGCACTGTGAGCTTCTTGCTCTCGGGGGACATCGGGCTGCCCACCGAGATTCTCGGAATGACGGTGCGCGCCTCGATGGACTGGTGCAGTACGAACGAGTGCGATCTGGGCCTGCTGCCCGGCGACGTCCTCTACGACGACGGAGCGCGCGCTGCGACCTACTGGCCGGTGATCTGGGACGGCGGGTTCAGCCACCTGGGCATTCCCTTTGCGCTCGTGCTGGGCAATCACGAGTACCGACACGAGCCCAACTCTCCGAAGAAGCGGGCCGTGCTCCTCGAGGCCGACGGGCGCGAGGGCCTCATCAGCCCCGGACCCAGCTACGCGCTGCGTCTTCTCGGGCCTGACGGGGAGGCGCTGGTCGCCATCGCTGCGGTGGACACCGACTCCGTCTCGAACCCGATCCCGTCGATGCCGGGCCTCGGTGAAGACGCTCTGACCGCTGCCTGTGGCACGGGCGCGCCGGTGGTCTGGGTGGGGCATCACCCTCCGTCGTCCCAGGGCTTGCACCACACCCACGAGGCCCACGTCGAGACGGCGCTGCGCGCTCGGCTGAGCAAGCTGGTGGCGGACGGATGCAAGGTGGCGACGGCCACGGCCGGCCACGACCACGACCTGCAGGCCTACGGTCCAGGGTGTGAGAGCGAGGGCACTCCGGGCGTCATCGTGGCGGGCCCGGGTTCCAAGGGCTTCCGCCCTCCAGGTCCGACGCATCTGTCGCCCTGCCCCGCAGACAGCGACGCAGTCAGCCGATACTTCGCAGGGCCGCGGCTCACCGGCGGCTTCGCGTGGTTCACTGTGAAGGGCACTGACGCGGGCGGTACCGTCGAGGTGAAGCTCGTCGAGGCCACGGCCGACGGCTCCGTCGTCAAGTCCACCGACTCCTGGACCTTCTGACCGCGCTCTGCGCGGGGCTTCAACAAAGAGAGAAACCATGCAGTACGTCAATCTGGGGAACTCGGGCCTCAAGGTCTCTCGGGTCGCCATCGGCTCGTGGCTCACCTACGGCAGCTCCGTCGACAAGTCCGGCACTGCGGCCTGCATTCGCGCGGCGCTCGACCTTGGGGTGATCTTCGTAGACACCGCGGACGTGTACGCGCGCGGCGCGGCCGAGGAAGTGCTGGGCGAGGTGCTCGCCGGAGGCCGCCGCGAGGACATCGTGCTCGCGAGCAAGGCCTTCTGGCCCATGAGCGACAACCCCAATGACCGGGGGCTCTCCCGCAAGCACCTCATGGAGTCGTGCCACGCGAGCCTCCGTCGGCTGCGCACGGACTACCTCGACCTGTACCAGTGCCACCGCTTCGACCCGGAGACTCCGGTCATGGAGACGGTGCGAGCCATGGGAGATCTCATCGCCCAGGGCAAGGTCCTCTACTGGGGGGTGTCGTGTTGGGAGGGGGAGCAGATCGCCCAGGCGTGCTCTCTCTCGGACCAGCTCGGCGTCCCGCGCCCCATCAGCAACCAGCCGCCCTACAGCTTGCTGCAGCGCCACATCGAGGCGGAGGTCGTGCCCGAGAGCCGTCGCCTCGGACTGTCCCAGGTGGTGTTCTCGCCGCTCGCTCAGGGGGTCCTGACCGGCAAGTACTCCGGCGGGGCGCGTCCCAGCGGGTCCCGAGGGGCAGACGAGAGCCGCAATGTCTTCATGGGAGACGACCTGCAGGACGACGTGCTCGCCCGCGTCGACACCATGGTGCAGATCGCCAGCGACCTCGGCACCACGCCTGCGCGCCTCGCGCTGGCCTGGGCGCTGCGCCTCGACAACGTCGCCAGTGTCATCGTGGGCGCCACGAAGGTGAGCCAGGTCGAGGACAACGTCGCGGCCTCCGAGCTCACGCTCGATGACGAGGTCGTGTCGCGGCTGAACGAGCTGTTCCCGGCCTAGGAGCCGCCCCGTGGAGCGGGCTCTCCCGGGGCGTCAGTCCTGGGGCGGAACGATGACGACGACGGGCCCGAGGATGCGCGTCTGGCAGCCGAGGCGGTCGCGGTCGTCTTCCATGACGACATCGAGGGTCGCCTCTTCCATGTCGTCCATGTCCGAGACCTTGCCGCTCACGACGGTGACCATGCAGCTCCCGCAGGACGCCATGCCACCGCAGTAGTGGTTGAGGTCGAGTCCGCCAGCGACGGCGGCGTCGAGGATGGTCGTGCCAGCCTCCACCGGCACATCGATGCCGAGGTTGTCGAAGCGGATGGAAG
This sequence comes from Deltaproteobacteria bacterium, assembly GCA_023954745.1. Classification (GTDB taxonomy): domain Bacteria; phylum Myxococcota_A; class UBA796; order UBA9615; family UBA9615; genus JAGSHC01. Next base: position 13,154 of record JAGSHC010000100.1, on the reverse strand, counting down.
GCGGGCCGTCCAGGTCGGCGGCGGCCACGGGCTCCTTCTTGTCTGCACGATTCCAGTCGTCGGACGTGGAGTCGGTGACGGGAGTCGCCTCCTTCTCCTTCTTGCCCGTGAGCTTGCTGAAGAGCTTGCCGAACGCCATGTCGAGACGCCTCTAGTTGATGATGGGCAGCGAGCGGCCTGCGGCCTTGCTGCGCCCGGTGGACTGAGCCCGCTCGGCGGCCTCGGCGTTCAGCACCGAGATCCCGCCGGCGAGCATGCGGCCGAGTCCCACGAAGGTGCGAGCCACTTCGCTCTCGGGCTCGGCGAGGACAATGGGGGTGCCGGCGTCGCCGGCTTCGCGCACCGAGGTGACCAGCGGCAGCTCGCCGAGGTAGGGGATGCGCATCTCCTGCGCGGCCTTCTTGGCGCCGCCGTGATTGAAGATGTAGTGCTTCTTGTCGCAGCCGTCGCACACGAAGTAGCTCATGTTCTCGATGAGACCCAACACCGGGATCTGCACCTGGTCGAACATGGCCTTGGCGCGCACGACATCGGCGAGAGCGACATCCTGCGGAGTGGAGACGACCACCGCGCCCGTGACCTTGAGGGCCTGAGCGAAGGTGAGCTGGACGTCGCCAGTGCCGGGGGGCAGGTCGACGATGAGGTAGTCGAGATCGCCCCAGGCGACGTCACGAAGGAACTGCGTGACCGCCGACGTGAGCATGGGGCCGCGCCAGATGAGGCCCTTCTCGGCGGGGACCAGGAAGCCCATGGACATGAGCTTGAGGCCGGCGTGGGTGATGGGCTGAATGGTCTTGCCGTCGGCGCTGACCACGTCGCTGTGCTCGTTGAACATCGTGGGGATGGACGGTCCGTAGATGTCCGCGTCGAGCAGACCGACCTTGGCGCCGGTGCGCGCCAGGGCGCAGGCGAGGTTGGTGGCGACCGTGGACTTTCCCACGCCGCCCTTGCCCGAAGCGACGAGCACGACGTTGGCGACTTCTTCCATGCCTGGCAGGCTCTGCTGACCCTTGCCGCCCCCGCCGAAGCGCCCGCGCTTCACCTGCGCAGACCAGTCGATCTCGGTGGTGGTGCCGGGAATTGCGGCCGCGATGGCCGTGGCGACGTCCTTGCGGATCGTCTCCTTGAGGGGGCATGCCGGGGTCGTCAGTTCGATGCCCACGTGGGCGGTCGTTCCGTCGAGCACGGCCTTCTTGACCATGCCGAGGGTGACGAGATCCTTGTGCAGCTCGGGGTCGTTGACCGTGGCGAGGGCGGCCATGAGCCGCTCGTCGTTCTCGGTCGGCTCGGAGGACTTCTTGTTCCAGAACATGGGCCGGAAGATACTTCGGGTTGGGCCGCGGTCAAGGGGAACAGCGGGATCGGACGCCGCCCTGGGGGGTCGGTTGAGCCACCCCAACCGCGCCCACGGAGGACCGCACCCAAGCAGCGGCGCGTCTGCCAGGGCCGAGACCCGGACAGACGCGCGCTGGCTCAGCCGCGGGCGGCTGCGTCTTGTTCAGCCGCGAGGGGCGGGCGTGATGACGCCGAAGACGCCACCGGTCGGGTCCGAGACGACGGCCATGCGTCCGACGTTCGGCACGTCCATCAGGGGCGAGACGGCGTTGCCCCCGGCGGAGTCGATGCTCGTCACCGTGGCGTCGACGTCGCTGACCTCGATCCAGGGGAGCCACATGGACGGGGCCTTCTCCTCGGTGGACGTCATGGCTCCGCCGATGGTCTCCTCGCCGCTCTGGAGCAGGTAGTAGGGCCCGCTGGGCATCTCCATGGTCTCGGTGGTGATGCCGAAGCTGGCGTTGAGCCAGGCGAGGTCGGCGTCGATGTCCTTGCTCCACAGCTCGGTCCAGTGCACGGAGCCGGGGGTGCCGCCGGGGGCGTTCTGGGAGGTGGCCTCGTCGGCCTCGTGGAAGAGGCAGAAGGTGGCGCCGCTGGGGCTGCTGACCACGGAGAAGCGTCCCGGCGGGATGTCGGTGCCCGGGACCACGAGGGTGCCGCCGGCGGCGACCGCTGCGTTGGTGGAGGCGTCCACGTCCTCGACGCGGAAGTAGGACGACCAGTGGGACGGCACCCCGTCCATCTGGGGCAGGGCAATGTGGGCCCGCGGAATCTCGGCGGCGGCGACCATGGCGACGGGCTCCCCACCCATGTCCGCGGTCTGGACGTCGAAGGGCAGGGCCGAGCCGTAGAAGGCGGTCGCCTTGTCGAGGTCCGTGGTGATGATTCCGTGCCAGCAGAAGTGGTTGGTCTTGTACGCCATGATGTCTCTCCCCGTTGGGTGTCGTGTTGGGCGGTGTGCCCGGTTTCGTCAAGACGACGAGCGAGAGCTGGGCAGATCGACAGGCCCGCTGCATTTTTCTGATCTTTTTTGGAGACCATGGCCGACAACCCAACCAGTAAAGGCGTGATCGAGGCTCATCGACTCTGGCTACGAGAGCGCATCGCGACCCTCGAGGGCAGCGCGCGCGCCGCGCAGGAGGGGATGCGGGTCGATGGAGACCACCGGCCAGCCAGCCGGGGAGAACGCGGGGCGGTCAGTGAGCGCGGTGCCATGCGGGCGGGGCTGTTGATGCGCGTATCGGCCCTCAAGGACGCGCTAGGCGCTCTGGATGCCGTGCCCGTGCGCACGCACGAGACGATCATCGCGGGGGCGGTGGCTCAGGTCGACGACGGGGACACGCAGTGGTGGCTCGCGATCCTGCCGGGAGGGCAGGGGAACCTGGTGCAGGCGGGGACCGCGGTGCAGATCATCTCGCCCCAGGCTCCCATGGCGCGGGTCCTGTTGGGACTGGAAGAAGACGACGTGGCCGAGCTCCACCGCCCCAGTGGAGAGGTGGAGCTCGAGGTGTTGACGGTTGTGTAGCGGGCCCGGGGCCGTCCCTAGAGGACCAGCCCGCCGTCGATGTCGATGCAGCGGCCCGTGAAGTAGCCGCACTCCACGATGAACTTCACCCCGGAGTAGATCTCCTCGACGCTGCCGGTGCGGCGCAGGGGCACACCCTTGACGAGGTGGGCCAGCATCTCGGGCTTCATGCCGTCCAGGATCGGCGTCTGGATGAAGCCGGGGGCGATGGCGCCCGTCCTGATGCCGTATCGGGCCAGCTCGAGCGACCACAGCTTCGTGTCGGCGATGAGGCCAGCCTTGGCTGCGGAGTAGTTGGTCTGGCCCATGTTCCCGTGCCGGGAGATGGAGCTGATACCGATGACGACGGCCTCGGGGCCGTCGTCGTTGTCGATGAAGCTGCGCGCGAACTCGCGAGTGCACAGGAACGGGCCGGTGAGGTCGACGTCGATGACCTTCTGCCAGTTGGCGAGGCTCATGGAGCCCTTGACCTTGCCGGTCTCGCGGTCCGTCTTCACCAGGAGGCCGTCCCGGAAGATGCCGGCGTTGTTGATGATGACGTTGAGGCCGCCCATGTCTTCGCGGGAGCCGTCGATCATCGCGATCACGTCCGCCTCGTCGGAGACATCGCACGTGCGTCCGTAGACCGTGCCTCGGAGCTCCTTCGCCTCGGCGACGACGGACTCGAGGCCCTCGGCGTTCATGTCCGCCGCGACCACGGTCGCTCCATCACGGGCCAGGCCCAATACGAATGCGCGGCCCATGCCGCTGGCGCCACCGGTGACGATCGCCTTTGCGTCGCTGATCTGCATCTGTGTGTCTCCATGAAAGGGAAGCTGCGAGCCTGTACCCGCTCCCGCGAACGGGGCGCGGAGTGTATATGACTGACCCGTGGCCACCACCTCCACTGCCGACCATGCCCTCCCCGCGCTGACCCCCTCGGTGCTCGCGCTGTTGCTGTCGTGCTCGGTGGTGATCGGGTTGAGTGGGCGGACCTTCGAGGCGTCCGGCGGAGCGGGTCCGTGGTGGGGTGTCTGGCTCCTGGCCGCTGGAGCGGCCCTCGTCGCGTCGTTCCGCTCCGCGCTGCCGGCGATCCCCGGGAAGGCAGTGGGCGCGATCTGGCTCCTGGCCGGAGCTCTAGGCGGCGCCATCCTCGGCCGCCATGCTCTCCTCTCCCTCATGGGTGCCTGGGGCGACCTCGCGGTGGACGCGGCGGCGCTGCCCGGGCTCGCGGCAGGCGACCTCCTCCTGGTGGCGGCCCTGCTCCTCCCGTCGTTTCCCATCGCGTTGGCGTCGCGCCTGCGTTCTCCTCGACCGGCGCTGCTCCTCCTCTCCCTCGTGGGGCTGGTGCCGCTGCTCATCCTCCTCGGGCCCGTCCTGGCGGACGGCGTGCCGACCCCGGCGACGCCTCCCGACCCCTCCGCCGCGCTCTCCGCTCTGACGGTGCCGGCGGCGTTGCTGTGGATCACCGTGTTGCCTGGCCCGGCGTCCTTGCCTCTCTCGGCGCGTCGCCCGCTCCTGCACCACTGGCTGCCCCGACTCCTCACCGCCGCCGTGCTCGTGGGCTTGCCTGCGGTGTTGCTGCACGCCTCGGGGCGTGCGCTGCGGGAAGCGGGGGCCCTGCCTCTCGGGGAGCCCGGCCGGAGGCTCTTTGGACGGTGGGGCTTCGAAGTGGGGGCGGGCATGGAGTGCCTCGTGGCGGTCGTGGCCGCCCTCGTCGTCCTCGTCCTCTGCGCTCGCATCGCTGCGCGGAGTCTGCCCCGACTGCGCAGCGGGGTCTTCCCTGCCATGGCCCTCGCCGCGGGGCTCTGTGCGGCGTGGCTTCCGCCGTCCCTGCTCCTGGCCGGAGCCGCGCTGACCGGCTGGATCGCCGTGCTGTGGGGCGTCGAGCCCGACGGCGTCACCCCGCCCCCCTTGATGGAGCCTCCCCATGCCCACTGAAGACCACCGAGATCAGGGGATGGTGCTGCTGCGCGACGAGCGTGACCTGCTCTGGTTGGTGCTGGACGACTTCGTGGCCCGGGGCAACGACCGGCTCTGTGATGTGCACTTCCTCGCCCGCGAAGCACCGGCGGAGCCTCCCCAACCGTTCATCTCGACGTTCGGCGTGGTGGAACCCCGCGAGGGGCTCGCTGCCCTCGCCGAGGGTCTCGCGCGCGCCGCCGAGGGAGAGGTGTCTGCCATGCGGCACGACCCCATCGGCCCCGGCCTGTCTCTCGAGCTGAAGGCCACCGGCTCCGACGAGACCCTCACCTTCGAGGTGGTTCTCTGGCTCGACCTCGTGCGCATGAACCCGGCCATGAAGTCCCGAGCGGTGCGAGGCCGGCATCAGTCAGGAATGCGCATGCACGTCACGGCGGCGGCTCTGCGTGACTTCGCCGCCGGTCTGCGCGCCTACTCCTGAGAGCTGGCCCGGTGCTCTCCGGGGAAAAAAGGCCCTTAGGTCGTGGCCCGATCCCGGCGATACTGGATCGCGAAGGGCTGGGGCCGCGTGGACGAAGGGCGTCGTCAAGTACTGGGCTGGACCGGGCTGATCACAGTCAGCCTCGCCCTGACGTTCGGCCTCTCGGTCGCCATCGCGCACTTCGTCGTGGAGGCGCCCGCCCTCGTCCCCAGCGAAGAAGCGTCCTACCTCGCCCGGCACGGGCGCCGCTGTCTGGACCGGGTCGCCGACCCCGACGTGGAGCCCGCGGGCGCCTTCCCCCAGTTCTGGGTTCGTCTCGGCGAGGAGGACTGCACCCCCGGGTCCTGGCTCGCTCAGTTCCGCGAGTTCGGCCAGACCATGGAGCAATACCGGGCCGAGGGGCCCAACCGCGCCGAGCTCGACGCGCCCATTGCCCTCGGGGTGATGGGTGACTTCCGAGTGCGCGGCGAGCAGGGGCGCGACCTCGTCGAGCCGGTGCGGGAGTTTCTCGGGCTCTACTTCCAGCGGGAGGCTCTGCTGGAGTCACCGGTCGCGCTTCCCCCCGCCGCGTGGAACCCGGAGCGGGGCGCGGCGGGTCAGTACGACGCGGAGGCGCTGCTCTCGGTCCTGAAGGGGAGCTGCGCCGACAGCCGCGCTGGCTGCCTCACCGTCACCGACGAAGACCTGTACGTGAACACATTGCAGTACGTGTTCGGGCTGGGGCACTTCCACCGCCGGGTGGGGGTGTTTTCCATGTACCGGCTCTGGGAGGACGTGCACAACCCGGAGACCGGGACCACGGCGGCCGCGCGCGAGCCCGAGCCCCTGCGGCGCGCGCTGAAGGTGGCGGTGCACGAGATGGGGCACGAGTTCACGGTCGCCCACTGCGTGCACTATCGGCACTGTGTGATGGCGGGCACGAACAGCCTCTCCGAGAGCGACGCTGGCTCCTTGATGCTGTGCCCCCTGGACCACGAGAAGCTGCGCTGGAACCTGCACTTCGACCCGCGGGTGCGCTTCGAGAAGCTCGCAGAGTTCGGGCGGCGCTACGGACTGCACCGGGAGGCGCGCTACTGGCAGGAGATGGCGAACTCGATGCCGCTGGCCCCCAACGCGGCGGGTGGGGCCCTCTAGACGGCTCCCGGCGGCCGGTTCAGCCGCGGTCCACGAAGGGGCTGAAGCCCTGCACGGACTCCTTGGTCACCCGACCTCGCGGCACCCGGCGTAGGGAGGTCAGGATCAAGCCCACGGAAGGGCGCAGCATCGTGCGGGCGGCGAAGTTGTGCGCGACCCCGGGCGTGATGCGAAGCAACGAACCAGCTTCGAGGCCGCCGGTCCACTCGCCCTCCTCTCCTCGCAGCCGCGCCCGCCAGGCTCCCGCCAGGATGACGGCGTACTCGGCACCGGCCGACGTGTGGTCCCACCAGACCCAGCCCACGCCCGGCAGCACCCCTCGCCCCACCGAGGTCTCCACTCGCAGCACCTCGTTGCCGAAGACGCGTCGTGGGCCCATGTGCATCCGACTGCGGGCTGCTCCCAGCAGATCGTCGGCTCGGTGTTCGTGGCGAGGGACCGACGTGCTCACTTGGAGGAGGACCGTGTCGGGCTCCGCCGCAGAGATGGACCAGACCGCATCGTTGGCGACCCGCCACAGGTGACCCGGGCCCAGGAGCTTGCTGCGGTTCCGGCGGTCCGTCTGGGTGACCTTGGTCGCGTTCTCGCTGCGCTCGTCCACCTGCACCGCGCCCCGCAGTGGAACGAGGAGCTGGCCCTGTCCTGGGGGCGTCTCGACGGGAGATGCCGAGGGCCTCAAGACCTTCACCGCGAAGCCGGGCTCGCGGCCGAGCACGCGCGCCGGCGCACCGACCTGGGGGGCGGCCTCGAGGAGGTCGATGGGGGAGGGGAGTGCGCTCAGGCGCTCAGCCGTACTAGCTCGGCGGAATGGGCTCGATGGTGGGGCCCTGGCTGAACCGGATGCCTCCGGCCCGATCGACCCAGAGCGTGCGCTGCTCGGGCAGGCCCTTCTGGATGAGCGTCAAGCGAGCGCAGGAGGCGCCGGCGTTGGTGGTGCCGTCGCAGTCCGTGGGGAAGTCCGTGGCGGGGTTCTCGAGGAATCCCTGCACGTTGAAGAGGAATCCCGCGCAGTTGTTCGTGCCGGCGAGGGTGTCCGTGTTCGTGCCGCCTTCGAGGGACACGCCCCGGAACATCTCCGTGGTGGTGTCGTTCGTCCAGCCGACGAGCTCGGAGGGAGCCGCGACGGCCGCCCAGATGCCGGAGCCGGGGGCGCTCTCTTCCAGGATGGCGAGGTCGATGAAGTACGAAGGACCACTGTTGGAGAAGTTCGCGTCCGGCGTGAACACGACGCAGTGGCGGGTGTTGTTCGCCATGGACAGCTTGCGCACGGTGTTCATCTTGCGCTCGATGTTGCGCGCCGACTCCGTGAGGCGGGCCTTCCAGATCCACGCAGACAGCGATGGACCACCCAGGGCGGCCAACAGCGCGATGATCGCGATCACCACCATCACTTCGATGAGGGTGAAGCCGGCCCGGTGCGATCCGGGTGTGCGGCGAGGCAGACGCATCCTGTTCCTCCACTCAAAAAGACGGCGCGCTTGGACGACGCCGCCGCCCACGATACCCGGTGCGGGTCTTCACTTCAGTTGTTATGTTTCCGCCCCCCCGCGGACATGGTCTCGCGGGCGCGCTCCGGCGCCCCCTCCACACCATCATCACCCCCAGGAGCTCCCTCCCATGAGCGAGACGCGTCATACCAAGGTCCTCATCATCGGCTCCGGCCCTGCCGGCCTCACCGCTGCCCTCTACGCCTCGCGTTCGGCCCTCGAGCCCATCGTCGTCGAGGGTCTCAAGGCCGGTGGACAGCTGATGATCACGACCGACGTGGAGAACTACCCCGGCTTTCCCGACGGGATCATGGGCCCCGAGATCATCGAGAAGTTCAAGGCCCAGGCCGAGCGCTTTGGCACCCGGTTTGTGTACGGCGACGTCACGAAGGTGCACGTCGACGAGCGACCGTTCCGCCTCGAGCTGGACGAGGACCCCGAGGACGTCATCACGGCGGACACGATCATCATCGCCACCGGCGCCGACGCGAAGTGGCTCGGCCTCCCGGACGAAGAGCGACTCATGGGCTACGGCGTGTCGGCGTGCGCCACGTGCGACGGAGCCTTCTTCCGCGAGCAGGAGATCTGCATCGTGGGCGGCGGCGACACCGCCATGGAGGAGGCCCTCTTCCTCACCCGCTACGCCAGCACCGTGCACCTCGTACACCGGCGCGACTACTTCCGCGCGAGCCCGATCATGCTCGAGCGCGCCCAGGCACATCCGAAGATCAAGTGGCACCTGCACAAGCAGGTCGTGGGACTCGAAGGCAGCAAGGAGGCTGGTGTCACCTCGATCACCCTCGAGGACATCCGGGACAACAGCACCGAGACGAAGGACTGGACGGCGCTCTTCGTAGCTATCGGGCACAAGCCCAACTCCGACCTGTGGACGGGTCTCCTGCCCATGAACGAGGCGGGATACCTCGAGCACAAGCCCGACAGCACCTATTCGGAGATCCCGGGTATCTTCATCGCAGGCGATGTGGGCGACCACGTCTACCGTCAGGCGGTGACGGCGGCCGGTTCGGGCTGCATGGCCGCCATCGACGCGGAGCGCTGGCTCGAGACGCAGGGCGAGTAGCGAACGCACGGGGAGAGTGCTTGGACCGCACATCCGAACCCAGAGGCGCCATCGCGAGTCCGTCCGGGACCCACCGCGCAGCGTCGAGGCTCCCGCCCTACAAGAAGATCCTGATGCCCACCCTGACTCTGTCGGTGGACAGCAAGGACCTCGCGGCCATGGCCGTCGGCTTGGTGCGCGACCTGTCGGGCCTGATGGGGCGGTTGGGCGATGTGCTCATCGTGCCGCTGGCCACGGACTCGGAGGGCCCAATTCGGGCGTCCGTCCCCCGGATGCAGCCCATCGCCAACGAGGCCGTCGACCGCATGTTGGAGGAGTGGTCCGCCCACTTCGTGATCACCGGCGAGCTGCGCCCCGTGCGCCACGGCTTCGCCATCTCCGTCGCGCTGCGGGGCGAAGGTGGGACGGAGCTCTGGGGAGACGAGGTCGAGCTGGTCGACGGTCTCGTCCAGGACGCACGCCTGGTGTTGGCGGCCAATGCGGTGCAGGCAGCGACCGGCAAGCGCAAGGACGTGCGCCGCGCGCGCCAGGGCGGGACCCGGTCCATCGAGGCCTACAAGCGCGCCTGCTTGGCGCGCTATCCGAAGCTGGACCCGGAGAAGCGCGTCTCGCTGCTCCAGGAGGCCGTGCGCATCGACCCCGGCTATGCCGAAGCTGAGCTGCTCCTGGCGGATCGTCTCGAGTCCCAAGGGCGGCGAGACGAGGCGCGCCGCATGCTGCGGGCCGTCGCTCGGACGCATCCACACTTCTCCTGGGCGAGACAGCGCCACGGGGTCGCCCTCCGCGTGGCTGGACGTGCCGACGAAGCGATCGAGGAGGTGCAGGCGGCGCTGGACAGCGACCCCGATGGCGGGACGCTCTTTCACGCGGGACTCTTCGCGGAGGTTGGTGGGGATCCCACGACCGCGGCGACGCTGTACCAACGGGCCGTCGAGCGAGGCTGCATCGACCCGATTCTCTGCGAGAAGCTGGGTCGGCTGAGGGCCAACGCGGGCCGCTATTCGGAGGCCCTGGCGCTGTGGGAGCGTGCCATCGAGCTCGAGCCGGGCATGACGCACCTGCTCGGCAACCTCGCCCTGGCGTGCCACCACCTCGGCGACGACGACGAGGCGGATCGCCTCTTCTCCCGGGCCCTGCGGGAGGCCCCAGGAAAGTTCACGACCCACGCCAACCGCGCGGTGTTCCTTCAGGACCTGGGGCGTCACGCGGAGGCCGTGGAGGCCTGCGATGAAGCCCTGAGTATTCGCGCCGACTCGGCCCTGCTGCTCAACAACCGCGGCGTCTCGAGGATGGAGCTGGGCGACCTCGAGGGGGCCCGGGTCGACTACGAGCGCGCCCTGGAGAGCGGGCCCGGCCGCCAACTGGACACGTACATCCGCGCGAACCTCGCGCGCGTCGACCGCGGCGGAGCGACCCTGGACGAGGCGAGCCGGCTCTTCCGGCAGGGCGCCGAGTTGGTGAAGAACAACTCCGCCACGCGTGCTGTTCCGCTGCTCATGGAGGCCCTCGATCTGCACCGCGACTCCTGGGAGGGCTGGCTGTTCCTCGCCCTCGCCTACCGCGACCTGCGCGACTGGGAGCGGGCGAGCGAGGCTCTGTGGGAGTCGCTGCAGCTGGAGCCGGACCGTCCGGATCTTCTCAGCGAGCGGGCCCTGGTGATGCTGTCGCTGCATCGGTGGGAGGAGGCGGTGGCGTCGGCGGGTCGCGCGGTCGAGCTGGCTCCCGACAGCGCCCCGTTCCGGTGCAACCTCGGCTTGGCGCTGATGGAGTCGGGCGAGCTGGAGAAGGCTCGCGACGCGTTCGAGGAGGCCGACACCCTCGATCCCGACGACGCGGTCGTGCTTCGCTGCCTCAAGGAGGTGCGTCGGCGGGCGAGGAAGGACTCCGGCTGGGGTGAGTCCTGGAGCCGGAGCCCCTGACCTCCTTCGGCGCGGGCGCTTCCGCCTCGTCGGCGGGTGAGGCCGGCTCGAGCAGGCGCTCCAGCCATCCCAGGACCACGAACGCGACGCCTCCGAGTCCCACGTGAATGAGCAGGATGGCCTTGTGCGCGACGGCGGCCGAGGCCGCGATGGACCCGTCGATGGCGAGTCCCCCCGCGGCCGCGGCGGTCAGCATCGCCTCCTGCACTCCCAGGTTGGCGGGAATCCAGATGGAGATGGCGTTCTGGAGCACGTCCACCGTGACGAGGAAGGTCGCCCCAGCGACGGTCAGGTCCGTGTCGAACGCCCCGAACAGCAGCACGACAAAGACGATCTGGAGGGAGATCTTCACCGCCGACACGACGGCTGAACCCAGCATCGCCTTGGGGTGGCTCGCGAAGGTGGCCAGGGCATCGCGGACCTTGAGGAGAAGCGAGGAGACGGACCCGGCGAGCTTGTCTCCGAGCTCGGGCTTCGCGAAACCCACGACGGCGCGGATGCTTCTCCCGGCGAGCGCGGCCCCCCATGCGGCCACGGCTGGCCGGAGCAGGATGACGAGGGCCACGACCGTGCCCAGAACGATGGCGACGGCCGTCGCCGCCACCTGAAACAGCCACGAGGCCTCGGCGCGGGCGGCGAGCAGCGGGATGCAGGCGACGAGCACCGCAAAGCTGAGGATGGTCGCCACCACCTTGCTGCCGATGAGGGCGGAGAACGCCACGACCCCGGGGGCGCGCCCCGACTGCCCGAGCCACGTGGCCATGAGGGGCTCGCCGAAGTGCCCTGGGGCGAAGAAGTTCACGAAGTTGGAGGCGGCGTTGGCCCGGAACAGCGGGATCACCCGCACCTTCACTCCGAGCAGCCGCAGAGTCAGCCACCACCGAAAGCCCATCGTGAAGAACTGGGTGAAGAAGACCAGCGCCGCCATGCCGAGGAGACGGCGGTCGGCCCCGGCGAGGGTCTCCGCCACCTCCTCGGTGCCGAACACAGCCACCGTGCCAGCGAGCAGCGCCAGCCCGAGGGCGAGCAACGCGAGAGTGGTCAGAGCGCGGCGGAGGGCGGGTCGCATCGCCGCAGGGTAGACCTGCCGATGTCGGTTGGCGTCCCGTGCCGGCGCTGCCATGCTCGCCCGGTATGGCGGACGGAACCCTCACAGCTGACATCGACCTCCCCGACACCATGTCTGCCCTGGTCTTCGACCGGGGAGTGGACCCCTGGGAAAGCAGCCGGGGCCTGCGCAAGCTCGTCATGCCCCGGCCCCGGCTCGACGAACGCAAGGACCCGCGCGACGCCTCGGCGGTCATCATCCGCGTGCTCTACAGCGGGTTCTGCGGGAGCGACCGTGGGATCTGGTTCCGCAAGGCGTTCCGCTCGATGATCGAGGGCTCCCTGGACGAAGAGGGCAGCGACCAGCGCATCACGGGCCACGAGATGCTCGGCGAGATCGTCGAGGTGGGGAGGCGCGCCAACCTCAAGTACGGCTACTCCCCCGGCGAGGTGGTGAGCACCGAGAGCCACATCGTCTGCGGGACGTGTACCCAGTGCCGCGTCGGCGACACCCACGTGTGCGCCGAGGACAAGATCATCGGCATCTCCCTCGACGGCTGCTTCGCCGAGTACATCAAGCTCCCGGCGAAGGCTCTGTGGCGCACCGACCTGAGCCGGATCCGGCCCGAGGTGGCCGCGGTGCAGGAGCCCTTCGGCAACGCAGTGCACGCCTGCACGAAGGTCGACCTGCGCGGCAAGTCGGTGGCCATCTACGGCACCGGCACCATTGGGCTCTTTGCGGTCCTGGTGGCTCGCGGCCTCGGCGCAGGGCGCATTGTCGGCATCGAGCCCAACGCCGCCAACGCTGAGCGGGCGCGGCGACTGGGCTGCGATGAGGTCATCGTCCCGGACCTCGCTGGGGCGGACCCCGTGATGCACGACCCCGCGGTGGTGGCCGCGGTGCGCAAGGCCACCTTCGGCGACGGCGCCGACGTATCCATGGAGATGGCGGGCTTCAACTCGTCGCTCAACAACGCCATCGCGGGCACGCGGCGCGGCGGGGACATCATCCTCTTCGGTGTGCGAGACGGTCCGATGACCATCGAGAACTACGGGCGCGTCATCATGAACGGCCTCGCGATGCACGCGGTCGTGGGTCGACGGATCTTCGAGACCTGGACCATCACCCGTTCGCTCCTCGAGGACCACAGCAACGGCATCCAGGACGCCATCTGGCAGGTGAGCCTCAACGAAGGCCGCGAGACCCTCGTCGACATCCGCGAGTGGGACAAGTCGGCCTTCG
>JAGSHC010000041.1 GCA_023954745.1 Deltaproteobacteria bacterium | reverse complement strand
TCGGCTCCAGCCCCTCGCCCTCGCACCCGCCCCCTCACACGATCAGCGACCCCAGCTCCCGCCACGGCACCAACTGCACGCCCCGGTAGTCCAGGGCCTGGTCCCCCGCGTGGATGAGCAACTGCCGCGGCGCGGGCGCTCCCTCTCCCTCCAGACGCTTGCTCAGCCGGGCCAGCGTGCGCAGCCCACCTCCGCCAGCCCGAGGCACCAGCGCGACCTGCATCCCCGTCACCCCGTCCCGGTCCATGAACACCACGTCCACTCCGTTGCCCTTCCGGTCCCGAAAGTGCGACAGCCCAGGCGACGCCCCCCGCAACAGCCTCGACTTCAGCAGCTCCGACCACACAAACGTCTGGAAGATGCGACCGCGCCGGGGGTGCCCCGCCAAGGCCGCTGGCGACTCGATGCCCAGCAACCAGCAAAGCAGCCCCGTGTCCAACAGATGCAGCCGTGGCGCGGTCACCAGACGCTTCCACTCCGGGTGCTTGAACGCCGGCGCCGGCAGCACGAACAGCGCCGCCTCCAACGCCGCCAACCAGCTCTTCGCCGTCCCGTGCGCCACCCCCACCTCGCGCGCAAGCGCGCTCAGGTTCAGCATGTCGCCCGACTGCCCCGCCACCGCCCGCAGGAAGCTCAGGAACGTCTCCGCGTCCGTCACGTCCACCAGGTCCCGCAGCTCCCGATCCAGAAACGTGCCCACGTAGTCCGAGAACCAGACCTTCGCCGGCAACCGTCCCTCGAGCAGCCCCGGGAAGCCCCCCGTCCACATCACCTCGTCCAGCGTGGACCCCGCCGTGATGCGCTCAGTGATGGAGTAGGGCAGCAGCCACAACCGCGAGTGCAGCCCCTGAAGCTCCGCCGGCTCCCCCACCAGGGGGCGCGTCCCCGCCAGCAAGAAGCGCCGGTCGCGCTCCTCCGCCAGTGCCAGCAAGTCGCCGAGCGCCGGCAGCAGCTCCGGCACGCGGTGCGCAGCTCCAATCACGACGCTTCGGGGTAGCTCAGCCAGGAAGCGCCGAGGAGATCGACGCATCCGCTCCCGCTGGTCCGGCGCGTCGAGGTCTACGAAGTGAGAATTTGGAAACGCCTCGAAGCTGAGGGCCTCCTTCCCCACACCCCGCGGGCCGATGAGCGACACCACGGGGAAGTGCTCGGAGAACGCCTGCACGTACGGAAGTTGGAGTCGCGCCACTCGTCCTCCTGCCTACCGGATCGCCGGTCGGTGCACAGATGCCGCGACCCGAGGGGCGTGGCCGACAACCCCAGGAGGCCGCTCACCCAGGAGGCCTGCGAAGAGGACGTCGCCTCCGGAACACGCCAGGATGCGCCCCGCCAGCCCACGCCGAGAGGAGCTTGCCCCATGGACGAGAACACAGTGGCGACCTACGACATGCACGCCCAGCGCTACGCGGCCAAGTGGCTGGGGAAGCCGATGCCCGCGGAGACCCGCGCGGCCGTCGCTGTGGCGTTTCAGCCGGGTCTCTCCACGCTGGACATCGGAAGCGGAAGCGGCCGCGACGTCGATTGGCTCGTCGCCAACGGCTACCCGACGGTCGGCATCGAGGCCTCGGCGACCATGCTTGCGGTCGCTCGCGGAGCCTTTCCCGAGCACATGTTCCTCCTGGACTCCCTGCCGGCCCTTGCCTCTACCACCCGCAAGGCGCACCAGGTCCTCTGCCGCAACGTCCTCATGCACCTGCCCCCCCACGCCCAGCCAGACGCGGTGTCCCGCTTGCTCGCCCTCCTCGAGCCGGCTGGCGCCCTGGTGCTCACCTGGCGTATGGACACCGACGCGGGCTCGGCGCGGGATCAGGACGGACGGCTCTACGCCCATGTCGACCCCCAAGCCGTCCAGGGCGCGCTGGATCGGGCGGGAGCGGCCGTGCACTCTCGGACCGTCGCCAAGAGTGGCTCCAGCGGGAAAGAGATCGCCGTGTGGGTCATTCGGGCGGGGCGGTGAGACACTGGCAGCACCTCCTGGGGGGGGGCTATCCTACACCACCACTGTAAATTAGCCCCCCGGATCCCCCTGAGATCCCACCGGATCGAAAATCGCGACCCCTACGCGCTCGATCCCTCCGGCCCCTTCCCATAGCTTTTGACCTCGGCCGCTCTTCCGTGCACGGAGGCGCGGCCGACGTTGGTTTCCCGGCAAGGAACCCAACGAACGCCGGGACTTCCTCAGACGTTGAGGCCCCCGACGTAAGTCATAACGGCTTGCCCTCTGACCAAGGTGCCCCCGTGAGTAAGAAGATCGCCCGCGACGAAGAGCTCCAGCGGAAGAAGGCTCGGCGCTACGCCGACCTCCTGGCCGCTCAGGAAGCCGCCCGCTCCATCACCGCCGACAGCCAGGCCCCTCGCCCGCCCTCCTCGGCGCTCTCCCGCATCGCGCGGAAGGAAGAGGAAGTCCGGCGCGCGTTTGCCGTCCAGAACTACGACCTGATGCGCATGCACCAGGGCGTGGGTAACGACGCCATCCGCAACACCATCGGCAACGGCGGCAACGGCGCGAACCGCATGGAGGAGCGCCCCGGCGCGGCCCTCCTCGACGCGCTGCTCGCCCGCGAGGCCATGGTCGATGCCGACGCCGGGATGGTCGACCCGACGTCGGACGCAGGCTTCCACGGTGACGGCGACTTCGCCGACGCCGACTTTGCAGACATCGCAGATCTCGGGGACGCCTGGGACGATGCCGCTGCCGCAGCCGAGTCCATGTCGTTCGGCGGGTCAGCGCCGATTGCCCCCACCCACGTGACGGTGCGCGACGAGCTTGCCGGCCTCGACGTCACCTACGACCTCGCCGGTGGCGCGCCGGACGTCGACATCAACCAGGTCAAGCAGGGCATCGGCGGCGGCGCCCCCCTCGACACCAAGACGCGCGAGTACATGGAGTGGCGCTTCGGCGTCTCCTTCGAAAAGGTCCGCGTCCACACCGGTCCCAAGGCCGACGCCCAGAGCAAGGCGCTCTTCGCCCACGCGTTCGCGCTCGGCGCCGACGTCTCCTTCCAGTCCAACACCTACCGCCCCGGCACCGTCGAGGGCGACCGCCTCCTCGCTCACGAGCTCACCCACGTGGTGCAGGCCGGCCTCGCCCGTCCCCTGACCGACGAGGAGCACCGCGCACTCGGCGGTGGCAAGGCCGCCTTCAAGACGACCGAGACCACGTCCGCCATCTCCGCGAAGGCTGCGGGCACCCTCCCCACGGGGGCCCTCGCTAAGAGCGGCTCCGTCTCCTCCCCCACGGACTCCTTCGAGATCGAAGCGGACAACACCGCCGACCTCGTGGTCCGTCATGGCCGCGCCCAGCAGGCCAAGGTCCGGCGCGACCTCGCCGCTGCCGACGCGCGCGCACGTGAAGAAGAGAAGAAGCAGCAGCAGAACGGCGCCGCCGCCAAGGTCGACGCCGCGCTTCAGGGTGGCGGTCGCGCCCTCCCGACGGACGTGAAGGGCAAGCTCGAGGCCCTCTTCGGACGCAACCTCGACGGCGTCAAGATCCACGACGACAACCGCGCCGCCGACGCGGCCGACGCCGTCCAAGCGCACGCATTCACGGTCGGCCAGGACGTGGTCTTCGGCTCCGGCGAGTACCGCCCCGGCACCTCTGAGGGTGACGCCCTCATCGCCCACGAGGTCACCCACGTCGTCCAGAACATGGAAGGCCGCGGTGGCCAGGCTACCGGTGAGGTCGACGGCGTCGGCGTCACCTCCGTCTCCGACCAGGTAGAGCGCGAGGCCTACGCCATCGGCGATGCCGTCGCCGCCGGAGGGCTCGACCACGCGTCGGAGATGCTCCCCGTCGCCGCCCGCCAGGTCTCCGCTGCTCCCGCCACGGATGCCGTCGCCCGCGACGAGGCTGAGGCCAGCGAGGAGATCAAGTTCACGCTGAACCTGGGCAACCGCACCCAGCGCATCACCATCCCCGCCGAGCAGGCGAGCGGATCCAGCTACAGCAAGGCCGTCAACGGCATCCCCGGCTTCCAGGACCCCGCCACTGCCCACCTCGACCTGTCCAACAACCAGGTCACCGGCGGCATCCTGCGCGGCACCCTCACCGCCCCCGAGCTCCAGGGCGGCATCACGCTGCAGATCAGCTCCAGCGGCGAGGTCTCCGGCAGCCAGGAGGTGAACTTCTCCTTGGCCCGCTTCGCGCGCGGCTCCGTGGAAGTCACGTTCAGCAATGGCGCCCTCACCGCCCGCAAGTCCCTCACCTCCGAAGAGCTGAGCACCTACGGCGACGAGGCTGCCTACACCGAGGCCAGCGGCTCGATGATGATGTCCGGCCTGGGCACCATCTCTGCGACCGCATCGGGCACCGCCACCCTCGCGGGCGGCAAGCTCACCGGCGACTTCAGCGTGCGCTACCGCGAAGGCGCCGCCAACGGCTCCTTCAGCCTCAAGCCCACGTACGAGCAGTTCGACAAGATCTGGCAGAACGGTCAGGCCGGCGACGTCGCCGAGAAGCCCACCCTGACGGTCAACGTGGCCGACGGCCGCCTCGAGGCCCAGGAAGAGACCTTCGCTATTCCCGCCCAGGGCAAGGGCGTCAGCGGTACGTCGAACGTCACCCTCTCCTACGCTCCTGGTGAGTTCTCCGGTGGCGGCGAAGGCAACTTCGCCATCGGCGAGTGGATCTCCGGCACCACCAGCGTCACGTTCAGCTCCGGCGGCGACGTCAACGGCAGCTTCACCGCCGAGACCACCGAGTTCGACATCGGGCCCCTGCACGTAGGCGCCCTCCGCCTCTCCGGCGGCCTGAACCAGGGCAACGTCAACCTGACCATCGGCGGCTCCATGAGCGCCTTCAACGGTCAGGCGAGCGGACGCTTCACGGGCAACATCACGGACATGAGCGACCCGCAGTTCGGCGGCTCCCTCACCGTGAACCTGCCGGCCATGGCGCCGACCACCGTGAACATGAACTACGCCGGGGGGAACTTCACCGGCAGCGGCACCATCACGCCACAGGTCAACGGCCTCTCGGGCTCGGCCAACCTCGCCTTCACGGGCGAGACCTTCACCGCCGACGGCAGCTTCAACATCGCGCTGCCGATCGTCCAGGGTGCGACCCTCGAGATCGCCTACGCCGACGGCCAGGTCACCGGCACCGCCACCCTCGACGGCGGCGACTTCGCCATCGCCGGCGTGCAGGTCAACGAGTCCCAGGTCGTCGCGACGCTGGACTCCGAAGGCTTCTCCGTCAACGGCAGCGCCAGCGCCTCCCTCGCCGGCGGCCTCGTCTCCGGCAACATGGAGGTCAACGTCACGGGCAGCAGCGTCGAGGCGAGCATCGACTCGACCATGAACGTGCCGGGCATCACCCCCGTGGAGCTGCACGCCGAGTACAGCGGCGGAGCCTTCTCCGGCAGCGCCACCACGCAGCTGGCCATCCCGTTCACCGAGGCGGCAGACCTCACGGTCTCCTTCGCCAACGGCCGCTTCGGCGGCAACGTGCGCGCTGACCTGGCGGTCCCCTTCATCACGGGCGGCTCCGTCCAGGTCACCGTCGACACCGATGGCACCATCACCGGGACCGTCCAGGTCGCCGCCCGCGACGTCACCATCCCCGGCATGACCGTCAGCGGCGTGACCGTGTCCGGCTCCATCGCGAGCACCGGCCACCTGTCCCTGCAGGGCAGCGGCACCATCACCGGCATCCCCGCGGTCAACAGCGCGAACCTCACCCTGGGCGTCAGCTCGGCTGGCTTCAGCGGCTCCGTCGAAGCAGACCTCGCGGTCCCCGCCATGAAGAGCACGCGGGTCACCGTGAACCTCGGCGAGGACGGCTCCGTCAGCGGAAGCGCGGACATCGAAGCCGAGATCGCCGGCGTCTCCGGCGCCGTGCACGTCGACTACGCGGACGGTGGCTTCTCCGGCACCGGCACGCTCTCCTACTCCCGCGGCAAGTTCAGCGGCTCCGTCGAGGCAGCCATCTCCCGCGAGGGCGCCCTCTCGGGCACCGGCCGTGTCAGCTACGCCATCACCGACGAGCTCACGGTCACCGGTGAAGTGACTCTGCGCGAGGACGGCACGATGGTCGTCGGCGGCGCTCTGGAGTGCCCGGACCGCATCGACCTCTTCGAGAAGGAGTGGAAGCGCGAGATCTTCAACATGACCGGGCGCTTCGGCATCCCCGGCTTGTCCGTGCAGCTCCCGGTCGTCGGGGTGGTCGGCCTCGAAGCCCAGCTCAGCGGCAAGCTGGAGGCCTACGCCAACGTCGGTCTGTACATGCAGAACATCACCGCCAGCGGGACGTTCGATACCGCTGACAACAACGTCGAGCTCGACGTCGGCGGTGAGATTCGTGGCGAGGCGAGCGCTGGTGTCACCGCCACCGCGCGACTGGCCGTGGGCCTCGGCATCGGACCCGCCTTCATCGGTGGGTACGTGCAGATCGCGGGCTCCGCCGGCATCCGTGCGGGCATCGGCGCCGGGGTCAACGCCCACTACTCCTCGGCGGAAGACGTCCTGGCCCTCGGGGTCAACGTCAACGCGAGCGCGGGCCTCGAGTTCGCCCTGGAGATCAGCGGCGGCATCACCGCGTCGGTGGACCTCTGGCTCACCAAGTGGGAGCACGACTGGCCGCTGGCCAGCAAGAGCTGGAACTACAACCCCGGCGTCAACTTCGACTACAACCCGTCGTTCGACTTCAACCTGGGCAGCGAGCCCGGGCAGGACATGCTCGCTCCGAGCAGCTCGCCGTCCATCGACGGCAACACCATGGCGCGCCAGGCCGGCGGTCAGGCTGGCGACGGCGGCGGTGGCGGCGGCGGCGGCGGTGCCCAGGCCAAGATGGACCCCAACCTGGTCCAGGCGAAGGGCGACTCCGCCTCCCCGGCGATGGCCGCTGCCGAGCACGGCATCCAGGGCGCAGGGCGTCCCCTGCCCCACCTCGAGAAGATCCAGCAGTCCTTCGGCCAGCACGACGTCACCGGCGTCCAGGCCCACACGGACGGCAAGGCGGCCGAGGCCGCGAAGTCCATGGGCGCCAAGGCCTACGCCACCGGCAACGACGTGGCCTTCGGCTCCGGTGGCCAGGACCTGCACACGGCCGCTCACGAGGCCGCACACGTGGTCCAGCAGCGCGCCGGTGTCGCCACCAAGGGCGGCGGCGGTCAGGACAAGTGGGAGCAGCACGCGGATCAGGTCGCGGATGCGGTGGTCGCCGGCAAGAGCGCCGAGCCCCTGCTCAACAGCGTGGCTGGCAGCGGCTCCGGTGCCGTGCAGCAGAAGTCCCTCCAGGCGAAGAGCCTGCAGGGCCCGGTGCAACTCGCCCCCCTCGGTGGAGGCGGCGTCCGCTTCCCCCTCAACCTCGGCGGCCGCACGATCAACATCAACGTGCCGGTGCCCGACCTCGAGGGCGACTCCTACACCTGCAACCTGCCCTCCCCCATTACGGGCATCCAGAACCCTCAGGTGAACCTCACGCTCGCGAGCGGACAGGTCACCGGCGGCACCATCACGGGCTCGTTCCTGTGGCCAATCATCAACGGCGACGCAGCCTTCGGCTTCACCGGCGAGGGGGACGTCACGGCCGCCATCGAGCGTGGGTGGACCATCGCTGGCCTGGGCGCCGGCACGATGAGCCTGCAGCTCCAGAGCGGCGACGTCGACGGCACCGGCACCCTCTCCCCGACGGAGATCAGCGCACCCGGCCTCGTCGTCAGCGAGTTCACCGGCAGCGTCACCGCCGGCACCAGCGGCATCGGCGCGACCGGCTCGGGCAACACGACCATCGCCAACGGCCTCGTCAGCGGCGCGTTCGAGATGGGCTACGACGGCAGCCAGGTGACCGGTCACGTCGACGGCTCCATCGGCCTGCCCAGCTTCATCACCGCGTACGCGATGGGCGGCCTCGACCCGTCCTCGATGCCGGAGCTCGACCTCGACCTCGGCGGCTCCTCGTGGACGGGCACGGTCAGCGTCAATTTCCCCGTGCGCACAGCCGGCATCACCGGCGACGCGATGGTGTCTCTCTCCTACAACAGCGAGAACGGCTTCAGCGGCTCGGGCGCAGGCACCTTCCAGATCGCCCAGTTCTTCGGTGGCGCCCTCAACGCGACCATCGACCAGGCCGGCGGAGTCGGCGGCACTGCGAGCGTCACGACGCCGACCTTCGAGCTCGGGCCCATCTCGGTCAGCGCCATTGTCGTCAACGGCACAATCACCAATGGGATCCTCGGCGGCGACGTCAGCGGGACGGTCTCGGCCCTGAGCAACATGCTCAGCGGGACCTTCACGGGCTCGGTGGCCAACGGCTTCAGCTTCGTCCCGTCGATCAACTTCAACCTGCCGCAGATGAACCAGGCCGCGTTGAACCTGGCCTACGACGCGAGCGCAGGCTTCTCGGGCAGCGCGGCCATCACCCCGAGCATCAGCTTCCTCAGCGGCACCGCCAACACGACCTTCGGGGGCAGTGACTTCACGGCCAATGGCGGCTTCGACTTGAACGCCGGCTTCCTGCAGAACGCGAACATCGGCGTCGGCTGGAACGACGGCCTGTCCGGGTCCATCACCCTGCAGGACCAGAACTTCAACCTGCCGCACCTCAACATCAGCGGCAGCTCCATCACCGCGGCGTACAACAACGACGTCACGGTGGATGGGTCGGCGACGATGGCCGCCGCAAACCTGTTCGACGGCACGCTCAACGCCAGCTGGACCGGCAGCGACATCGACGCCAGCGGCACCGGCACCTTGAACCCGCCGGGCATCACACCGGTCGGCTTCAACTTCGCAAAGGACGGCGACAACCTCACCGCGAGCGCGAGCGCCAACATCAGCGTCCCCCGCGTGCAGGCCACCAACCTGACGGTCGCCTACGACGGCAGCAACTTCAGCGGTGGCACCAACATCACCCTCGACATCCCGTTCCTCGACAGCGCCACTGGGCGCGTCGACGTCGACCAGAACGGGATGAGCGGCAACTTCGCCATCCAGGCGAGCAGCTTCAACTTCAGCCCGCTGACCATCAGCGCAGCGAGCGTCCAGGGCGACGTGCGCGACGGCGACATGAACCTGCAGGGGACCGCCACCGTCAGCACGGACATGCCGGCCCTCGAGGGCAACGCCACCGTCGCGTTCAACAACCTCGACGTCACGGCGAGCGGCGGGTTCACCTTCACGAGCGCGCTGTTCGGCTCCGCATCGATGGACGTGGCCTACGCGGAGAACCGCCTGACCGGCAGCGCGGCCATCCAGCCCAACGACATCACGCTGCCCTACATCTCCGTCAGCAGCAGCACCATCGCGGTGCAGCTTGCGGAGTCGTTCTCGGCCGCGGGCGAAGCCACCGTCGCCGCCGGGGGCTTCTTCAGCGGCACGATGACCGCCAGCTACGCGGACAACGACATCGACGCCAGCGTCGCCGGCAACATCAACGCGCCGGGCATCGACCCAATCGCCATCACTCTCCAGAAGCAGGGCGACCTCGTCTCGGGCTCGGTGAACACGGCGGTCAACGTGCCTCTCGTCAAGTCGGCCACGATCCGCGCCGCCTATGAGAACGGGCGCTTCGGTGGCGGCGTCGGCGTCGAGCTCGACCTGCCCATCGTCGAGCGCGCCGAAGGCAACATCGACATCACGCCCGAAGGTCAGGTCAACGGCTCCATCACGGTGGAGGCCGGCGACATCGAGCTGCCGTTCATGAACGTGGACAGCGCCTCGGTGACCGCGACCATCACCAACGGCGAGATGAACCTGCAGGGCAGCGCGACCATCTCCGCGGAGATCAGCGCGCTCTCGGGGACGGCGAGCCTCAGCTTCAATGGCAGCCAGATCAGCGCGACCGGCGGCTTCGACCTCGAGTCCGGCTTCTTCCAGTCGGCCCGCATCGACGTCGCCTACCAGGGCGGCAAGGTCACCGGCGAAGGCACCATCAACGCCAACAACATCGACCTGCCGATGCTGTCGGTGACGAGCAGCTCCATCACGATCGGCCTCGCCGACACCATCACCGTCGCAGGGTCGGCCAGCGTCACCGCCGCCGGCAACCTGTTCAGCGGCGACCTCAACGTCAACTGGACCGGCAGCGACATCGACGGCAGCGTCGACGGCACCTTCCGTCCACCCGGCATCGCGCCCGTCGCCTTCAACCTCACCAAGCAGGGCGACAGCATCAGCGGGTCGGCCACGGTCGAGCCGAACATCCCGCTCGTCGAGTCCGCCTCGTTCACCGTCCGCTACCAGAACGGCGAGTTCGGTGGCTCCGGGCGCGCCGAGCTGTCGCTGCCCATCGTGGACAGCGCGGTGGGCACCATCGACATCGAGCCTGGCGGCTCCGTCGGCGGCTCCATCACCGTCAACGCCAGCGACATCGAGGTCCCGTTCCTGACGGTCGAGTCGGCGAGCGTCACAGCGGCCATCAGCAACGGCGAGTCCGACCTGTCGGGCAACGCGACGCTGAGCGCGTCCATCGCCATCCTCACCGGCACCGCGAACCTCGCGTTCCAGGGCACGGACATCACGGGCTCTGGCGGCTTCGACATCGACACCAGCATGTTCGAGCGCGCCCACATCGGCGTGCGCTACGAGGACGAAGCGGTCATCGGCTCCGGCACCATCGACGCCGGCTCCATCAACGTGCCGATGCTCTCGGTCACCCAGAGCAGCATCACCGCAGAGATCGGCGAGAACTTCACCCTCCGCGGGAGCGCGCACGTCAGCGCAGCATCGGGGCTGTTCGAGGGTGACCTCAGCGCCGAGTACGCCGCGGGCGAGATCAACGGCGACATCAACGGCACCTTCCGCCCGCCGGGCATCAACCCCGTCGACTTCACGATCGAGAAGCGGGGCGAGAGCCTCACCGGCTCGGCCACGACGACGGTCAACGTGCCGTTCACCAACGGCGCGCGCCTCACGGTGAACTACGACAACGGTGAGTTCAGCGGACGCGCGGACCTCCAGCTGGCCATCCCGTTCGTCGAGAGCGCGAGCGCCTGGGTCGAGGTCACCAACGAGGGCCAGATCAACGGCGGCATCTCGGTCAACGCCGGGAACATCAACCTGCCGTTCCTGACGGTCAACAACGCCACGGTCGAGGGCGAGATCATCAACGGCGTGCTCCGCATGGAGGGCTCGGGCTCCGTCAGCGGCATCCCGATGGCCCGCTCCTGCGACTTCACGCTCGGCGTCAACGACGGCAACTTCTACGGCTCCGTGGCCGTCGACCTCGAGATTCCGTTCACCGAGCGGGCGCGTGGCGAGATCGAGATGCACGAGGACGGCAGCGTCAGCGGCTCGGTCAGCGTGCGCGCCGCCCTCTCTGGCGTCACCGGCGAGATCACCGCCAACTACAACGACGCGAAGTGGTCTGGCACCGGCACCCTGGCCTACAACAAGGGCCCGTTCACTGGCTCGGTCACCGCGAACCTCTCCGAGGAGGGGAACATCAGCGGTACGGGTCGCGTGAGCTACGACATCACGCCCGACTTCACCATCACCGCCGAGGTGACCCTGCGTGAAGACGGCTCGATGGAGATCGGCGGTCGCATCGACTGCCCGGACAAGGTCGACCTCTTCGAGGCCGAGTACGAGAAGAACATCTTCAACTTCCTGGCCCGGTTCGGCATCCCCGGCCTGTCCATCCAGATCCCCATCGTCGGCGTCGTCGGCCTCGAAGCGCGCCTGTCCGGGTCCCTCGACGTATACGCGTCCCTGGGCCTGTACCTGACGGACATCTTCGCCAGCGGCACCTTCGACACCGCCACCAACGACGTCGAGCTCGACATCGGCGGCTCCATCAAGGGCCGCGCCGAAGCCGGCATGATCGCCGCGATTCGCTTCGCCTTCGGCCTTGGCATCGGTCCTGCCTTCATCGGTGGGTACATCGAGGCCAGCGGCAAGGCGGCCATCTTCGCCGAGATGATGGCCAGCGTCGGCGCGCACTACTCCTCCGCCGAGAACAGCCTCGGCCTCGACATCGACCTGAGCGCGAGCGCCGGCCTGATGTTCGAGTTCGGCCTCGAGGCCGGCCTCATGGCCGAGATCGACCTGTGGCTCTTCTCCTGGTCCGCCGACTTCCCCATGGCGTCGAAGACGTTCCAGTACGAAGCCGGCGTCGCGATGGACTACAACCCGAACTTCTCGTTCGACCTGCTCAAGGGAGGCACCCCGTCCGGCAACGACATTGCGGGTGGGACGGACAACGCCAAGGGCATCGACAACAACGACGGCAAGGACATCGGCGGCAACGCCGAGCCGGACGACAGCGAGCGCTACGAGCCCTGCCGCAACGTCACC
This sequence comes from Deltaproteobacteria bacterium, assembly GCA_023954745.1. GTDB lineage: Bacteria > Myxococcota_A > UBA796 > UBA9615 > UBA9615 > JAGSHC01. The sequence continues at coordinate 21,938 of JAGSHC010000041.1, read as the reverse complement.
GAGAAGTTCGACCTCGACACCGAGGACGAGTACGAGAAGGGCGTCATCAACCTCGCGGGCGACCTCTCGGGCAGCGACGCGGACCGCATGCGGAACCGCTTCGGCCGCAAGATCGCTGGGTTCATCAGCGGCGCGAAGCTCGCCGAGGTGGGGCTCAACTTCGTCAAGAGCGGCGCCAACCTCGCCGACACCCTCGACTGGATCATGGAGGCCGGAGCCGCCAAGGGCAGCGACGTAGTCAAGATGACCGCCGCCTCGCCAGAGCAGGGCCTCAAGGACGAGCTCAAGAACGACGACTGGAAGGTCAAGATCCAGGGGCTCACCAACCCCGACGAGATCGCCAAGGTCGTCGACAACATCGACGCCGAGCTCGAGATGAAGATGCGCTGGATGACGGAGCCGGGCACGTCCTGGGCCCTCGTCCTGCCGCGCGTCACTGCCGCTCCGCAGCCCCAGCGCGACGTGATGCGCACCGAAGAGTGGATGAACATCTTCACTGGGTTCCTGACCCTGTCGCAGGTCGCCGAGCTGGTGGACCTGCTGGGCGGGGACCTCACCTTCAAGTGGACCTGGATCTTCGCCGCGAACACCGACTACGGCACCTTGAACGCGAAGGCCGTCGCGGCGCCCCAGGGCGAGCGCGACGCGTGCCGGGGCGACGAGTGGAAGGGTCAGGTCGCTGGCGTCACGTCGTCCGATGAGATGGCCGAGCTCGTCGACATCATGGGCGGCGACCTGCACTACAAGTGGGACTGGATGCACGCCGCGGCGCCGCAGTACACCCACATCAAGGCCAAGGCCGAGGCCGCCCCCCAGGAAGAGCGCGACGCCTGCCGCACCGACTCCTGGCTCGGACGCACCAGCGGCGTCACGACCGTGGACGAGATGGCCGAGCTCGTCGACATCATGGGTGGCGACCTCGACTACAAGTGGCACTGGATGTTCACGCCGGGCACCCGCTGGGATCACATCCTCGCCAAGGCCGAAGCCGCTCCCCAGAACGAGCGCGATGCCTGCCGCGGCACCAACTGGAAGCCCCGCGTCATCGCAGCCGTCACCGAAGACGAGATGGCGATCCTCGTCGATGTCATGGGCGGGGACCTCGCCTGGAAGCTCGACTGGATGTACGACAAGGGCTCCAACTGGGGCCTCATCGAGCCGAAGGTCGCGGCGGCGCCTCAGGGCGAGCGCGACGGCGTGCGCAACGCAGAGTGGAAGCCGCGCCACCTCGGCATGCTGGTGCACGACCACATCTTCATCCTCGTGGACATGCTGGCCGGCACGTTCGACGAGAAGTGGGACTGGATCTTCTCCTCGGGCACGCACTACCAGGCGGCCAAGGACAAGGCGCTCTCGGTGTCTGCCGGTGAGTACCCCCAGGTGATGAACGACGGCTGGATGGCGCGGGTCATCACCGTGACCAACGCCGACCAGATGCACGAGCTGACCGGCATTCTCGGCTGGGACCTCGAGACCACCATCTACTGGATGATCTCCGGCGGAACCCGCTGGGACCTCATCCGCGACAAGATCATCACCGCTGCCGGCGGCGACCAGGGCAACCTGAACGCCAGCGCCAAGAGGCTGCGCGAGCTGGAGAGCGTCTTCGGTTGGGACCAGATGGCTGCGGCCGTCGAGCTCACGGGCACCCTCATCCCCGGGGCCGGACAGCTCCTGGGCGACGGCGCGGTGAAGGGCGCGATGGAGTCCGGCTGGGCGAAGTCGAACCCCTTCCCCGGCGACCCCGCGAAGCGCCACGAGGAAGGCGGCTGGTTCTACTTGAACCTGCTGAGCGGCTCCATCAGCGTCGTCGCCACGAGCGGCAAGCAGGCGAGCATCGACCTCGGCGCGGCCCCCGAAGTGGGCGACAGCGTGCTGGTCGGCTACTTCCACACCCACCCGAACCCCAGCACCGAGCCCGACGAGTCCGGCAAGCAGTGGAAGGCGGACCCGTCTCCGGCCGACCTCGGCATCGCGGCCGCCTTCGAGGTCCCGGCGTTCATCCGCGCAGACGTGGGCGTCATCGCCTACGGCCCGGGTCAGCGTCCCTTCCTGCCGGGTCCGAAGGCCCTGCCGGGCAGCGGCTCCACGACTGCTCCGCAGGTCGCCAACCAGGGCGCCGAGCAGAAGAAGAACCCGGTCGTGATGAGCTGGATCAAGCTCTCCAAGGCCGGCGCGCCGTGGAAGACGGTGGCCGAGATGCTGCGCACGTCCGGTGCCGGTGAACGCGCTGCGCTGCTGACGGACCCGGGCGTCATGAAGTGGCTGAGCAAGCTCGCCCCGGACATGCAGACGCTGCTGCGCCTCATGGACTGGGAGAAGCAGCCCAAGAAGCCCGTCGAGGGCGGTCAGGCGCTGGCGGCCCAGGCTGGCAAGCAGGTCTCCGAGCAGTCGGCGGCCCAGGGCAAGGCGGCCCAGGGCGACATCCCCGGCGGCAAGAAGGCCAAGTCGGTGATGAAGCGGGACGGCAAGAAGGCCCTCATCCTGCTGCGCCGCTTCCTCAAGAAGCCGGACCTCCAGAAGGTCAACAAGCGCAAGGTGTGGAAGACCATCCTCGAGATCGTCGGGATCTGGGACGACCACCTGCGGGCGGACATGAAGCCGCCGGCGCGCATCGTGAAGATGCAGGCCAAGGAGATGATGCGGATCACGATGGATCCGCTGCGCCCGTGGTTCCAGCGGCCCGCCTCCATCGGCAAGGTGATTCCGCGGATCATCAAGAAGATCAAGAAGCTGCTGAAGACCCCGAAGTTCATCGGCCCCCCGAAGATGAAGGGGAAGAAGACCGAAGACGTCCAGAAGGTCGCCAACGGCAACGCGCAGAACGGCGTGGATGTCGGCAGCGTGGCCGCCCAGGGCGTCAGCGGCGCCGCGGGTCAGCTGCCGTACGCCAGCCAGATCCAGCAGGCCTTCGGCCACCACGACGTCAGCGGCATCGGTGCCCACGTGGGCGGTCAGGCGGGCGAAGCCGCGCAGTCCATCGGCGCCTCGGCGTACGCCCAGGGCGACCAGGTGGCATTCCAGGGTTCGCCGAGCCTGCACACGGCGGCCCACGAGGCAGCGCACGTCGTGCAGCAGGCGGCGGGCGCGCAGGTCTCCGGTGGAGTCGGCCAGTCCGGCGACCGCTGGGAACAGCATGCAGATCAGGTGGCCGATGCGGTCGTCGCGGGTCAGTCGGCCGAGCAGCTGCTCGACCAGGTGACGGGCGGCGGCGCGGTGGCCAGCCAGGCGGTCCAGATGAAGGCCTCCACGGCGGCCACGGACCACCTCGATAAGGGCTACTTCGCCAACTACAAGAGCAAGGACGAGGTGAAGGGCAACATCGACGCGGCCCTGGACACCGAAGAGAAGGCGGTGCATGCCAGCCTGAAGTCGGTGGACGAGCTCATGGGGCCCCAGGCCCAGGAGAACCCCTCCGGCCAGGAGACGGGCTCCCCGACCAACGCCAACGAACTCAGCGACGGCATCACCTCCGAGGAGTCCGGCGACGTGCCGGTGGAGCCGACGGCCCAACTCGCAGCAGCCGAGAAGCCCACGATTGGCAACATCGCGCAGCCCTCCGCCGAGGGAGACCGGTCCCGCCAGAAGTCCGACTACAAGTCGAACCTGGGCAAGGTCACCACCTCGAAGCCGAACCTGAAGACCAACGCCGGTCCGGCGCCGAAGGCCAACCCCCAGCTCACCGGCACGGCGGACCCCACGCGCGCGGTGAACCAGAAGGACGAGTCGCTCGCCGAGTCCGAGAAGCTGCGCACCGAGGCATCCAAGGCCGTGGACGATGGACCGGGCCCGGAGGAGGTCAAGGAGAAGGTCGTCAGCGAGATCCACCCCGTGGCGACGCCCGACATGCCCACGTTCGACGCGCAGGGCTCAATCCCGAAGGCCGACGAGTTCCTCAGCAAGGGCACCATCCCGAGCGAGGTCGAGGACAAGACCGACGACCTGGGCAAGGCCCAGATCGAGCAGTCGCTGTCGGACGCGAAGAGCCAGATCTCGACCGCCACCGGCAAGCACGAGCAGGACATCTCCAAGACCAAGGCCGACCAGGAGGCCCAGCAGAAGGCCATGGTCGAGACGGCCAACAAGGACATGGAGAAGGAGGTCACCAAGCAGCGCAAGGCCATCTCCGACAAGCAGAAGGAGACCAAGGACAAGCAGCTCGCCGAGGTGGACAAGGTCAAGGGCAAGTCCGAGACCGAGAAGCAGAAGCTCGAGAAGAGCATCGACGACAAGGTCAAGAGCTCCGAGGCCGAGGTCGAGCAGAAGTTCGCCGACGCCGAGAAGGAGGCCACCGCCAAGAAGACCGAGGCCGAGGCCGAGGCCGCCCGCAAGAAGGCGGAAGCCGAGCGCGAGGCGGAGAACGACTCCTGGTGGGATGCCATCGGCAACGCCGTCAGCTCGGCGTTCGATGCTCTGGCTGACGCCGTCAACTCGGTGCTCGACGCCGCGGTTTCAGCGGTCAACGCCATCGTGGACGCGGCGAAGAACGCCGCAACGGCCCTCATCGACCAGTGCGTGAGCTTCGTCGCTGGCGCGCTCGAAGCCTACGGCTCACTGCTCAAGGGGCTCGTGGACGGCTTGCTCGGGGACATCTTCCCCGGCCTCGCCGCGGCGCTGACGGGCTTCATCGACAGCGCCATCGAGCTGGCGAACCAGGCGGTCAACGCCATCGCCGACGCCCTCAAGAGCGCGGTGAACTCGCTGCTCGACATGGTGGCCGGCGCGCTGACGGGTCTCATCGAGGCGTACAAGGCAGCCATCAACGCCGCCATGGCCCTCGCCACGGCGGTGCTGACCGGGGACTGGGAAGCCCTCGGCAAGATGATCCTCGAGGGGGTCCTGCAGGTCGCCGGCATCCCGCCCGCAGACTTCTACACGCTCATCAACAACGCGATGGACTCCATCGACACGATCATCCAGGACCCGGGCGGGTTCGTGGGCAACGTGATCGACTCGGTGGGCCAGGGCTTCGACCAGTTCTCGGGCAACTTCCTGCAGCACCTGCAGGACGGCTTCTTCGAGTGGCTCGTCGGCCCCATTGGCGAGATGGGCATCACGCTGCCCACCAGCTGGGACATCGTGGGCATCTTCGGCCTGACGATGGACGTCATCGGGCTGAACAAGGACGGCATCCAGGGCGTCGTCACCGAAGAGCTCGGCGAGACGGCGGGCGTGGTCTTCGACTACGTCTGGCGGTACGTCGAAGCGCTGGTGACCGGCGGCGTCGACGGACTGTGGGACGCCATCAGCAACGACCTCAGCTCCTTGTGGGAGATGGTCGTCGACGGCATCAAGGGCTGGATCCTCGAGACCATCGTCACCCAGGCGGTGCTGCGCATCGCGACGATGTTCAACCCGGTGGGCGCGCTGCTCAACGCCATCATGACGGCGTACAACGTGTACACCTTCGTGCGGGACGAGATCGGCCGCATCATGGGGGTCGTCACCTCCGTGGTGGACATGATCGCCAGCATCGCCGCGGGCAGCCTCGGGCCGGCCGCCACGGCCATCGAGAACGCCCTGGCGTCGCTCATCCCCATCGCCATCTCGCTCCTCGCGAACCTGCTCGGCCTCGGCGGCATCGCCAACAAGGTCAAGGAGATCATCGAGGGCGTGCAGGACACGGTGAAGGGCGCCCTGCGCAAGCTCATCCAGGGCGTGAAGGGCATGTTCGGAGGCGGCGGAGACGAAGAGACGCCCGCCGGCGACACCTTCGCGGACCTGAGCTTCTCGGCGCCCACCGCCGAGGGCGGTGCCTCGGAGAGCCACCGCATCCACGCCGAGAAGAGCGGAGCCCGCGCGGTCGTCATGATCGCGTCGGACGACAAGCCCTTCCGCGAGCAGGTGACCAGTGGCGAGTTCGAAGGCCTCGACGACGCAAAGGAAGCCGAGGTCCTCGGCTACTGCGACGAGGCTGAAGCCAAGTACACCGCGGCCATCGCCGAGTCGGACAAGGATCGCAAGAAGGTCCTGGACGACGCCGCCGACGCGCTGATGCAGAAGGCGAAGGACGTGCTCATGTCCGTCGCCCCGATGACCCTCGAGGCGCGAGCGAACATCGAGGGCGGCTTGGCGCTGACCAAGCTCGCCGAGGTCCGCGCGGACTCGGCTTGCTCCGGTCTGTTCAGCGACTGGGAGGCCGGCTCGCTGCGCCGCCATGTGGACGAGAACAAGACGGTCATCCAGGGCATGCGCGACGAGGTCATGAACTCCGGGATGAAGTACCTCCAGAAGGGTGCGGCCATCCCGGACAGCGCAATCGACCGGGAGAAGGGCCTGTCCCGGGTCGTCGACCTCCCCGCGATCTTCGGTTACTACCAGCCGGCCAACGTCCAGCAGCGCTTCATGAACAACGAAGACGCGTTCTGCGCCGCGACGAACAACAGCTGGTTCGACCCGCTGCCCACCATGACCGGCTCCCTGCGCGGTCGCATGGCACAGGCCTGGTGGTTCGCGCGCGACACGGCCCCGAGCCACACCGTCGCCGAGCTGTCGGACGAGCTCGCCATCGGCGAGGACAGCCCGCAGTACGCCAAGGGAATGGTTCGATTCGACATCCCGGCGGCCCAGGCCATGGGGAGCAAGACGTTCCGCAAGCCGACTCCCTACGACGGCATGCCCTTCGGCGAGTTCCGCGCGAGCGGCGGCGTGTGGGGTGTGACCGCGGGCGGAGCGCTGGAGGCGGTGGCCCCAGCCATCGACGTCAGCGTGCCGGCCAAGAGCCTCGTCAGCGGTGGCCTCACCGACACGACGGCCCTCAAGGCGATGCTGCGGGACCAGTTCGAGACGGACCTCGACAAGATGCACGCCAAGACCGCGAGCGCGGTCGATCAGGTCTTCGAGAGCAAGACCAAGGAGGTCTTCGACGCGGGCGGCGACTGGAGCAAGGTCAAGACCCTCATCGACGGTCTGCTCGACTCCGAGAAGGCGCGACCCCTCGGGGACCACGCCTTCGGCCGCGAGTGGGCCGTGCCTGCCGCCGAGGCCGCCGCGCTCGAGGCGTTCAACGAGTCGGGCGTGGCCGAGTGGGAAGACACGGGCGCCCCCTCTGCGTCGGTCTACGTCAGCCGTCGGAAGGGCGCCTTCACCAGCGGCCTGGGTGCGAAGTACGCAGCCGCGAAGACGGAGTTGAACGAGCTCCTGTGGGACAAGACCAAGGAGAGCAGCGCGAAGACGAAGATGAAGGAGGCCCTCCTCAAGGGCATGGTCAAGACCAGCGACATCCACGACCAGTACAAGCCCAAGAACGTCACCACGCCGAAGCCGGTGGACGGCTCGGGCGGGGACATGGAGTTCGAGTACGAGGGCTTCCGTGGCGCGAAGTTCAAGATCGTCCACCGCAAGGACCAGATGGTCACCTCCATCACCGGCTCGGGGCTGACCCTCAAGGGCACCCAGGCGGACGACGTCGAAGGTCGCGGGATGACCTCGAACAGCGGCAATCGGCGGACCACGAACGCCGGGATGAACTCGAGCCACCTGATCCCGGACCGCCTGCGCGGCTCGGGATACAAGAACGGCGCGAACCTCATCTCGACGTCCCGGCACTACAACGTGCCGGTCATGTCGGACAAGGAGGACTCGATCTGCGAGCGCGCGCGGGACGCCAAGGAGATCACCATGAACGTCCAGGTGAAGTGGATGGAGTGGGACGCGCAGACGGTGGTCGACCACTTCGTGGACTCGAAGATCGAGGCCGCAATCGTCGCCGGCCTCGACGTCGACGACGACAAGGTGCTCCAGGAGCTCGAGGACGACGTGCGAACCGAGCTGTCGACCAAGCTGGCCACCCTCCGCAGCTCGAACATCAAGCGGGTGGAGAACGTGACCTACGCCGTCACGTACACCTCGCACGATGGGCAGCCCGCCATCGCTCCGTTCAACGAGAGCACCAACGAGTGGGACCAGTGGCTGTAGCGGCCGGCTGAGGGGCCTCCAGGCAAAGAAGGCCTTGGCGTGCGCGAGGGCCGGAGGGCGAATCGTCTAGACTCGCAGCATGAGTGCCCACGACTTGAGCGCAGTGCGCGACTTCTTCGTTGAGTTCGACAAGGTCCAGCTTGAGACCTGGACCTTCAAGCTGGAGCCGGAGGTGCGCCGGGTGGCCGCCATCAAGCAGGAGATGAAGCTTGATGGGTACACCGAAGGCAAGGCCAAGGACATGGTGAAGGTCCTCGCGCGGCCCAGCCGCCCGGACGAGGCGTGGTTCGCCCAACACGGCGCCCGCGATGTCGGCGCCCGGACGCTGCATGCGGTCCAGGCCGTCACGGTGAGCGGCACGGCCATGGCTCTCGTCTACACCAACGCCTTCGAGCGCAACGAGCTCGGCATGAACGAGCGCTTCGCGGTGGCGGAGGCCAGCGGCGAGCTCCAGGTCGTCTCCCACCAGACCCGCTGCGGCGAGTGCGGTGGCTCGGGCTGTGGAGTGTGCAAGCAGCAGGGTTGGCGCCACGCTGGGGGTCGAGAGCTGAGCAAGCCTGCGCCCACCGGAGAGGTCACCAAGTTGGCCGCCCCGGAGCACGCAGACACCCGCGCGCTCTACGACGCGCTGAGCTGATGTCGTTTGTCGTCGATGTCCTCCAGGGACGCGAGTACCTCGAGCCCGGTCCCATGGATCGCTCCGACCTCGACCCGCTGCTCAACATGTGGCGCGGAGGCCGACGCAAGGACGACCTGCACGCTGGGTTCACCGAGGCCCTCACGCACTCGGACCCCGCGGTGCGCGCGGCCGGCGTCATGTTCTTCGCTCGGATGCGCACGGAGCCCTCCGACCTCGACGTCCTCCTGGGACTCCTGACCGAGCAGACTGCGCTGTACGAGGGCGTGCGCGAACCCTGGTTCGGGGGGGCCGACGACCTCCGCTCGATGCTGGCCTCCGCGGTCGCCTCTCGCACAAAGCCGGGACACGCCGCCGTCGATGCGCTCAAGTCGGAAGCGCTCCAACCCGGCCGCGCTGGCTGGGTGATCGTGGCCCTGGTGGGTCTCGACCCCGCGTGGGTTCGCGAGAACGCGTCGGTGATCATCACCAACTCCCCCACCGCCTTGGATCCGTTGCTGTTCAACCTCCAGATGCGGGGCGTCGACATGAGCAGCTTTCTTCAGGAGCTGCGTCAGGGCGTGGACGACGCCATTGTGCGCGCAGGGATTCAGTCCGCTCTCGGCGACAAAGCGGGCGACGTGCTCGCCGCCGTCTTCGGATCGTGAGCGAGCTGGCTTCCCTGCTTCCGGAGCTGGCGACGCTGCGGAATCAGGACGAGGCCCTCGCCCGTCTGCGGGCGGCTTGGCAGTCCACCTCGGACCCAGCGGCGTTCTCGGCCCTCGCCCAGGGGGCGCTCGCATACCCAGGCCCGCACCCGATGGTTCCGCTCGTGCTGCGGCTCGCCTCCTACGCCCCAAAGCTCGACGTCGACGTCGAGCTCGAGACCCTGTGGGACCGCTGGGCCCAGCTCGACCTCTCCACCCGCGCCGCCCTCGCCCAGGCGGCGTCGCGCCGCGTCCACCGGGATCCACCGTGGCTGAAGCGCGTGCAGGAGCGCGTGCTGGAGCGCCCCGAACTCGGCGAGTTTCTCGTCCCGTTGTTCCTGGCCGCACCCTTCTGGTTTGCCGAGCAGGCCGGAGCCATCTTTGCGGCCTACCCCCACGCGAAGTCTGCGATCGCGGCCGCCGGCAAGCTCCTGCTCCAGCGTGTCGAAGACGCGACCGCCACGGCTCCCGCGCACTCCGAGTCCCGCCAGCTCCTGGCCAAGCTCCTCGACTACGACGCGCGCGAGGTCTTCGACAAGTTGGACGTGATGCTCGAAGCCGCCCCGGAGCTGGGTGAGCCGCTAATCCTCGAGATGGCCCTGCGGAGCATGGACTTGAGGGGGGTGGTCGCGGTCCTGCGGGAGCGGGTCGAGCGCGATCGGCTCAAGGGATGGCTGCAGGCAGCCGTGGACGACGAGCTCGAGCTGCTCGTGTACCTGGCGATGGTGTAGCGATGGCCTGGTCCCCACCGCTCCGCCGCATGTTCGATCGCTCCATCGGTGTGGCCCTGGATCGCCAGTCCTGGCTCGCCAATCGCATCGGCGACGCGACCTGGGGCTTCGACATGGCCACCGGCCTCATGCGCTTCGACGATCCCAAGACGGGGGCGGTGATCACCACCGCATGTCAGGTCCTGGGCACCGAGTCCGCCGAGACCGAGACCTGGCTGTGGGCCTGGGCGAACGAGGCCAGCGGCATCCCGACCTCTCTGATCGAGACGGCGCGAGCCCTGGGGCAGGTGGGCAGCGAGCGGGGCGTGCCCGAGTTCAGTGCCCCCTCTCTCGACCTGGCGGACGTGGACGGGCACACGCTCGCCGTCGTCGCCAGCGCAGCCCACGCGGTCGCTGGCTACTACCGGGCTCCCTACGACGGCGGCGCCCTGTACGTCCTTCTCTCCGGCCCGGAGCTCGTCGAGGAGGCGCCCCCGCCACCCATGATCCGCTTCGTCACCGGGTGGGCACGTGTGAACAGCGCAGTCCCCGACCAACTCAGTGAGCCGCGGGTCGCGCTGGCTGCCTACGCCCAGCACCTGGGCCTCGAGACGACGGACCTCACTGCCGACATCGTCGAGGTTCGCGGGCGCGGTGGCGCGGCGCGCGTGCATTTGGACGCGCTGGGTCGAACGATGCAGATCGAGGCCTCGGCCGCTCCCTAGATCTCTTGCCGCGCGACGATCCCGCTGGACCCGTCCTTGATACCCTGCGCCCATGGCTGATTCGACTGACGACGCTGTCATCTCCGGCACCCCGCAGGTGTTCTTCCTGCGCAACCCGGAGGTTCCGACCACCTACTCCCCGCTCGTCGATGTGCGCGTGGGCCAGAACGGCCTGCACCTCCTGAGCTTCGTGCCTCCCGCGGCCGCTCCGGCGGACCTCGAGATGCGCAACGGGCAGCCCAGCATCGTGGTGCGCTCCCACTCCGAGATCATGGTCCCCCTCGACGGCGTCGAGCGGTTGATTCGCGATCTCTGCAGCCAGTTCCGCGCCACACTGGTGAACCGCATCCGAAAGGACGCCGAGGCCAACGGCCTCGAGATGCCTCCCGACGAGGAGATCGTGTTCAACGGCATGGAGGACATCTTCGCCGTGGGTCGCGCCCGCCCAGCGAGCGACGACTCGTGAGCTGGGAGAGCCACGGCTTCTCCAAGACGGGCTCCACGAGCGGCGTCATCACCGTCGAGATGATGGGCCAGCGCATGGAGATGCCCTACGAGGCGGATCTCTATCGGGACGCGTCCGGAAGCATCGGCGCAGTCGCCGCCGACGGCCCACAAGGCACCACCTGGATGTTCGTCAGCCTCACCGAGGCTGGCGCCGTCTACACCCAGCCGGCACCCCGCCCGGGGGATGTCGACATCGACGGGGAGCGGCTCGTGACGACCCCCTCGACCGACCGGGACGGAATTCTCGCAGCCCACGAAGAGGCAGTAGGGGACAGCGCGCGCAGCGACGCTGACGCCCTCGACGCCGCCCTGAAGGACGCCCCGCAGACCGCGGTGCGCCTGGCGGGGGAAATCATGAAGCGCATGGCGGCCGGCTTCGCCGCGTCGATGAACTGAAGGACACTCCGATGGCCAAGAAGAAGACCCCCGCTCCCGCCCCCGCGCCTGCCGCGACTCCCGCTCCCGCGCAGGGCAAGGTGAACGTGAAGACCCTGCTCCGTCGCAACCCCGACGGCCCCAGCTACTTCACTCCCGTGCTCGACGTGCGCGTGACGGACCGCGACCTGCGCCTGCTCAGCTTCGTGGTGCCCGCCGCCGACGCTGACGAGCTCGTGCCAGACGGCGACGGCAACTACCTCCTGCCCCTGCGCAGCCAGTGCGAGCTGATCATCCCGCCCGAGACGGCGGAGGCGCTCATCAACGGCCTCACGCAGCAGCTCGAGGTCCTCAAGCGGAACAAGGAAGCCGCCAAGAACGGCTGACACCCAAGGGGGGAATGTGCCTCTGTCAGCGCTGGCAGTCCTCGGCGCGGCGGCGTTTCCACGCCAGACGCCCCCTAGAGGTTCTGGTCGACATAGTCGATCTCCCCGTCAGCGGTCTCGCCGAGGAAGGTGATATTCGGCGTCCAGCCCAGGAACCTGGTGATCCGGTTCACCGCGGGGCTCACCACCTCGGCAGTGGGACCGCCCGTCGCCGCGTCCGCCGCTCCGATGCTGAGGACCACCGCCGCCACCGCAAGGCACTTGAGCTCCACCCGGCGCCAGTGGTCCCGAAGCCCCCGCGGGCAGTCCTTCGTGAGCACGGTGCCGTCTCGTCGGCGGTAGACGTGCGCGCACGTGCGCTTGCCCGTGCGTTCCGCGAGAAGCGCATCCGCCTCGTCCGCCGTCAGCGCCGAGAGGTTGAAGACCTGCAGCTTGCAGAGGTCACAGCGGCGCGAGTAGGCGTCGCCGCTCATGTCGTCCCACGACTCCTTGCAGGGGCTGGCAATTCGGACCCGGTCGATGGCTCGCTTCGTCATGGCGCTCTCCCCGTCGAGGCCTCGAGACCCGACACAGTCAGCGTTGCGAGCGCATGTCTCGGCCCTACGGAGTGGGCGTGGTTTTGTTCTGGAGCGCAGGTGGAGGCGGCGTGACAGGCACCCCTCCCATGATGGGCGGGGGGGCCACCATCATCACGCCGGCCGTTGCGTGGGACCTCGTGAGTGGGCCAGCCTTCTGCAAGACGAAGTGGCCGATCCGGCTCGCGGCCTTCGCGACCAGGTCTGCGCCCGGTCCATCCGTTGCCGCCACCGCGCCACCCACCGCCATCATCGACGCAGCGACGGCCAGCGCCACACGCTTGAACCGGCGCCCCTGACGGCGCATGCCCCGAGGGCAGTCCTTCGTGAGCACCGTGCCGTCCCGCCGGCGATAGAACCTCACGCACGTCCGGTCCTTGGACGCCCGCTCCGCCAGGAAGGACTCTGCCTCCTCCGTGTTCATGTCCGAGAGGTTGTAGACGCGCAGCTTGCAGTCCTCGCAGCGACGCGAACGGTCGTCACCGCGCATCGCGCTCCAGGACGCCTCGCAGGGCGAGGCGATGCGCACGCTGTCCAGGTAGGGGGTCGAGCTCATGAGGTCCTCCGTCCCTGGAGATAGACCTCGACGCCCGCGGATTGTTCCTCCGCCGTGGGTCTACCGCCGGCGGCGGACCCCCACGATCCCCAACCCCGCCAGCAAGGCCCAGAGCGACAGCCCGCCACCGACCACGCTGCTCTCGCAATCGCAACCGGCATCGTCCCCGGCGCTGTCGTCGTCGTCACCCACCGTGATGTCGTCGTCATCGCCCGCGTCGTCGTCATCGGCCGCGTCATCGTCGTCCGCCGCGTCGTCGTCATCCGCTGCGTCGTCGTCGTCGCCGCCCTCTTGATAGGTGAAGCCCCAGGGGTCCGCCCAGTCCGACGCCACGCCAAGCTCATCCACCGCCCGCACCGTCCACTCGTACTCGGCGTTCGGCGCCAGCTCATTGGCTGGCATGGTCGCGCCCGTCTCGGTGTCCTCCTCGGCGATCGCAGCCTGTGACCAGAGCACCGTGGCCCCGTCACGAACCTCGAGTTCGTATGTACGGGTCGTGCCATCGGAGTCCGTGGCGTTGGCCCACCGAAAGTCCAGGGGGAACAGGTCCAGGACGCTCAGGTCATCTGCGGGCTCGATGAGGGTGGGGACCGACGGAGCATTGTTCTCGCTGTTCGCCGTGAACTGCACCATCTCCCACGACGAGGCGAGCCCTCCGGCGTCCAGCGTGCGAGCTCGCGCCCAGGCGGGGCCGTCCTCGGTCAGCAGCGCGCTCTCCAGGGAGCTGTCCCAGCTGACGGTGGCCCCCGAAGCAAGAGAGCCGCTCGCCCAGACGGTGCCGGCAAAGCCGGGGTCGAGGGCAAGCTCAATCTCAAGGGTGACGTCGTCGCCCTCGGGGTCGACGCCCGGCTCCACGTCCAGCACGGGTGCCAGTGCACCCACTTGCCCCCCATCCACGGGATCGACCCAGACGGGCGGCGACGGCGCGTCATCGACGGTGGATACCAGGAAGGACTCCACAAGCGACCAGTCCCCCGGCAGACCGTGCTCGTCGGCCCCGCGCGCGCGCCAGAAGTAGATGCCGTTCTCCATCAGGGTCCCGGTCTGCGCCTCGGCCTGGCCGCTTCCGCCGCCCGCGACCCCACTGTCCGACCACTCCAAGGTGCCAAGCGCGACATCGGCGTAGACCTCCACGTCGTAGTCCACGCCGTCGAAGTCTGGGTCGGTCACCTCGCTCCATTGAAGCGTGGGCTGCAAGCTCGTGACGATGGCGCCTCCGATGGGCGAGGCCGCCACGGGCGTTCCGGGCACCTCGTTGGCGACGTTGACGAAGAACTCCTCTGCCACGGACCAGGAGCTGTCCGTGGTGCCGTCATTGGCGAGCACCCGCCACCAGTACGGCGTGTTCTCGCTCAGCGGACTCCCGGGGGCCCCGGTGGTGGTGCCGCCGCTGTTCTCGGGAATCCCCGCGAGGCCCCCTACGAAGCTGGTGAGGCCCGAGTCGCTGTACACCTCGAAGGTGTAGGTCAGCGGGTCCCCGTTGGGGTCGGTGGCGTTGCTCCACGAGAGGGTCGGGGTCGCGCTCGTCACCTCGGCGCCAGCCACCGGAGAGACAGCTGTCGGGGCGCTCGGTCCGCCAAAGGCCTGCGGGTCCGAGCCGGCGACCCACTCTGCGATGTTGCTGATGCCGTCGCCGTCGGGGTCTCCGGCAGAGTCGTCCGTGGTCGGGTCCAGGCTGTTGGCAGACTCCCAGGTGTCGGGCATCCCGTCGCTGTCGGCGTCGAGGTAGGCAACCGCGATGGTGCAGTTCAAGGCGTCCACGCCACCGTCTCCGTCATCCACGGACACATCCAAGGTGACCGTTCCCGCCTGGGCGTCGGTGTACGAGGGAGTCCAGGAGACGCTGGAGGGACTGCCCGTTGCCGGCGATACGCTCACGCCCGTCGCCGTCCCTCCCAGGGTCCAGGTGAGGGTGTCCGCGGTCCCTGGGTCCGCCGCGCTCAGGCTGAAGCCGGCCGGGGTACCCTCGGTGCTCGCCCCAGGGCAGGCGCCCGTGAGGGTGGGCGCGACGTTGGCGACGATCGTCGTAAGGGTCTGGCTGACTACTCCGCCGTCCCCATCGTCCACCTCGACCTCGACCGTGAAGGAGCCTTCGTCAGCGAACACGTGGCTCTCCACGGTGCCTGCTCCCAGCGTCCCGTCGTCCCAGTCCCACGAGTAGGTGAGCACGTCGTTGACCCCGGGGTCCGTGGCAGTGACCGAGTAGCTCAGGGGGCTGCCTTCGGTGCCGTTCCCGGGGCCCGTCATCGTCATGATCGTGGGAGCGACGTTGCTGATGGTGACGCTCACCCCCTGGCTGTCGCTGCCGCCGTCGTCATCGGCCACCTCGCAGGTGGCGCTGAAGGAGCCGTCATCGGGGTACGCGTTGGTGGTGGTGAAGGGGTTCCCGTCCCCGAAGATGCCGCCGGCGCCCACCCGTGGGCCCTGCACGACAGACCCGTCGAAGTTCCAATCGAGGGTGGGTACATCGTTCCAACCCGGGTCCGTGGCATCGCAGGTGAAAGAGAGGGTGTCGCCCTCGACCCCGGTGCAGGTCCCGTTGTCACAGACCCCGCTCGCCACCGGAGGTGCGTTGGCGATGTCGACATCGAAGGAGATCTGATCCGTCAGTCCGTCGTTGTCGGTCACCGTCACGGTCCCGGTGTAGCTGCCGTCGTCGTTGAGGTAGTTGCAGGTGCAGACGGGGGTGGTGCAGGTGTTCGGGAGCAGGGTGGAGTTACAGACCACATTCCGTGAGGCGACGGAGCCGTCGGCATCAGAGCTGCCGGAACTGTCGATGGTCACGGCGCGGCCCATGCCCGAGGGGTCTTCGGTGAGCTGCACCGGGAAGGAGCCGGAGAGCACCGCCACCGGGGGAATCTGGGCAGCCTCGTGGGTCACCGTTCCCCCGTAGAACGCGCTCGACAACGTGGGGCTCAGGGACGAGGGGAAGACAGCCGCCACCCCTTCGCTGCCTCCGTTGAGCATCGTCCCGAACTGCACGGTCGTGTAGGGCGTGGTCCCGGGGGTGCCATCCCCGAACACGCAGGTCCACGGGGTGGGCACGTTCCACGCAAACAGGACCCACCCCGCGGGCAGGTTGAAGTCGACGTCGGGGAAGCTGTTGGCGCCTGAAAGGCCCGAGATGCTCCCCACCTCGAGCGTGTAGGGCCCGGCGAGGCTCGGGGAGGTGTAGACCGCCATCTCGGAGGCGGAGTCCATTGGGGCCCCCACCGCGACCAGGACGCTGTCCAGATAGCGGGTCGAGGTCACCTCGAACTGGACGTAGTAAAGCCCCGCCGAGCAAGACGCGGGCGAGCTGCCCCCACCGAAGAACTCGTTGACCGCCTCCGCACGCGCAGGGACCAACAGGAGCGAGAGCGAGGCCAGGAAGGCCAGGAGAGGGAATCGGGTCATGGGGACATTATCGGCCCTTTGACCGCGGACTTCAGCCCATCCGCCCCAAGCGGTCACGAGGTGTGAACGCTGGCCCCCCGAAGGGGGCCAGGCAGCACCCTCTAGGGAAGCTCGCAGGCGTAGCCGGTGGGCGTCGCCGCCACCAGGGCCTCAGCCCAGGCGCCGGTGTCGTCGACGGTCACGCCCTGCACGAACGTGTCGGCCGTCGGTGCGACGGTGAAGTTGCTGAAGCCGAGGGCCCCACCGCTGTTCTCCGTGCCCGCGTCGAAGACGTGGGTCCCGTCCGCGGTGGTGTCCGTGGCGCCGATCCAGGCGGTCTCGCTGGTCCCGAGGAGTGCGGCCAGCTCGGTGTTGTCGGCGAGGACGCTGATCTCCGCGAGGCGCATCGTGCTGCCGTCCACCGTGACCTCACACGCCGTCACTGCCGCAGCCTGCGTGCCGCTGCTCGCGCAGTACACGTAGTAGGGGCCGGTGCTGTAGGCCGTTCCGGCGGAGCCGTCGCCGGCCACGCAGTCGAGACCGTCGCAGTCGGCGTCGGTGCCGTCGACCGCGGAGTCGCCCGCGAAGGGGAAGGTCGTGCCGACGGCGTCATCACAGTCATCACCGCCGACGAAGCCGCCACCGCCATCGCTGTTCACGAACGGAGTGCAGTCCACGTAGCTGTCACTGTCGGTGTCGTCCTCGTCGCCGCTGCCGTCCGAGAAGTCCGCGGAGCTGTTGCAGTCGTTGTCGATTCCGTCGCAGATCTCCGTCGCCCCGGGGCTTCGGTAGGACAGCGTGTCGTCGCAGTCGTCGCCGCCCACGAACCCGCCGCCGCCATCACTGTTGGTGAAGGGGGTGCAGTCCACGTAGGAGTCGCTGTCCGAGTCGTCCTCGTCGCCGGTCCCATCGGAGAAGTCGGCGGAGGCGTTGCAGTCGTTGTCGATCCCGTCGCAGATCTCCGTGGCCCCCGGAGTTCGGTAGGACAGCGCGTCGTCGCAGTCGTCGCCGCCCAAGAAGCCGCCACCGCCATCGCTGTTCACGAAGGGGGTGCAGTCCACGTAGTCGTCACTGTCCGTGTCGTCCTCGTCGCCGCTGCCGTCCGAGAAGTCCGCCGACGCGTTGCAGTCGTTGTCGATCCCGTCGCAGATCTCCGTGGCGCCCGGAGTTCGGTAGGACAGCGCGTCGTCGCAGTCGTCGCCGCCGAGGAAGCCGAAGGCACCGTCGCTGTTCACGAAGGGGGTGCAGTCCACGTAGTCGTCACTGTCCGTGTCGTCCTCGTCGCCGCTGCCATCCGAGAAGTCCGCCGAGGCGTTGCAGTCGTTGTCGATCCCGTCGCAGATCTCCGTGGCACCAGGGCTCCGGTAGCTCAGCGTGTCGTCGCAGTCGTTGCCGCCCTCGAACCCGCCGCCACCATCGCTGTTGGTGAAGGGAGTGCAGTCCACGTAGCTGTCGGCGTCGGTGTCGTCCTCATCTCCGGTTCCGTCGGAGAAGTCCGCCGACGCGTTGCAGTCGTTGTCGATCCCATCGCAGATCTCCGTCGCGCCCGGAGTCCGGTAGGACAGCGCGTCGTCGCAGTCGTCGCCGCCGAGGAAGCCGCCAGTGCCGTCGCTGTTCACGAAGGGGGTGCAGTCCACGTAGGAGTCACCGTCGGTGTCGTCCTCGTCGCCGCTGCCGTCCGAGAAGTCCGCGGAGCTGTTGCAGTCGTTGTCGATCCCGTCGCAGATCTCCGTCACGCCGGGGCTGCGGTAGGTGAGGGTGTCGTCGCAGTCGCTGCCGCCGGTCACTCCAGGCGCCAGCGCGGGCGACCCGGAGACCGTGCACTCGATGTACCCGTCGCCGTCGTCGTCCAGCTCGTTGGCCACGTCCGGGGGAAGCGGGGAACCGCCGCCGGTGCAGTTGCTGTCGTACCCGTCGCAGATTTCGGAGGCGCCGGGGTTGATCAACGGGTTGCTGTCGTCGCAGTCGTCGTCGGTGTTCCCCTGGACTCCGTCCGGGCCGCACGTCGTGACACCGTCACCGTCGCTGTCGAGGCTGTCGTCCGCGACGCCGTTGCAGTTGTTGTCCAATGCATCGCAGAGCTCGGGCGCACCCGGGAAGGTGGTCGCAGCAGCATCGTTGCAGTCGTCGCCACCGGTGAAGCCACCGCCACCATCGCTGTCCGAGAAGGCGGTGCACTCGACGTAGTCGTCGTTGTCGCCGTCCAGCTCATCGCCGCCGGAGTCGGTGAAGCTCGCGCCCCCCGAGCAGTCGTTGTCGTACCCGTCGCAGATCTCGGTGCCGCCCGGGTTCTCGTAGGAGCGAGTGTCGTCGCAGTCACTGCCGCCGGCGAAGCTGTCTCCGCCGCTGCGGTCGATGAAGCCCGTGCAGAGGAAGTACTGGTCGCTGTCGCCGTCGACCTCGTTGGTGCCGTTCACGCCACCGCTGCAATCGTTGTCGTACCCGTCGCACACCTCGGCGTTGGTCGGGAAGCGGTAGTCGAGCGCATCGTCGCAGTCGGACCCGCCGAGGAATCCGCCGCCACCATCGTTGTTGGTGAACGCCGAGCACTCGAGGTAGTTGTCACTGTCGGTGTCGGCCTCGTCGCCGCCGCCATCGGAGAAGCTGGCGCCACCCGCGCAGTCGTTGTCGTACCCGTCGCAGACCTCGGTCTCGCCATCGTTCATGTAGTCGCGCGTGTCGTCGCAGTCGTCACCCGCCACGATGGAGCCGGGCAGGGCCGGCGAGCCAGACACGGTGCACTCGATGTAGTTGTCCCCGTCGTCGTCGGCCTCGTTGGCCACGTCCGGCGGGAACGAGGAGCCGGTCGAGCAGTCGGTATCCCAGCCGTCGCAGATCTCCGTGGCCGCCTCGTTGATGGCCGGGTTGGTCTCGTCGCAGTCGGTGTCGTTCGACCCAGCACTCTCCGACGGGTCATTGCAGTCCCCGTCGCCCGTCGTGTCCTGACCACCCGCGCAGTAGCCGTCGCCGTCCACGTCGATGAGCAGTGAGTCGCAGGAGACGTTCTCGTAGCCGGGGCTCCCGAGGCGCCCGCCGGTGCCGCCATTCCAGCTCACCAGGGGCTCGCACCATCCGGCGAGGGCGGTGTCGACCGTGTCGTTGGCGGTGATGAACGGAGTGATCAGCGGATCGAGGGTCACCGACGTGTTGTTCGAGGAGCCCAGAGCCGACGACCACGAGAGCGTGTCGATGGTCGAGCCCGCCACCGCGAGGGTC
This sequence comes from Deltaproteobacteria bacterium, assembly GCA_023954745.1. GTDB lineage: Bacteria > Myxococcota_A > UBA796 > UBA9615 > UBA9615 > JAGSHC01. Next base: position 2,273 of record JAGSHC010000041.1, on the reverse strand, counting down.
ACGGTGTCCGAGGTCTCAGACAGGGTGAACCCAGTCATCGCCGCGCTGTTGAAGCAGTCCTTCGCCGGAGCAGAGGTCGCGTCCGTGCCGTTGGAGGGATCGACGCAGATGACCTCGTAGCTGTCGTTCGCGATCTGGAGCGGGGCGTCCGTCGGGCCCGTCGAGGTTCCGGTGAAGCTGAAGGAGGCGCCGCTCGTGGTGTCGAAGGCCCACTGGTGCAAGGACACCGCGCGCCCGGAGGCGTTGTAGATCTCGAACCACTGGGAGTCCGAGCCCGTCGTGGTGACCATCAGCTCGGTGACCGCGATGGAGCCGGCCGCGGCGTCCTCGTCGAAGATCCCGTCGCAATCGTTGTCCACCAGGTTCTCGACGCCCGCGGGGTCCGAAGGCTCGCCCGGGTTGACGTCGACGTCGCTGTCGAGGCAGTCGGACGCGCCCAGCCCGGTCGGCGTCCAGCTCTCGGCCGGACCGCAGGCCATGTAGTCGTCGAAGTCGGCGTCGGACTCGTTGCTGCCGAACAGCGGCGGCAGGTACGCCGCGCTGCCCGAGCCGCCGGCGCAGTCCGTGTTGAAGCCGTCGCAGACCTCGGTGGCGCCAGGGTTCACCTCTGCCGCCATGGCGACCGTAATCGCCGGGTTCGACGCGGTGTCGAGGGGGAAGGTCAGGCCCGTCACCTCGTCGAGGCAGTCATCACCATTGGTGATTCCGGCGGCTCCGGAGGCCGTCACGTAGCTCGTGCACTCCACGTAGCCATCGCCGTCGTCGTCGACCTCGTCGTCGTCCTCGGGCGCACCGAGGTTCGCGGGGTAGGCCCCCTGCGAGTCACAGTCCGTGTCCCAGCCATCGCACACATCCGTGGTCGCCGCAGGGCTCACGTCGTCGGAGTAGGCGTTGGAGGTGAGCGCCACGTCGAGGCAGTCGCTGCCACTGACCACGCCGCCGAAGCCGTTGTTCGCCGCTCCACCGGCCAGGGCCGTCGCCGAGAAGTCGCAGTTGACGTAGCCGTCTCCGTCGTCGTCGTTCTCTTCCGCCAGGTTCGGAGCGCCGGTGTTGCTGGGGTAGGCCGGCTGTGAACCGCAGTCCGTGTCCCAGGAGTCGCAGGTCTCGGTCGCCGCGGGGTTGACGTTGTCGGAGTAGGCGTTCGCGGTCAGGGCCACATCGAGACAGTCGCTGCCGTCGATGATTCCGGAGGGCCCGTTGCCCGCGGAGCCAGCGACCCCATCGCACTGGATGTAGCCGTCCCCGTCGTCGTCCAGCTCTTCGGCTTCGTCCGCGTCCCCGTCGTTGTTCGGGTAGGCAGGCTGGCTGCTGCAGTTCGTATCCCAGCCGTCGCAGACCTCGGCCGCCGCGGTGTTGACGTTGTCCGAGTACGTGTTGCTCGCCACGTCGAGGCAATCGTCGTCGCCGATCACACCGCCGTAGCCGTTGTTGACGGCATCCAGCGCCGCACCAGAGAAGGTGCACTGCACGAAGTTGTCGCCGTCGTCGTCGAGCTCCTCCGCGTCCGAGGGCTCCCCGTCGTTGTTGGGGTAGGCCGGCTGGTTCGCGCAGTCCGTGTCCCAGGAGTCGCAGACCTCGGTGGCCGCGGGGTTCACGTTGTCGGAGTAGCTGTTGCTGCTCAGGGCCACGTCGAGGCAATCGCTGCCGTTGATGACGGTGGAGTACCCGTTGTTGACGCCGCCGCCGGCGATGGCCGCCGCACTGAAGTCGCAGTTGACGTAGGTGTCGGCGTCGTCGTCGGCTTCCTCAGCCTCATCCGGCGCGCCGTCGTTGTTCGGGTAGGCGGGCTGCCCGCTGCAGTCGGTGTCCCAGGAGTCGCACGTCTCGGTGGCGCCGGGGTTGACGTCGTCGGAGTACGGGTTGGCCACGAGCGCCACATCGAGGCAGTCGCTGCCCTGCACGCCGTTCGGCCCGTTGCCCGAGGCGCCCGCCACCATGTCGCACTGGATGTAGGTGTCACCGTCCTGGTCGAGCTCGTCCTGATCCTCGGGCGCGCCGGTGTTCCCGGGGTACGCCGGCTGACTGTCGCAGTCCGTGTCCCAGCCATCGCACACCTCGACGGTGGCCGGGGCCGGGTTGACGTTGTCGGAGTAGGTGTTGGTGGTGACGTCGAGGCAGTCGCTGCCGCCGTCCACGCCGCCGTAACCGTTGCCCGCCGCGCCGCCAGCCAAGGCCGCTGCGCTGAAGTCACACTCGACGTAGAGGTCGCCGTCGTCGTCGATCTCCTCGGCGTCCGAGGGCAGACCGTCGTTGGCCGGGTAGATCGGAAGAGC
>JAGSHC010000119.1 GCA_023954745.1 Deltaproteobacteria bacterium | reverse complement strand
TCGCCGAAGCCGTCGCCGTCTACGTCCCCCACCGTGGCGAGGGCTGAGCCGAAGCCGGCTCCCGCGCTCGGCCCCACGTAGCCTCCGAACTGCGCCCCCAGGGTGATGCTTCCCAGGCGCCGACACTCCGGCGCCGCACCATCACAGTTGTCATCGACGCCGTTGTCGCAGACCTCAGCCGCTCCCGGGAAGACGCTCGGGTCCTCGTCGTCACAGTCCTGGGGGGCGGACACCCCATCCCCGTCGAGGTCTCCCGTGGGGCAACCGAGCAGCAAGAACAGAGGGAGGAATCGAACGCGCACGCCGCAATGATAGTGCGCGCGTTGCCCCGCCGACCGGGCACCTCCCCCATTGGCGTCACCCTCGCGGATGCGGCGGGGGTGACACCACCGATGGGACTGCTTCTCGCGCGCGCGAGAAACGACGCCCCGCTTTGCTAGGGTGGGTCTTGCGAGAGCGAGGCGTGGCGACGGGGGTTCCACGGAGGGGTTCATGGCATCGATCAGCGGTTATCGGGTCGAGAAGCAGTTGCATGCCAGCGAGCAGGCGGCTGTCTACCGCGCGACCCGCCTCGAGGACGACCAACCGGTCATCATCAAGGCACTCAACCGGGAGTACCCGCCGCCGCGGGACGTCGCGATCTTCCGGAAGGAGTTCGAGGTCTTGCGTCGCTTGGCGACCGCAGCCACCGACGGCGTGGTGCGCCCGATCTCGTTCCATGGAGACGGCAAGGACGTCGCCATGGTGTTCGAGTACCTGCCAGGCCTCTCCCTCCAGTCCCACATCGGCGACGAAGGCCTCCCGCTTCGGGAGGCGCTGCGCCTGGCGTCCTCTCTCGCGACCACCCTTGGCGCCGTGCACCGCGCCGGCATCGTGCACAAGGACGTGAAGCCGTCGAACGTCATCGTGGAGCCCGAGACCGGCAAGGTGTGGCTCATCGACTTCGGCATCTCCACCTCCCTCGACTCCGTGGAGGCGAACTCCCGGGTCCTCGAGGGCTCCATCGCCTACATGTCTCCCGAGCAGACCGGGCGCATGAACCGGCCCATCGACTACCGGACTGACTTCTACAGCCTCGGAGCGACGCTCTACGAGATGCTGACGGGGCGCCTGCCGTTCACGGCCACGGATCCGCTGGAGCTGGTGCACGCGCACATCGCGCTGCGTCCCCGGTCCGTGGGCAGCCTCAACTCCAGCGTGCCCGACGTGGTCTCCAGCCTCGTGGCGAAGCTGCTCGCGAAGACCGCCGAAGAGCGCTACCAGAGCGCCGCCGGTCTCGCCGCGGACCTCGAGACGCTTCGCCAGAGCCTCGACAACGGGGGCATTCCCGACGGGTTCATCCTCGGCACCACCGACATCCCCGACCGGTTCCAGATCCCCAACAAGCTCTACGGCCGAGAGACCGAGGTCGCGACGCTCCTCGACGGCTTCAAGCGGGTGTCCGAGGGCGGCTCGGAGATGCTGTTCGTCTCGGGGTACTCGGGCATCGGCAAGTCCGCCCTCATCCACGAGGTCCACAAGCCCATCGTGAGGAGCCGCGGCTACTTCATCTCCGGCAAGTTCGACCAGTTCAAGCGCAACATCCCCTACGCCTCGGTGATCCAGGCGTTCGGCGACCTCATCTCCCAGCTGCTGACGGAGTCGGCGGACCGCATCGAGCGATGGAAGAACCTGATCCTCGACGCGTTGGGTGGAATCGCCGGGGTCGCCACGGAGGTGTTGCCCGACCTCGACCTCATCATCGGGGAGCAGACAGCCCCACCGGAGCTCTCGGGCGAGGCAGCGCAGAATCGCCTCAACCGCACGTTCCTCGAGTTCGTGAAGGTCTTTGCATCCGAAGAGCACCCCCTCGTCATCTTCCTCGACGACCTGCAGTGGGCGGACCGCCCCACGCTGAACTTGCTCCGCATCCTGGTGACCGACACGGACATCGGCCACCTGATGGTCATCGGCTGCTACCGGGACAACGAGGTGGACAGCAGCCACCCCCTGACCCTCACCCTCGAAGCCATCACCCACCAGCGCGCCGACACCGGGATGGCCGAGCTCGCCAACGTGCACCTCGAGGGGCTCGCCCCCGCGACCCTCACCCAGCTCGTCGCCGACTGCGTGCACACGAACACCGAGCTCGCGGCGCCTCTGGCGGGGCTCATCCAGGGCAAGACCCTGGGCAACCCGTTCTTCGTCAACCAGTTCCTGCGTGTGCTCCACCAGGATGAGCTGCTGCGCTTCGAGAACGGCCGGTGGAACTACGACCTCGCCGAGATCGAGGCACGGGACATCACCGACAACGTCGTCGCCCTGATGACCCGGAAGATCGAAGAGCTCAGCGCCCCCACCCAGGCCGCGCTCTGCCTCGCCGCCGCCGTGGGCAACGTGTTCGAACTCAACACGCTGGCCGCCTCCGCCGGCTCCAGCCCCGGGGTCGTGGCGGACGACCTGTGGGAGGCCCTCGGCGAGGGCTACATCGTCCCGCTGGACGACGGCTACCGCCTCGTGGGCATCAAGACCAACGAGACCGGCGCCGAGGCGAGCCTGGACGTGGCCGAGGGTCAGGAGGGGTTCAACCCCCGCTACCGCTTCCTCCACGACCGGGTGCAACAGGCCGCCTACTCCCTCATCGACGAGGGGGACCGAGCACGCACCCACCTCCGCATCGGTCGCGCGATGCTCGACCTGATGGACGCCGAGACGCTGGACGACCAACTGTTCAACGTCGTGGACCAGCTGGAGCACGGCATCCCCGAAGTGCAGCAGGGGCCAGAGCGCGCGCACCTGGCGAGCCTCTTCGCCCGCGCCGGGGACAAGGCCCGGCTGGCGTCGGCCCACGAGCCCGCCCTGAAGTACTTCGGTGGAGCGCAGAGCCTCCTCGGCGAGACCCTGTGGACCGACAACTACGACATCGGCCAGCCGGTGCTCTTCCAGCGTTCCGGCAGCGAATACCTGCTCGGGAACTTCGACGCCGCCGAGGCGCTCTTCGACCAGCTCGTGGACAAGAGCCGCACCGACCTCGAGAAGGCCCAGGTCTACCGCCTCAAGCTCAGCCTCTACCAGAGTCGCGGCCTGTTCCTGGAGACGGTGGACATCGCCTACAAGGGCCTCGCCCACCTCGGCGTGCATCTGCCCGAGAAGCCGAGCCAGCTCACGTTCCTGCGGGAGCTCATCAAGTTCAAGCTGAAGATGCGCGGCAAGACCGAGGAGGACCTGAAGAACCTCCCCGAGTGCACCGACCCGGTGGTGGTCACTGCCATCGACATCATGAACGACTTCTCGGGGCCGGCGTTCTTCGTCGACATCAACATCTACCTGTGCTCCGTGCTGACGATGTGCACCCTGAGTCTGGAGCACGGCAACGCCGCAGAGTCGGCCTACTGCTGGACGCTGTACGGGATGATGAACGGCCCCATCATGGGCAACGTTCCCCACGGCATGGAGCTGGGTCGCGTCGGCGAGCACGTGGACTCGATGCACGGCAAGCCGTCGCTCATTCCGAAGGTTCAGCTGTCCCTGGGAGGCCTCGTCTACCAGTGGGGCCAGCACCCGCGCCTGTCGATCCCCTACTTCGAGCGAGGCTTCCAGGCCGCCCTCGAGTCCGGCGACCCCACCCACGCCGGGTACTGCGCCAACTTCATGGTCTGCATGTTCTCCGTGATGGGCGAGCCGCTGGACGCCATCGAAGAGACCACCTCCCGATTCTGGGACTTCGCCCGGAAGAACCAGATCGAGGTCCAGTCCGAGATTCAGGTGGTCGAGCGTCAGATGGCGCGCACCCTCATGGGCAAGACCCGCGGCGGCGGATCCTGGGACGACGACAACGGCTACGACGAGGCCGAGTGGCTCGGCAGAGCGCGTGGATTCCAGTCGCGCCAGCCGCTGCACAACTACCTCATCGAGAAGCAAGCCACCCTCTACCTGCTCGGCGAGTTCGAGGACGCCGTCGGCTTCGGAGACGAAGCGGGCACGATGCTCGACGTCTCCCTCGGCATCCCCATCTTCAGCAACTGGCACCTGTTCTACGGACTGGTGAACGCGCAGCTCGTGGGCAAGCCGAACCATCGCAAGGCCCTGGGCAAGCTGCGCAAGATGGTGAAACAACACCGGAAGTGGGCGAAGCACAACGAAGACGGCTTCGAGCACAAGCGCCTGCTCCTGGAGGCTGAGCTGGCTCGGGTCCAGGGCGAGGCGAACCGCGCCGAGGAGCTGTACGAGGAAGCCATCGCCCAGGCCGGCGCTCAGGGCTTCACCAACCACGAGGCCATCGCCAACGAGCTCGCAGGGCGGCACTTCATGAACCGCGGGCGGCCACGTCTGGGGCTCATGTCCCTGCGTGAGGCGCGCCACTCCTACCAGCGGTGGGGTGCCTCGGCCGTGGTGAGCCGACTCGACGCCGAGTTCCCGGACCTCGGGTTCGGAGGTAACGCGGCGGTGCCGCGCCTCACCTCGGCGACATGGCAGCGCTCCATCCGAGCCACGACGGCCGGCACCCGGCAGGGCACCGGCACCACGGGACCGGGCACGAGCATGCTCGACCTCGACACGATCCTGCGGGCCTCGCAGGTCATCAGTGGCGAGATTGTGCTCGGCAAGCTTCTCGAGAAGCTCATGAACCTCGTGCTCGAGAACGCCGGGGCGCGTCGCGCGCTGCTGGTGCTCGACCGCAAGGGCAGCCACGTCATTCAGGCCGAGCAGATCGCAGGCTCCGACGCCCGGGTGCTCCTGGAGCAGCCGCTGACAGAGCGCAATGACCTGGCCCACGGCGTCATCAACTTCGTGACGCGGACCGAGGAGGCGGTCGTCATTGACGACGTCGCCGCGCCGAGCGCCTTCAGCAAGGACCCCTACATCGCCGCGGGCAAGACCAAGTCGCTCATGTGCGCGCCGATCGTGCACGGCGGAGCGGTGGTGGGCCTCGTCTACCTCGAGAACAGCCTCGCAGCTGGCGCCTTCACCCCCGAGCGCCTCGAGCTCCTGCGGCTGCTGTCGTCCCAGGTGGCCATCTCCATCGAGAACGCGGACCACTACCGCCGCGCGGAGCAGATGGCGGCTGCGTTCTCGCGCTTCGTGCCCCAGCAGTTCCTCAACTACCTGGGCCGGGAGAACATCCTCGAAGTCAGCCTCGGGGACGCCGTCCAGCGCGACATGACCATCCTCTTCTCGGACATTCGCTCGTTCACGGCGATGTCGGAGCGCATGTCTCCTTCCGAGAACATGGCGTTCCTCAACCAATACCTGCAGCGTGTCGGGCCGGTGATGCGTGAGCAGCGCGGCTTCATCGACAAGTACATCGGGGACGCCGTGATGGCGCTCTTCCCGAAGACGCCCGACGACGCCGTGAGAGCCGCCATCGCAATGCACAAGCAGGTCGCCGAGCTCAACCAGGAGCGCCGCGAAGAAGGCGTGCAGGCCATTGGAATCGGCGTCGGGCTCCATCACGGCACCCTGATGCTCGGAACCATCGGCGAAGCGGAGCGCATGGACTCCACCGTCATCTCCGATGCGGTGAACACGGCTTCGCGCCTCGAGGGGCTGACCAAGGCCTACGGCGCGCCGATCCTCATCTCGGGCCCCACCCTGGAGATGTGCGCCGACAAGGACGCCTTCCGGCATCGCTATCTGGGAGACGTGCGTCCTCGAGGCCGCGCGTCCGTCGTGTCGCTGTACGAGATCTACGAGCCCCTGCCGGCGGCCCGCGCCGCGAAGCGCGACGAGACGAAGAACACCATGGAGGAGTCGGTTCGCGCCTACAACGCCAAGGACTTCAAGGACGCCCACCGCGGCTTCATCGAGGTCCTGTCGATCGACCCGGACGACAAGGCAGCCCAGGCGTTCCTCGCCCGCGCCGAAGCGGTGATGGGGACCGACGGGGTCGGCACGACGACCCACCTGGCGACCCTCGACATCAACCTCATCTGAGATGACGACCGCCGGGAGAGCACCCGTCCTCGTCATCGGGGGTGGCATCGGGGGGCTTACCCTCGCGCTGCTGCTGCTCGAGCGAGGGGTGCCGGTCAAGGTCTTCGAGCGCACCGCAGACCCTCGCGAGGTGGGGGCCGGGCTGCTCGTGGCGGCGAATGCCCTCAAGGTGTACCGCCGCGTGGGGGTGGAGGACGCGCTGCTCGGCGCGGGAGCTCCCCTGCGGGAAGGCACCCTGAAGGTCCCCAGCGGGAAGGTCCTCAGCTCCGTGGACGTGGCGGACCTGGCGACCCGGGTGGGCGCCCAGTCCCTGGGCATGCACCGAGGGACCTACCACGGGATCCTCTTGCGGGCCGTGCCCGCCGACTGCCTCGTGCTCGGCGAGGAGCTGGTGCGCTACGAGAAGAGCAACGGGCAGGTGGTGGCCCACTTCGCGAGCGGCCGTGTGGAGAGGGGCTCGATGCTCGTCGGGGCCGACGGCGTGCACTCGGTGGTGCGCAAGCAACTCGATGGTGGCCAATGGACGCCGCCACGAGACGCGGGCGAGTCCTGCTGGCGGGGGCTCGCGCCTGCCGACTGCATCCCGGCCGACCATCCCGCGCAGTGGGCGTTCACGGAGACCTGGGGCGACTCGGTCCGGGTGGGCTTGATTCCGCTGGGGAACGGGCTGCTCAGCTGGCACGTGTACTTCCGCCCCTGGACTGAGCCCTTCCCTGACGAGGCGGGCGGGCCGCGGTCCCCCGAGAGACAAGAGCTGCTGCGCGCGCGTTTCTTGGAGATCCTCGGCCGCTGGCACGACCCCATCCCCGCCATCGTGGCGGCGGGGGACTTCGACGCACTGCTGCGCACGGAGAACCGGGACCGGCCGCCCACAGACCGCTGGAGCGACGGGCGGGTCGTGCTGCTCGGCGACTCGCTGCACCCCATCACGCCCAACATCGGCCAGGGCGCAGCCCTGGCAGTGGAAGGGGCGGCCGTGCTGGCGCGGGCCGTGGCGGAGGAGTCCGATCCGCGGGCGGCCATCGCGCGGTATCGCAAGGAACGTCAGCGCCGGGTCGCCTTCATCAGCTGGCTGAGCCACGGCGTGGGCCCCTGGGCAAGCAGCGGCAGCCGCGTGATGCGAGCGCTGCGCAACCTCGGCACCCGCGGCACCCCGCAGTGGCTGGCCGTAGCCTGCAGCGAGCAAATCTATGGATACGACGCCCTGTGAGAAGACCCATGCCCCGTCTCGCCTCCTTCGCCCTCGTCCTCGCCCTGGTGGGCTGCGCCAACTCTGAAGGGCCCGCCGAGGCCCGCACCGGCTGCGACGATGGCGGTCTCACCGGGTGGAGCGGGGAGCTCGTGACGCGCCAGCACGGAGTGACCGGGACTGTGGAGTTCGTGGACAGCTGCACGCTCGACGTGCAGGGCTTCGGCTTCGACGGCGCGGGGCTCGATGTGCGCTTCGTCGTCGCCGACAACCCCGCCTTCGACGACTACTCCGTCCTCAGCGACGACCTGCGCCGCAGCGGCGGCTACGACGGCGAGGCCCTGAGCTTCCCGCTCACCATGGCCGTGAATCCCGCCACCGCCGAGCACGTCTCCATCTGGTGCGTGCCCGCAGGGGTGAGCTTCGGCGATGCCGTGCTGGTGCCTCCCGCCAGCTGAGGCCGGCCCCACGGCAGGTGGCCCGCGCTACTCCTTTTGCCGGAAGAACGGGCAGTCCCCCGTCTCGAAGCAGGGCGCCTCGATGATCTCCTGGCCCCGGCTCGCGAGGAACCACGCCGACTGCGTCGTGGCGTAGGTGTTCAGGTCGAACAGCGCGTCGGGGTCGGGGAGCGCCCAGCCGTGGCTGCCCTCGGGGTCGCCGTAGACGATACGCAGGCCCGCGGCGCCGGAGTCCGTCTCCACTGTCAGGCGCAGCGGCTCCTCCGAGAGTGCTCCGCTCCCGTCCGTTCCCTCGTCGTAGTCCTCGACATCGAACAGGATTGGGTCGCCGGCGGCGTTGGTGTAGGGGCCCAACTCCTCGTAGCCGTGCACGACGCCGCGGTCGAGGAGCCAGCGGTCCACGGTCTCGCCGTAGCGCGGGTCCACCTCGCTGGTGCTGACGAAACCCGCCGCTCGGGCGAGCGCGACCCCGGTGGCGATGGGCACGACGTCGTCCCCTACGGTGGGCATGAGCAGGACGTTGCGCGGGACCCCTCCCAGGGCTTCGAAGGGCTCGTCGACCCAGTGACCGGCGTAGGCGATGGGATCGCCGGGCTCCGCCGCCAGCGCGAGCACCTGGACGAGCCGCCGGAAACGAGGAGTCTGCCGGGTCAGCCCGGAGCCGAAGCTCGCCGCGACGAGGGGAGAGCCCGCCTCCATCGTCACCCCTTCGTGCTTCACCTCCGTGCCGAAGGTGTCCAAGAGCGCCACCGGGCCGCCCTCGGCGTCGAGGATGGTGATGCGCAGCCGGTCCCCCAGCCCCTCGTTCTCCGGCACGACGTAGCGAGCGAGGGGGTCGAGTCCCTCGAGCGGCATTCCGGCCAACAGACGCTTCTCCCCTGCGCTCGCGGCGTCGGTGGCGATGGCTACCCGAAAGCGGCCGTCGACGGGGATCTGCCCATGCTCTTCTTCGCCGTTCGACAGGTTCTCCACCAGCACGCTGCCCCCCGCAGGCACGGCGGGCAGCCGTCCCACGGGGATCTGCACCGGCTCGTTGACCGAGATGACGAGCTGCTCGATGGACAGCCCGTCGCCGTCAGGAATCCCGACGATGAGGGGCGTCATCAGCCGTCCGAGGACCGCCTCCCGAGGGCCGCCCAGGCTTGAGCGGAGGAGGCCGTCTCCCAGCCCGCCGCCCGGAATCATGGGGACCACCGCCGAGAGATCTGGCTCGATGGCCGCGGCGATGGAGGAGTTGATGCCCCCCAAGGACACGCCAAACAAGCTCAGGTCCGCGTCGGCGCCGCCGATGTCGGGCACTCCATCTCGGTCCCAGTCACACGACATGACCTCGTCCGCCAGGGGCACCCCCACGTCGTTGAGCATGGCCATGGTGCCCTGGCCGCACGAGCGCAGGGCACGCGCGAACTGCACGAAGTCCACCGCGGCCTGCCGCGTGTTGTCGCGGGTGTGAAAGGTGTCCGCCACCCAGAAGTCCGCGCCCGAGTCGGGGAAGTCGTCGTTGTTCAGGTCGCGATAGCGCGCGTCGTCGAAGCTGTTGAACGCCGGGCCCAGGCCGAGCCCCTCGATGAGGTCGATGTACTGCTCCATCTCGTCGGGCGGCAACGCACCTCCATGCCCCGGGAAGTCAAAGCCGCACACAGCGATGCCATGCCTCAAGAAGGCCCAGGCGAGCACCATGAGCTGAAAGCGCGTGCCGCCCTGCCCGTGTCCCACCATGACCACCGGATACGGCTGCTGATGCCCCGGGCTCGGCGTGGGGGTCACGCAGGTGAACGGCACCCGCTGAGGCTGCACCTCGAGCAGCCCCGTAGCCGCCTCGACGCGCCACCACTCATCGCTCTCATCGAAGCCCTCGTCGTCCCGGTCGTACCCGAAGTACGGCGTGGTGAAGGCTCCGCCGACGAGGTCGGCGCCCCAGTCCTCGTAGGACTGGGCGATGAGGCTGTCGGCGCCGCCAGGCAGGAAGTCGGCCGCCGAGAGAGGGCCGATGATCCGGTCCACGGGCAGACGATGGGGGTCCCGGTCTCCGTCGAGATCTTGAAGCCAGTGAGCCTCCTCCACCCGCCCGGGGAAGTCCTCCGCCAGCGAGGCGAACACCCCCTCGCCGTGCAGCCCGTTGCGCACCGCCACCAGGTCGTCCGTCACGACCGCGGTGGTGAACGTCCAGGCGTAGGCGATGTCCTCGACCCCGAGGCCCAGCTGCTCGAGCGCATCGACGGCGGGAAGCAACGCATCGGTCTGGCGGGTGTGGTTGACGGACTCCCACGGGGAGCGCACCGGCTGCCCCTCGAGTCCCACGAGCCGCTCGGTCAGGACCACGGCGTAGGTGGTCTTCTCGCGCAGTGGAGATGCGGGTCGAGCGATGAGGGAGTCGGTCTCCCGCTCGTACCAGGAGAGCAGGTCGCTCTGGTCGCGGCTGTCCTCGGGGTAGTAGTTGGGGTAGTCCAGGACGCCGTCGTTGTCCGTGTCTTCGCCCGGGTCCAAGACCCCGTTGCCGTTGAGGTCCTCGTCCACGGTCTCGAAGAGGAGCGTCGGCTCCTGAGCGCGCGGATCGTTTTCGAAGTACTGACCCCGGTCGGGCAGGTCGATGGGGAAGCGACCGCCGCCGATGTCGATCAGGACCGGCTTCAGATAGGTCGGTGAGCCCGGGGTGACGTCGAACACGTAGACCGCGTCGTCGTCGAAGGCGTCGTTGGCGCCGTGTCGGGCGTAGATGGCGTCCAGGTCGAGCGGCGCGGCGAACTCCACCATGATGGGCGCGAAGATGCCGAAGCCGGTGAGGCGGTTGGCCTTCTGGCGCAGCAACCTCTCGTGCTCCGTGGGTGCAACCTCCGAGAAGTTGAGCCGCAGCCCGGTGGGCGACGTCACATCCAGCCGCGCGGCGAGGTCGTTGGGGAACGGGATCTCGGGCAGCGGCTCGGCGTCGAAGTCGAGGTGCACCAGGGGGCCCGCACCATCAGGGGTTTCACGAAGGCCCTCGGGCGCCGCACAGGCGGACAGCAAGAGGAGGCTGACGAAGAGGGGGAAGCGTTCGATGGGGGGGAGGATAGTCCAGCGCGGCCCCGAGCCGGTGACCGTTGCGTAGGCTGCGCCCGTGGAATCGCAGCCGAACGACCGCGCCATCCTCCGATTCGCCCTGCCGGCGCTGGCGACCCTGGCGGTGGACCCGCTGGTGTCGATGGTCGACACGGCGTTCGTCGGTCGCCTTGGAACCACTGCCCTGGCGTCTCTCGGGGTCAACGCCGGAATCTTCGGGCTGGCCTTCTTCGTCTTCAACTTCCTCGCCAACGGCACCACGCCGCTGGTCGCCCGCGCAGTGGGGGAGAACCAACGCTCCCAGGCCGGGCGCATCGTGGTCGCGGGGCTGGGCCTGGCCGTCGTGCTGGGGGCGCTCGGCACCGGAGCGCTGCTCCTCTTCGCGGACCCCTCCGCCGCCCTCATGGGGGCCGAAGAAGCGGAGCTCCGACGAGAGACCCTGGCCTATCTCACGGCCCGGGCCTGGGCCGCGCCCGCCGTCCTGCTCATCACGGCCGCCAACGGCGCCTATCGCGGGTATCTCGACACGAAGACCCCGCTGTGGGTCGCCCTGGGGCTCAACGCGATCAACCTGATCCTCGACCCCATCTTCATCTTCGGCCTCGGCTGGGGCGTGGCCGGCGCAGCGTGGGCCACCGTCGCGGCGCAGTGGGCAGGCGCCATCGCGTTCCTCGCGCTCCTCTATGGACGGGATCGGGAGCGCTTCGCCATCCCGGTGGCCTTGCCCCAGGCGGCCGAGGTGAAGCACCTGTTGCGGGTGGGATCGGTGCTGTCGATTCGCACCCTCGCCCTCGTCTTCACCCTGACGGCGGCCACCGCCGTGGCGACGCGCCTGGGGGAGGAGGTCGTCGCCGCCCATCAGGTGGCCTGGCAGCTCTGGCTGATGTTTGCGCTGTTCGTGGACGCCTTCGCCTACACCGCCCAGTCCCTCGTGGCGGATCACGAAGGGGCGGGGCGCCCCGACGAGGCGCGGGCCGTGGCCGATCGACTCCTTCAGTGGGGGTTGGGCATTGGGGTGCTGCTGGGTCTCGGGGTGTGGCTCGCGGCGCCGCTGTGGCCCGTCTTCTTCGACCTGGAGCCTGCCGTCGCAGCCCTCTTCGCCACCGTCCTGCCCATCGTGGCCGTGATGCAGCCCCTGAACGCGCTGGTCTTCGTGGGGGACGGCATCTTCATGGGAGCGCGCCGCTTTGGGTGGCTGGCGGGCGCCATGCTCTTCGCCACGGTGCCGACCCTCGTCGGGCTCTGGTGGGTGCTCGAGCAGGAACTGGACCTGCGCGTGCTCTGGTGGTGCCTGGTGATGCTGATCGGCCTGCGCGGGCTCAGCCTCGCCGTGGTCTATTTCGGTCCGAAGACCATCCTTCCCCGGGACCCCGTCCCTCCGTCCCCGACTGAGTGAAGACCATGCCGATCCCTGCTCTTGGACGCCTCAGCGGACTCTCGATCACGCTCTGTGCCTGCCTGCTCGCCACCGGATGCGCCGCGTCGAGCGGGGCGAAGGGGGCCCGCGCGGAGCGGTGCGCAGGGGGAGACCTCCAGCTGGACAAGGTGCTGAAGCGCTGCCTGGTCGATGGCCTGGTGGAGCCCGCCCACATCGCCGACCCTGAGGCCCTGCAGCTTGCAGTGAACGTGCGCGCCCCCACGACCGCCGGCGGAGACATCGGCGTCAGCAGCCGCGTCGTCAACATCAGCGACTCCGTCGTCACCGTCGACATCGTGACGCAGGAGATCGATCCCGCACCCCACCCCGTCGTCACCTCCCCCGACGGCGACCGCCTCCCCAACGACAAGGACCCCAGCTGCGTCGCCTGGAGCAGCTCGGGCGTCGTCGGGGGTCTTGGCGTCAGCGAGACCGGCCAGCGAAGCGTGGCCCGGGTGACCCTCGACCCCGGTGGGTCCGTGCGAGCCGACCGCACGGTGCCCGCGCGCAACGGACTGTGCGTATGCGCCCCTGACGAGACGGGCGTGCTCGACATCCGCTGCGCCCAGGGCGCCGGCTCTGCCCTGGCCGCCGGCACGTACGGCGTCGGGGTGTCGATGCCCCTCGCGGTGGAGCGGACCGATGGCGCAGGCGCCTACACCTTCCCGTACGCCCGGGGGCTGGTGACTCTCACCGACGCCCCCGCGGACCCCTGGCCCGAGGACTGAGACGGACGGGCGTGGTCCCGACACCGACGGGGCGTGCCCCACGGGCTCCGATTCGATCGCCACGCTGGGCACGCATCGCACGCCCGCGTGTATGTTCAGCGACCATCTCTGTGGAGGAGTGCCCGTGTCCGAAGACGACGTCAGCCTCGACGCCAACGTGCTCGCCCTGGAGGTCCTTCACCGGATCTTCGCCAAGATCGACACCGACGGAAACAAGCGAATCAGCATCGAAGAGCTGACCGTGGCTCTGACCGACCTCGGGTTCGATTCCCCCCGGACCGTCGCCGAACAGGTGATGGTTCAGGCGGACACGGACTTGTCGGGAGACCTCGACTTCGACGAGTTCGCCGAGGTGATGGCGCTCATCGAGCAGCGGGGCCTGGCCGACAGCTTTGGGCTGCTCTTCCACGGCTTCGACAAGGACGCCGACGGCACCATCGACGAGTACGAGTTCCGCGAGATGTTCGCGTTCCTCGGGGTCGAGGTGGACGACGCCGAGATCAAGGTCCTCTTCGACAACGCCGACGCGGACAACGACGGCCGCATCGACCCCATCGAGGCCTTGGAAGCGCTCAAGCGCCTCTGACTCGTCGGAGGCGGGCGGTCGCGGCGACGGTGATCGACCGTTCCACGTGGATCGCGTCGGGCGTCGTCGACGCCATGCCGATGGTCCCCGAGGCGATGTGGGGGATCAGAAGAGCGGCAACAGGAAGATGTCTGTGCCGCCAGCGCTGGTGAGCGGGCCCTCGAGGTCGGTCGTCCCGGTGAAGCTGCCGGTCCCGACGTTCGTCGCGCCGGCGCCGATGTCCATCAAGACGTCATCGCCCGTCCCACCGTAGGTGTCGCTGGAGACGATGACGCCCGCCGTGTCGAACCAGCCGAAGAAGATGTCCTGACCACCCTCGGCGGGGTGCGCTCCGTCTCCCAGGTTCAGACCGCTGCTGTCCGAACTCCCACCGACGAGCGCCTCGGGCCCATCACCGATGACGGACACGATGACGTCGTCCCCGCCGGCCCCGAAGGTCGTGGTCGCGCTGACCACCCCCGCGGTGCTCAGCTGCAGGAGGAAGGCATCCGCTCCTCCGGCGCTGGCCACCGGTCCGCTGCCGAAGTCCACGGTGCCCCGGAAGGCGCCGCCCACCAGCAGGCTTCCGGTGCTGGAGAGCCCCACGGCGAGGGCCTCGTCGTCGTCGGATCCTCCGTAGGTCTGCACCCACTGGAAGACGGAGAACGGGTTGACGTACATGACGAACGCGTCGGTTCCGCCAGCGCTCGTCGCCGAGTTCGTCGGGTCGAAGACCGCAGTGTCACTGAAGGTCCCCACGACGTAACAGTCGCCAGCCGTCGTCACGACGAGGTCCTCCAGGGTGTCGGCCATGGGGCCTCCGAAGGACTGGGTCCAGAACTGGGTCCCGCTGGGGTCGAAGCGGACGAGGAAGATGTCCGAGTCCCCCGCGCTCGCCGGGGTGAAGCCGCCGGCGTCGAAGGTGCCCTCGAAGGTCCCCGCAAAGATGGGGTTGCCGAAGCTGTCGACACCGATCCCGCCGACGCTGTCGTCGCCGGTGTCGCCGAAGCGGTTGCTCCAGGTGTGCGCCCCGGTGGCCCCGGCGAACTTCGCGAGGAAGGCGTCCGAGGCGCCCGCGCTTGCGAGGGGCCCGCCGCCAAAGTCCACCGACCCGCGGAAGGAACCGCCCACGTAGACATCGCCGGAACCTGCGTCCACGGCTACGGACAGGGCCTCGTCGTCATCGCTGCCGCCGAAGCGCGCGGACCACTCGTGCGCGCCCTGAGGGCTCTGCCGCACCACGAAGATGTCCGTGCCCCCGGCCGAGACCAGAGGACCGCCCCCGAAGTCGACGGAGCCCGAGAAGCTGCCCACCACGATGTTGGCGCCGGACGGCATCACGGCCACAGCAGCTCCTACATCATCGCCCGAACCGCCCCAGGAGTACGCGCTGGCTGCCCCCGCCGAGTCATCATCATCCCCGGTGGCGTCGTCGTCATCGGAGGTCGCGTCGTCGTCGTCAGCCGTCGCGTCGTCGTCGTCGTCGTCGCCATGCCCCGAGTCGTCGTCGTCGTCGCCGTGCCCCGAGTCGTCGTCGTCGCCGTGTCCCGAGTCGTCGTCGTCGCCGTGCCCCGAGTCGTCGTCGTTGGCGACGTCGTCGTCGTCCGCCGTCGCGTCGTCGTCGTCCGCCGTCGCGTCGTCGTCGTTCGCCGTCGCGTCGTCGTCGTTCGCCGTCGCGTCGTCGTCATCGGACGTCGCGTCGTCGTCGTCGTTGGCTGGGCACGCCGTCAGGCCCGCGCCAAGGGTCAGAATCAGGAACCAAAGCCAGGTGCGACGCATCACGAATCTCCATACAGCCTCGGGCCGAGGCCAGCGGGAGCCTACCGCGTCAGGCGGAGTCCTCGCCCGGGCGCTCCCGCTCCCGCATTCGGCGCCCCCACTCATCGAGGGCCCCGTTCACCACGTCCTTCGCCATCGGGCTCGTCAACAGGGTGAACCGGTCCTGGTAGTCCTTCCGCACGTCCACCTTGTAGGCGCCTTCCCAAGGGGCAATCTCCTCCAACCAGGCGGTGTGGAAGGTGAAGCCCACTTCGAGGTCGTCGCAGACCATCTTGCACTGGGGCCCGGCAGCCAGGTTCCAGGCATCAAACAGCCAAAACTCCGGGGGCTTCGCGATCCAGTTCCCGGCCGGATCCTTCTCCTCGCCCGTGAAGACGACGGTCATCAACCATGCGGGCTGCTTGCTGTCAGACCGCTCCGCGTCGGCCCCGGCCTTCGGGATCCACTGAGGAGACACCAGGACGCAGCCCCGATTCTCCTCATCCAGCACGTAGTAGTCCTCCACCGACGACGTGTCGTGCTCGAAACGGAAGAGGGAGCTGGGGCAACCACCGTGCTCGAGATCCTCGAGGACATGGTCCCGCGGGGTCATGCGCAGCGGGTATTGGGCGTACTCGTCGAGGACCGCCACCGTCGCCACCTCGGGCCAGATGCCGAAACCGAACCACCACGTGGCCTCGATACGCTCGGGGACCGGATGGGTGGTGAAGCCCTGAGGGGACGCGTACAGCGCCGTCTCCCACTGGAACGGCTCCCTCATCATCACGTCGCCGTGCCGGAGAGCTCCCGAGTCCGGATGAATGGCGTAGTGCGCGAGGCGACTCAGCCCGGCCGCAGACGGGAGCATGCCCATCACACCCTTGGGTGGCGTCTCGAGGTTCGTCGCCAGCTGGTCGTAGTCCGCCACCCAGCCATCGATGCAGGTCCCCGAGCTGTGGCACACGGTCATCCACAGGAGCCCGTCACGCTCCTTGTAGTCGACCGTGAAGTGCATGGCGATGGCGGGGAGTGTCACCACCGTGCACGGAACCCGGCCGTCCCCGTTGTGGGGGTTCCCGGTCGCGGCGCCGCCGGGCTCGAGGTCCGCACGCCGCACGATGTAGAAGCGCAGGTAGGGGTCCGGTCGGCGCGACACGAGATCGCGAAACGCCGCATCGACCACCGGCACGTCCGGCACCGGCTGGCTGACCACCGACGACATGCCGACCTGGAAGCCCGTATCCATGACGATGATGTGGTTCTCGCTCAGCTGGACCTGGTGCAGCGAGTTGACGACTTTGACCGGAACGTTGTCGCCCCGGCGGAACAGCTGCCACTTCTTGAGTTCGCCGACCCCATCCCACTGGATGAGGTGCAAGAACTCGGTCATCGCCTCGGTCTTGAAGGGCATCGCCTCCTGGAGATCGAACTCCGCGCGGGCGAAGCCCTCCTTGAGCCGGTCCTTGATGCGACCCACGATCGACAGCCCCACCGCGTCGAAGAACCTGCGTGCACGACTGCGCGCGGCCGCTCCGGCTTCCTTCATCCCGTGCACCGACGGCATGGAGTCGGGCATGTCGAGGAGACCCTTGCCGAAGTTGACCATGTAGCCGTCGTTGGTCGTCGGGTCCCAAATGGGATGCGCCGTGGAGAAGACGGTCGGGAAGGGCAGCCCCATGCTGCCGTCGCCTCGCCACTCGTCGTTGCGGCCCACCGGGGTGACGCAGTCGAGCGTGCGGGTGTCGATCTCCCAGGGGCGACCGGCGTCGATGGCGATGAGCAGCCGGGCGTGCTTCCAGCGTCCTTCGGGGTCCTTCGCGATCGGCACGAACGCCGTGTTCACCGTGTTCCGCATCCCCAGCTGCATGCTGAAGCGAGAGACCCCGAAGTTGTTGAACTTCAGCGTCGAAAACCCAGGCCGGTTCTTGGTGATCTCGTCCGCAAACAACGAAGGCACCCCAGCGAGCTTCGCCGAGAGGCGCGGGCTTGACGGGTCATCGAGATCCAGACGGACGATGTAGCCGTCACCGTTGAAGACCGTCGTGGAGGCCTTCGGAGCCCGGGGCAGGCCCTGAGAGCTCACGTCACCCGCTGCGCTGATCGTGAAGAAGTGTCCGCCACAGCCCTCGGGGAGGACGAAGTTGCCCGCGTCGTCGGTGTGCGTCGAGAAGACGATGCGGACGGGTGCGTCCTTGAGAGTCTTGCGATCCGCGCGGTTCAAGCTCCGCGGGATGGAGTGCTGATGCTTCATGGGTTCCCCTCGTGACCCATCCGCGCCCCCACGCGATCAGGTCCGAGTCACCCTACATCAGCCCCGTGGGCCGCTCAGGACACCGCGACGAGGCGGTGCTCGATTTGCCTCACTGCCCAGCGGAAGTCCGCCGCGAGCTGCGCACCGAGGGCCCGCTGGAACGGATAGGCGATGCGCGCGTGCTGATGCGACAGCACCTCGAACGCAGAGCGCTCCAGCATCCCGACCACCACGGGCTCCGTGGCGACACAGGCAGCGGCGCGAGGCCGATGGTCGAGCAGGGCGAGGATCCCGAACAAAGAGCCAGGCTCCAGCGGACGCACAACCTGTCGCTCGCCGTCGCGCTCGATCTCCACCCGCACGCTGCCCTCCAGCAGCAGGTACACGTGGTGGGCCTTCGCCCCCTGGCTGATGATCTCGTCGCCGACGGCGAACTCCTTGATCTGGAGGGCAGAGGCGAGGGCCTTGCGGTCGAAGGCTTCGAGCTGGCGCAGCCAGGGCTGCTCGGTGAGGAAGGACTCGATCTGGGCGTGATCCATCAGGCGGCCCTCCCGAAGAGACGGTTGAGCAGGTCGCCGAGGCGGCCACGTTCGTGGTCGTGGAGCCGGTCGAGGTCACCCTCCACCGAACGAATGCGCCGCGCCATGACCTGACAGAGGGCCTGAACCAGAGAGCTCGCGACCGCCGGGTGCTGCGACCAGAGGGCGTCCAGCGCGGACGACCTGAGGGCGAAGACGACCCCAGCGCCGGCGCAAGAGACGGTGGCCGTCGCCGGTCCGGGTGCGAGCACGCCGACCTCGCCCACCACCGCGCCAGCCTCCAAGGAGGCCACGGTGTGGGGTGTCTCTGAGGCGTTCGCCACCGTCACGTCGAGGATTCCCGAGTCCACGAAAAGGAGTTCCCCGTGGGGCGCCCCCTGAGAGATGAGTACGTCCCCACTGCGCACCGGTCGCCGCTCGAGGACCGAAGCCAGAGCAGCGACGTCGACGCCGCCGAGGTGGGAGAGGTAGTCGGCAAATCGGGCCTCGAAGGCCGCAGGATCGATGGAATCCGTCATGGGCCGGGAGCCTACCGCAGGCCAGCATTGCCTTGGAGTTCTCTTGACCCTTTCCGGGGCTCCCGTGCTAGACGGGCGCCAACGGGCGTCCGGGGGGACGCTGAAGGGGACGTGATGGGGATCACCGGCAAGGTCAAGCTTCCGCCGCAGTACCACGGTGTGCTGCGCAAACCCGTAAGCGACAAGCACGTCGTCGTCGTTGGCGGCGGCATCGCAGGCCTCGCATCGGCCACGGTGCTGGCCGAGCGCGGCGTGCGCGTCCGCGTGGTGGAGCCTCTGGGCTACCTCGGAGGGCGGGCCGGCTCGTGGCACGACACGCACGACGACGGCGGCGAGTCCTTCGAGCAGGACCGGGGCTTTCACGCCTTCTTCCGCCAGTACTACAACCTGCGAAACCTCATCCGCCGCATCTCCCCCGACCTGTCGGTGCTGCACGAGCTGCCGGACTACCCCGTCATCGATCCCGACGGCCTCGCCGAGACCTTCGCCTACGTGCCCGCCACCCCGGTGCTGAACGTCATGGGCCTCATCCAGGGGAGCCCCACCTTCAAGTTCCGCCACCTCCTGCGCGCCAACATCCGCGTCGGGCTGTCCATGCTGGCCTACGACGGCGAGCGCAGCTTCGAGCGCTGGGATGGCATGACGGCGAAGGAGTACCTCGACAAGGTCGGGCTGCCGGCGAAGCCCCGGGCGATGCTCTTCGACGTCTTCGCGCACTCCTTCTTCAACCCCGAAGAGGAGATGAGCGCAGCCGAGATGCTGCAGTACTTCCACTTCTACTTCATGGCCAACCCCGAGAGCCTCTGCTTCGACGTGCTGGACGGCCCTCTGTCCGCCATTCTGTGGGACCCGCTGCGGGTCTACCTGGAGAAGCGCGGCGTCACGTTCCACATGGAGACGCGGGTGGACTCCGTGGCCCGCGGCCAGGGCGAGGGCGGGGAGCACTGGGACGTGTACGTGTCCAGCGCCGACGGCAGCGCCGAGCGCCCGCATCTCACCGCGGACGGGGTGGTGCTCGCCGCCAACGTCAAGGGACTCCAGGGCATCGTCGACCGGAGC
>JAGSHC010000471.1 GCA_023954745.1 Deltaproteobacteria bacterium | reverse complement strand
GCCGGCCACGGGGAAGAAAGATGTTCCCGGGCTTGAGGTCGCAGTGGAGGACTCCGTTGGTGTGGACGTGCCCGAGGGTGTCGCAGATGTCCAGGAACGCCGGGATCAGGACGTCGTAGGTGGTGGCCGTGAGGGCCGCTGAGCCCGCGCGACGCATGGAGACGAGTTCCCCTCGCGCCGACTGGCCCTCGAGGAGCGGCATCGCCAGGTAGAGCTCACCACCCTCACCGATCCCATAGTCGAGAAGGGGGACCACGCCCGGGTGGCCGAGGGCGCGAAGGATGGAGATCTCGCGGTCCCAGGCTTCACGCTCTGCGCGGCGACCGGGTCCCGTAGGCTTCATGACCTTGAGAGCGACCATCTGCCGACGATCTACGTCCCATGCCTCGACCACCTGCGACATCCCCCCTCGCGCGAGGGGGCGGCCCAGTCGGTAGGGCCCGATCTCGGAAGGAAGCGGGATCTGCCTCTCGTCCGCAGGACGGAGGGTGCGCCGCACCGGGCGGGCCTCGGTCTGCTCCTCGGACGCAGGCGAGGAGGTCGGCACCACCGGCGGGGTGGCCGGACGCGTGTGGGAACTGAGGGGCCTCGTCTCCTGGAGGGCGAGCAGATGGAGCTGGGTCGCCGGCCCGGCGCCGGTGGGCGCGGGCATGCTGGACTCCCAGGTGGGCTGGACGCTCGCGAACGAGCGGGCCTCAGCGAGGGAGTCGCCGTAGAGCGAGGCGATGTTTGGCGCTGTCGCCACCCAGTAGGCTCCTTTGTCTGTCCTGGAGATCCCCGTGTCTCGCGATACGGAGAACCCCTCCACTTACCAAAGTACCGGAGGAGCGGAGTCCGGTCACCTCGGAAGATGAGACGCTCAGGGGCCTCAGGAGCGGTCGAAGGTCACGATCCGATGGACGGGGAGCCCGGTGCGGTCCACCTGATTCGGTGACGTGACGTAGCGATTGATCAGGAGCTTGGTGTGCGGCCCCGCCAACTTGGCGATCTCTCGCATGGCGGCATCGGGATCGGGGAGGCGGTCGATCTCCTCCACCACGATCACCATGCGACCAAGCTCGTGGAGCAGCTTCAAGGCGTCCACGGGGTCCACCGGAGCGGGGCGTCGACCAAAGTGCCGCCGGTCGGCCACCAGGTCCGCCAGCAAGCTATCGACGGCCACCTCACGGCGGTACGAGCCCAAGGGCAGCAGCAACGGGACGCGCCCCGACGTGACCGAGTCCCGAGTGAGAGCGCTCTGGGCGAGGTCGTGGGCCAACCAGCGAGACAGCGTCGACCGCCCCGCATCCTCGGGCCCCACCAACACCAGGAGAGGGGTCTCGTCGGTCAGCCAGCTCTCGATCAGCCAACGGTCCGCGGGCTCCCGGGCGGGTGGCGCGTCGGGCCAACCGCTGATGTGCAGACGACCGAGGTGCTCGGCCCAGCCGGCGTCCGCGGTCTCGTCCGCCAACCAGTGCAGGTAGCTGCGCCAGTCGAGAAGCCGGTCGAGCAGGTCTGGCATGCCCACGACCGACACCTGGCTCTCCCGAGCGGCGGCGTTCATGAGCACCTTCGTCGGGGCCGACTCGGTCACGAGGACTGCGCTGTCCAGGCGTCCGCGCTTCAGCTGCTTCTTCGCTTCGGTCACCAACCCGGCCTGGCCGCGCCCCGTGCCGGCCACTCCGACAATGCCCATCCGCGTGGGGCCCAGCAGCTCGTCCTTCTGGGCGACGAAGTCGACGCGGACCCGTGGGTCCTCGGGAGAGTCGATGGCATACCCCTGAAGGGCGAACACCCGAGCGGTGAGCTCTTCCCCGGTCTCCGGCTCGGGCTGGGGCAGCCCCTCGCCGACCAGCTTTCCGAGACGGCTGTACTCGAGGAGGAGGCTGGCGGGGGCGTCGCGGTCCCCCACCCTCCAGACCTGCTCGCCGTAGACGGCGGCGGACGAGAAGGGAATGCGAGCGTCCACGGGGCGTCCCAGGGCACGCTCGGCGCGATCGAGCGCGTCGG
>JAGSHC010000258.1 GCA_023954745.1 Deltaproteobacteria bacterium | reverse complement strand
GACCGCGCCGACAACAACCGCGGCCCCATGGACCGCCGCGCGGCGAAGCGCGAAGCCCCGGCGCGCGGGAGAGCAATCGGCGGCCTCATCGGCGCAGAGCGAGTCATGGCGGGCGAAGCCCTCGCCGACGAGGACTGGGACGAGATGGGCGAGGAGGAGATGCACTGGCGCCAGGTGGCCTACGCCCCCGTCCGCGTCTTCCCGACGCCGGACTACTCGGGCCCTCAAGACGGCCCGCGCACGGACTTTCGCGAGACGGTGCACTGGGCCCCGCAGGTGCGCACCGACGCCAGCGGCGAGGCAACCATCACCTTCTATCTCTCGGATGCGGTGACGTCGTTCCGTGCCATCGCCGAGGGCGTGGGTGCGGGCGCCGCTGGGCGTCGCGAAGAGGTGATTGCGAGCAAGCTCCCCTTCTCCATGAACGTCAAGCTGCCCCTCGCCGTGTCGCAAGGCGACCGCCTCGAGCTGCCACTGACCCTGACCAACGAGCAGGCCTCGGAGCTGCCCGTGTCCCTCACCTCGTCGTTTGGTGACCTGCTCACCCTCGATGCGCCCGTGGCGCTGAGTGGCCCCGCCCTCGCCGCCAACGCCCGGGAGGCTCTGTGGCACTCGGTCACCGTGACCGGCGTGCAGGGCAGCAGCGACGTGCGCTTCGCCGCCAACGCTGGGGGTCTCGAGGACGCCTTCGAACGCACCGTCACCGTTGAGCCCCTCGGGTTCCCTCAGACGGCAGAGGCCTCGGGCTCCCTGGCGCAGGTGGCCAGCCACCAGTTCGACCTCGGCGAGGGGTCTCCCGAGTCCACCAAGGCCTCCATCACCCTCTACCCCAGCCCCGTCGCGACGCTGGTCACCGGCCTCGAGGGCATGATTCGCGAGCCCGGCGGTTGCTTCGAGCAGACCTCCTCGAGCAACTACCCCAACGTCATGGTCATGCAGTACCTGGAGGCCAACGACGTGGCCGCGCCAGACCTCGTGGCCCGCACGAAGTCCATGATGGACCGCGGCTACAACAAGCTCGTCGGCTTCGAGTCCAGTGACGAAGGCTACGAGTGGTTCGGCCGCGCTCCGGCCCACGAGGCGCTGACCGCGTATGGACTCCTCGAGTTCGCAGACATGCGCTCGGTGTACGGCAAGGTGGACGAGGCGATGGTCAAGCGCACCGCCGACTGGCTCAAGACCCGCCGCGACGGCACGGGCGGCTTCAAGCGTGACGGAAAGGCGCTGGACAGCTTCGGCCGCGCTGCCCCCGAGGTCACCGACGCATACATCGTCTACTCCCTCGCCGAGGCCGGCATGACCGACGGCTTCGACGCCGAGCTCGCCCGCCAGCGGGAGGAGGCAGCGCGCGTGAAGGACCCGTACCGCCTCGCCCTGGCCACGAACACGCTGCTGCAGGTCCCCGCCGACAAGGCGCGCGGCGTCGCGGCCGCCAAGCGCCTCGCGACCATGCAGGACCCGGCCGGGCACTTCCCCGGCGCCGACCACAGCATCACGCGGTCCGGGGGCACCAACTTGCACATCGAGACGACCGCCCTCGCCGCCATGGCCCTCATGGACGCCGGCGGTCACGACGCCGCAGTGCGGAGCGCCGTCTCCTGGCTCACCGAGAACCGCGGAGGGTATGGCCAGTGGGGTGCAACCCAGGCCACGGTGCTCGCCCTGAAGGCCATGACCGAATACACCACCGCGAGCCGCGTCATCCGAGGCTCCGGCACGGTCACTCTCGTCGTCAATGGAGCCGAAGTGAGCACCCAGCCCTACGCCGACGGCCGGCGCGACCCCATCGTCTTCGACGACTTCGCCTCCACACTCACCAGCGGCATCAACACCGTCGAGCTGCGTCACACCGGCGACGCCGAGCT
The DNA here is from genome assembly GCA_023954745.1 of Deltaproteobacteria bacterium. GTDB lineage: Bacteria > Myxococcota_A > UBA796 > UBA9615 > UBA9615 > JAGSHC01. The sequence goes on along the minus strand of JAGSHC010000258.1, from coordinate 7,057 downwards.
GCCCTACTCGGTGGCGGTCGAGTACCGCAGCACCAAGCCCGCCGACCACGCAGACGCCGCCGTGCAGATCGCGACCCGCCTCGAGAAGACCGAAGTCCCCATGGGGGAGGCGGTGCGGCTGTGGGCGACGGTCACGAACCGCACCGGGGAAGGGCAGCCCATGACGCTGGCCCGCATCGGCCTCCCCGGGGGCCTGACATCCCAGACCTGGCAGCTCAAGGAGCTGCGCGAAAAGGGCGACATCGCCTTCTTCGAGACCCGCGCCCGGGAGGTGGTGCTCTACCTGGACGGGCTGGCCCCCGGCGAGAGCCTCGAGCTCCCCTTGGACCTCGTGGCCCAGGTTCCCGGCAGCTACACCGGTCCCGCCAGCAGCGGGTACCTGTACTACACCAACGACCAGCGGACGTGGGCTGCGGGGTTGGAGGTCGAGGTCACCAGATAGGTCCTCAACCTCTCCCTGCACTCGTCCCAGGCTGCACCGGGGACTCGGAGTTCCCCCGGGGGGTGTCGTTGAGGCTTCGCTGACGCCGACGGCTAGACTCGGCCCATGCCGATTCTGACTCCGCAGGTCCCCCGCTCCTACAACACCGCCAACCGCGTCGAGCTCAACCAGGTCCCCATGGACGTCTACGAGGGCGAGCTCCCCGAGGATGTGTGGGGCTACTACTTCGTGGTGGGCCCCGTGGGAACCGTGGACTCCGGCGGCCTGCCGTGGCCCGAAGGCACCGCAACCACCGTGCTGTGCGGCGACGGGATGATCGCGCGGTTCGACTTCGAGACCGAGGGCGGGCCGTACGTGACCACGAGCCTCATGAAGACGCCCGACTACTGGGCGGACTACGCCACGGCCACCGTGCCCGCGTTGTCCTGCTTCAAGTTCAACAATCACGGGATCATGCGCCTCTCGCCCTGGCTGGGGATGCGCAACTTCCTCAACACCGCGTTCCTGCCCATCGGCTTCGATGACCCCACCACCACCCCGCGCCTGCTGGTGACCATCGACTCCGGCCAGCCCTACGAGGTCAACCCCGAGACCCTGCAGCTGTCCGCTCCCATCGGGACCCAGGACATGTGGTACCCGGACGGCGGCTCGTTCTGGCCCTTTCCGCTGCTCTTCGCGACGGCGCACCCCGTGTGGGACCCCAAGACCAAGGAGGGCTTCTTCGTCAACTGGGGCAAGGGCTTCCGGGACTTCATCGAGTCCGTTCCCATGGCCTACGACGCCCAGGTGATGTGCGACCAGATCAAGTGGTCGACCACGAAGTTCTGGAACGCGCTGAACATGGGGGGCGTCAACGCCGCGCGGTCCTACCTCGAGCGCAAGTGCAACCAGGCGAAGAACTGGGTGCGCGTGAACACGCCGGAGTGCGTTCAGGGCGTCTGGCCTCAGCAATTCACCTACTTGCTGCGCTGGACCGGCGACACGGACCTGGAACGCTGGAACCTCGTCGATCAATACGGCGCGTCGGTGAACATCATGGGGTCCATCCATCAGATCGCGGTCACCGAGAGCTACGTCATCCTCCTCGACTGCGCCTTCGACATCGGGCTGAACTCCGTTCTCACCAACCCGTTTCCCACCTGCGAGGACCTCGACCGGCTGCTGCGCTACATGACCGCGCGCCCCATCCTCAACGAGTCGGTGTTCTACATCGTGAGGAGAGCGGATCTCGATGCGAACCCCGGGGTGGTGGGGGGCACGGGGATGAAGGACGTGAACCTTCCCTGCCGCCGGTTCACCGTGCCCATGGGGGCGTGCCACTTCCAGGCCGACTACCGCAACGCCAACGACCAGATCACCCTGCACGTGTCCCACAACACCGCCACGGACGTGTCCGAGTGGCTCGCGGACTACGACACCTCGCTGTACGGGAAGCAGGCGACCCCGGTGGAGCTGCGCGGCATCTTCCCGGCGCCCATGGATGTGTCACGCCTCGCGGTCTACGTCTTCAACGGGGAGACCGGGGCGGTCATCGGGGCGAAGATCGGCTCGGTGAACCCGGAGTACTGGTCGGTGGCGCTGTACGCCGGCGACACCCAGTTCACGCCCCTCCCCCAGATCGATGCCGTGGGCAGCCTCTATTGGAACACGACCGGGTTCTTCCCCGAGCAGGCCACTCAGTTCATCTACGACTTGTACTCGCACTACCCCAATCGAATTACGCCGGTGGAGGTGCTCCGCAGGATGAACGGGCAGGGGCGTCCATCGACGCTGTTCCGCACCGACACTCCCGGCGGCCCCGCCCAGGACACCGCGGTCTTTCCCGAGAGCCACATCTGCGGGTCTCCGCAGTTCATCGTGCGGAAGCCCTCGGGCCTGGGGCCGATCATCAAGGCCACCGAAGACGACGTCGTTCACCACCGTCCGCGGTACGGGGGGCACCCGATCAAGAACCCCGACCCGGTGCGCAAGATGGGCTACATCGCGACGATGGTCTACACGCCCACCGGCACCGAGGTGTGGCTCTTCGACTCGGAGTCCCTGCACACGGGCCCGGTCTGCAAGATGCGCAGCGACAACCTCGTGCTCAGCTTCACCGCGCACTCGTGCTGGCTGAACAAGCTGGGCCCCCCGGGGCCGGCCACCGTGGACATGAAGGGGGAGCTGAGCAAGTCGATGAAGGGCCGCGGCAAGAAGTACAAGCGCATCTTCAACGACTTCGTGTTCCCCAATCTGCCGAGCTAGGAGGGACCCGCGAGCGGGATTCCCGCTACTGGCCCGGCACCCACTGCTTGCGCTCTTGCTCCGGGGTAGCCGGCTCTTCGGGCGGGGGCTCCGGCAGCTCGCTGGCGCAGACCGCGGTGAAGATGTCGGCGCGCGACGAGGCGATTCCGTCGTTGTGGAACTCCAGGGCGGCGATGGCGCCCTCGCCGTTGGGGCAGTCGGCCATGACGTAGCGCGCCATGTCGCCGGACTCCTCCTTGGTGAAGCCCTTGACCGGCCGCGTGACGTCGCACCGTGCGCCCTCCCCGGTGCCGCCGATGTCGTCGACCACGAGGGTGGCGTCCTCGGACCAGGTGAGGCTCAGCGCCTCTCCCCAGGACTGGAACAGCGCGTTGGCCGGTGACTCACAGGAGACCTTGCCTTCGCCGGCTCCCTTCTTGGCCCGCCACAGCACCAGGGCGTGGCCCGGCTTGTTGTAGCGAATGGTCGGGGGGCTGCTGGTGTCGACTCCATAGCCGGCCGGGGGCGGGTCGAAGAGGGCGAGGCCCCGGTCCACCGCGCCGGCGCCGGAGCAGTCGATCATGGGTGCGGCCTCGGCGAGCAGCGCCTGGAGCGACTCGGCCGAGACGGAGCTGACGCCCTTGCTGTTCCAGGGCGGGGTGATGCCGATCCAGAAGACCCGTCCCGAGGGGACATGGGCCCAGGCAAGCATCTGCCCAGCGACGGGCTGGTCCTTGCTGAGCTTGAAGGGGAGCGTGGCGGTCTTGGTGGTCCCCACGTCGGACCAGGTGGCCTCCTCCGCCCCGAGCCAGGCGCCGGAGTTCCCGAGAGCATCCGCGTAGACCTTCAGGCTCTCGGGCGACAGCTCTGCGCTCGCTCCGGTGAGCCAGAAGACCCACTGCTGCTTGCCACCGCTCAGGTAGAAGATGTTCCCGCTCTCCGGGGTGTTGGACACCTCGTCGGAGACCTTCGCGCCCGAGAGCACGGGGAGGGAGCAACCGGCGAGGTCCTTGCCGTCGAAGCTACCGGCGAGGGCCGCCGCGGGCAGGGAGACCAGGAGACAGGTGACCAGGGTGAGAAAGCGATTCATGGGCACATAATGCATCACGCATGGAGGACCGTTCTCGCGCCAGAGTGGGGTCGCGGCGGCGATGCGCGAGGGGGCGGCATCCGGCAGGGTCGGATACTGGTCTACCAGGCCCACGTCGGGCGCGCTCCCATCCTCTGGCCCCCGCTGCCCGTCTCCAGCTTCTGCAACGCCCGAATCGATCTCGGCTGACGGGTATCCTCCCGGGATGCTGACCCGCGCCCTCCTCGGGGTGGCCGCTGGAGCGGTGCTCCTCACCGGCTGTCCCACCGAGCCCGAGCCCGAGCCCGTCGTCCCCGGCCGACCCGACTTCCCCGCCCCGGACGCGTTCACGCTTCGCGGCCCCGGCGGTCCAGCCCAGACCTTTGACGCCACGCAGCTGTGGGAGCACTGCGCCTATCTGCTCGGCGGCGAGGGCGACGCGGAGCACCACAACCTCGTCGTGATGCACGACGGCTATCTCCTGATGCCCTGGGCGCCCGAGGATGGCGGCGGCGGCATCTCGTTCTTCACGTTCGATGACCCGTGCAATCCCGTGTTGGTGGGCGAGGCGTGGGCCGACGGGATGCGCGAGAGCCACAGCCTCGGCTTCAGCCGAGTGGGCGACCGGGAGTACCTGGCCGTGGACTACCACGGCGGCGAGGTGGCGCGGGGCGGCTCGAGCGACGACGACGACAGCGCGAGCACCGGCGAAGTGCTCGGTGGCGTCGGCTTCTTCGACGTGACCGACCCCGCGAATCCCTTCTGGGCGAGCGAGCTCGACCTGCCCGGCTACCACTACCCCGACAGCTACACGCGCCTGACGCTCTCGGTGTTCTGGCAAGGACGCTACGTGTACGTCTCCGGGGCCGGGAACGGGGTCTACATCGTGGACGCCGCGGACCCGTTGAACCCCACCCTCGTGGCCCAGTATCGGTTCACGCCGGGCATGCTCGTGGGCAGCTTTCACGCCTTCGGAAACGTGGCCATGGCCGCCACGGCCGGCGGCACCCGCACCGTGCTCATGGACATCTCCGACCCCGTCGACCCCCAACCGATCCTGGGCGGCGAGTTCAACGTGGGCGACGGGCAGGGCCAGACGCGCGGCTACTACTTCTCCAACCTGGGCGGGATCTACGGACTCTTCGCCCGCAAGGCCGACGGCGGCGGTCCGATCCTCTACGACCTGCGGGACGTCGGTCGCCCCCGCTTCGCCGGCGACGGCCCCTCCCCCGAGGGAGACGGCGGCTACGTCGCGTTGCACGAGAACTTCGTGTTCATCGGCGACAGCAACTTCGGCGCGGTGTGGGACTTCACCGAGGAGCGGGACGCGGTGGAGATCGGCCGCATCCAGCTCCAGGGCGACTTCGACACCCTGGTCCCCATCGGGAACATCGCGGTGGCCAGCGTCGACGACGGCGGCGCGCCGGGCCAGGCCACCGCCATCGTGCCTTGGCAGACGACCCCGGACACCAACGGGCCCCAGGTGGGGCTGCACTCCCCCATGGACGGGCACACGTTCCAGGCCCTCACGAGTCGCATCGGCTTCGTCTTCGATGAGCAGATCGAGCCGCGAAGCGCCCACGCCGGCTCGGTGCGGGTCTGGACGACCGCGGGAGTGGCGGTCCCCGGCACGTTCAATGTGCAGGAGACCATCGTCAACTTCGAGCCCGCGGCGCCGCTTCAGCCTGACACCACCTACGTCGTCGAGCTACCGGCCGGGGGGGTGACGGACGTGTCGGGCAACCCCATCGCGGCGGACTGGGCCATGCGCTTCAGCACCGGCGCCACCGTGGTGCGCTGAGGGGCATGACCGACCGCGCGCTGGTGGTGCATGCCACGAACCTGCTCCTCGGCGGGTTCGACGCGGGCTCGGACCCAGCGAATGCCCTGGCTCACGCCACGGGCGCTCTGCGGCGCGCTCTGGCCTTTCGGGAGCCGACCTTCGCCGTCGCCCTGGTGGACGAGGCGCCGCTGCTCGACGACGCGCCCCACAGCCTGCTCACGCAGCACGAGCGGCTCCCTTCCCTGCTGGCCACCCACGGGTTCTCCGTGGTGGTCGCGCCGGAGCCCATGCACCTCGCTGCCGCCTACACCCGCGCCGCCATCGACGCGGGCATGGACGTCATCGTGGTAGCCACCGACAAGCGCCTCGCCCAGCTCGTGAGCGGGCGGGTCTGGTGGTACGACCCCTTCAAGCGGGTGCGCTACACCCCAGAGCTCGTGCGCAAGCGCTTCGACGTGGCGCCAGACCGCGTCGCCGGCTGGCTCGCCATGGTGGGAGACCGGGAGACCCTCCCGGGGGTCAAGGGGCTTGGCAAGAAGGGCGTCACGGACCTCGTCCACACCTACGGGTCTGTCGAGGCAGCCATCGCCCACGCCGAAGACGTGGAGGGACGCTCGGGCAAGGCGCTGCGGGCGTCCCTCACCGAGGCACGCATCCAACTCCGGCGCGCCCTGCTTCAGCAGCACCGCCCCAGACCCGTGCCCCTGTCCTCCCTTCCCTGGACACCCCCATCCGTCGCAGACCTCAACGGGCTGTACAGCGAGCTCGGCTTTCACCACCTGCTCCAGGCGGAGGGCGACGACGAGGCGGCGACGGTCTGCGCGAGCGAGGCCGACGTGGGCGCCGTGCTCGCCTCCCTCGACGACAGCGCGCCCACCGCGGTGCTCGCCGTCACCGAAGACCCCTCCCCTGCCCGCGGTGCCCTGGTCGGTCTCGCCCTCGCCCAAGCCGACGTCTGCGCCTACGTGCCCGTTGCCCACCTCAACGCGCTGGCCACCTGGCTGGAGGACGCTGAGACCGACAAGGTTGGGCACGCCACGAAGTCGGTGCGCGTCGCGGTGGCGAGGCAGGGCATCACCCTGCGCGGTGTGGTGGGCGACTCGGAGTCCGCCTCCCACCTCACCGACCCCACCGGGCTGGCACCCCACGACCTCGACGCCCTCGCCCGGCAGGTGTTGCACGCCCCAGTGATGTCAGTGGACGAGGTCCGCGGGGTGGGCAAGTTCCGCAAGCGCTGGGGTGAGCTGACTCCCGCGCAGGTGGCCGCGCTCGTAGGCCCCTGGGCGTCCGCCTCTCTCGCCCTGCACGAGCGCTTCGCTCCAGGCATCGACCCGGCCCAGATGACCGAGTACCTGGCGCTCTCGGACACACTGGCGTCCATGGAGCTGCACGGCGTGGTCTGCGACGCCGAGGACCTCGCCCAATCGGGCGCAGACTTCTCGCGCATCGAGGCCGACGTGGAGGCGCAGATCCACGACATCGCCGGACGGGCCTTCAACGTGGGCAGCACCAAGCAACTGGGCACGGTGCTCTTCGAGCG
>JAGSHC010000111.1 GCA_023954745.1 Deltaproteobacteria bacterium | reverse complement strand
GACGACGACGACTCCGCTGGCGACGACGACGACTCCGCTGGCGACGACGACGACTCGGGCCCGGACCCGCTCGTCATGGACCTCACCTACATGGACGTCTACTGCGAGGCGACGGGCGCGGACGACGGTGAGTACATCTTCACCACCGAGTTCACCGGCTACGCCGAGAACGTCTGGTTCTTCATGTGGGACGGCTTTACGTTCGACGACGCCCACTTCCAGGACTCGACGCAGCCCTGGGAACTGAGCAACCTCGACTACTCCGCCGAGGACAGCCAGTGGGACATCTACGGCCTCGGTGGCGGTGGTGACGACGCCTTCGGCGACCCCGTGCCGGACGTCGGTATCTACGGAGTCATCGCGGACGCCGAGGCGGCCAACGGCACGATCCTCGACTGCTACGACGACAACTCGCAGCCCAACGTCGAGGTCCACAACTACATGGTGTGCGCCACCGACTTCAACGACGAGACCAACGCCCAGTGCTACTTCTGCGGCGAGGACCTCGGCGAAGACGTCTTCTGGATGGGCTCCCTGGCCGACAACAACGACTACCAGGTCGGTCTCTGGACGGACCCCACGGACGACACGGTCGTCTACCAGGTCACCTCCGAGGTCACCAACGATCCCGACGCTTGCACCCTGAGCAGCACGCTGCTCACGCGCTAGACGTTCGACTCGAGTTCGAAGGCCTCTCGCTTCGGCGGGGGGCCTTCGTCGTTCTGGGTTCCATCACCGGCGCCGAGCAGGCTGCCCTCCTCTCGGCCGCCCACGCTTCGCCCCGCTACCCTCTTGGGGTGCGACTCCTTCGGCTCATCAGTGCGCTGGTCCTCGCGACCGCAGGAATGGTCGGCTGCTCGGGCCCGCTCCCGGCGTCCGCTCCGCCCCCGCCTGGGGAGCCCCCCGCGCCTCCTCTAGACACCGGCTACGACGTGTCCGACGTGGACCTTGGTCGAGTCGATGGCCAACCTGTGCCCGATGGATCCGCCCTCATCCTCGACCGGCTCACGGTGGACTGCGCTTCAGGTCCAGACCCGGCTCTGGACAACGAGGACCCCGCGGCCCAGGCCGAGGCACGGTGGTTGATCCGCCTTGAGACCCATGGGTGGGCATCAGTAACCAGCGGGGTCCGGGCGTTCGTCTGGGACGGCGAAGTCGACCCAGTCTCTGGCACCCACCGACTTGCCTTTCGTGCGCCCGTCTCCATGAGCCAGGTGCCAGCAGGCCAATCTCAGGACCCCTACGAGTACGACCGCTTCGCCCTCGACATCCCCGTCATGAGCGACGACGTCGCCGCCTCCGAAGTCCACGGCACCGCACTCGGCTGCCTGGACCCGGCGGGCGCGCTCGCTGTCGCGAGCCACAATCTGATGGTGTGCGCCACGGACGCCCGGGACCTCGAGACCGTCCACTGTTGGTTCTGTGGCCCGGACCTGGGAGGGCCCTCACTCCCCGAGCCCGACACGGTCGGACGGGTCAGCTCGGCTCCAGGGCCGGGGGGCGCCAGCTTCGTGGTAACCAACACGGTCAGCTGTGCGTATGGGCAGGCAGCAGACTGACCGAGGAACAAAGCCGTTGCGTCACCGCCGGCCTGGGGAGTTCATGCACATCGTCATCATCGGGAATGGGATCGCGGGCGTCACCGCGGCGCGGGAGGTGCGGAAGCGCCGCTCTGATTGGACCATTACGCTGATCTCGGGCGAGTCCCTCCAGCACTGGAGCCGCCCCGCGCTGATGTACATCTATATGGGACACATGCGCCCCCAGGACACGCTGCCCTACCCGGAGCGCTTCTGGTCCAAGAACCGCATTGAGAGGAAGCAAGCCTGGGTGACCTCCCTCGACCCGGCGGGCAAGACCATCGGGCTCGACGACGGCACGACTCTCTCGTTCGACAAGCTCGTGCTTGCCACCGGCAGCGTGCCCAACAGGTTTGGCTGGCCAGGACAGGACCTCCCCGGGGTCACGGGCATGTACTCCCTCCAGGACCTCCAGGCCATCGAGGCAGCGTCGGTGGGGCTCCGACAGGCGGTCATTGTCGGTGGCGGCCTCATCGGGGTGGAGCTCGCCGAGATGTTGCACAGCCGGGGAGTGCACGTCGTCTTCCTCGTCCGCGAGGCGTCCTACTGGAACAACGCCTTGCCCCCGGAGGAGAGCCGTCTCGTGGGCTCCATTGTTCGGGCGGAGGGAATCGAGCTCCGACTCGAGACGGAGCTCAAGGAGGTCCTGGCAGACGAGCGCGGCCACGCTCGGGCGGTGGTCACGTCGGCCGGAGACGAGGTGCCCTGCCAACTGGTGGGGCTGACGGCGGGAGTCCGTCCCAACATCGCGTGGCTTCAGGGGAGCGGGCTCGAGACGGGCAGGGGAGTCTTGGTGAACGACCGGCTGGAGACGTCGGCCTCCGATGTCTACGCGATCGGGGACTGCGCCGAGATTCGACGCCCCGAAGGAGAACGCAACCTTCTCCAGCAGGTTTGGTACACCGGGCGCCTTCAGGGAGAGTGCCTGGCGCGAAACCTGTGCGGTGAAGAAGGCGACTACGACCCGGGGATCTGGTTCAACAGCGCCAAGTTCTTCGACTTGGAGTGGCACACCTACGGGAATGTCCTTCCGGACGGGTCCGACGACGAGCAACACTTCGTCTGGCAGCACCCCGAAGAGCACCGCCTGCTCCGCATCGTGATGCACGGGGACGGCGCGCTGAAGGGGATGAACGCCATGGGGCTGCGCCATCGACACGAGGTGTGGGACGAGTGGATTCGGGACCGGCGGGACCTCGACTACGTGTTGAGCCACCTGGCCGACGCCAACTTCGACCCCGAGTTCACCAAGCGCAACGAGGCGGAGATCATCTCCCAGTTCAGGAGCCAGGCGTGAGCGGCGCCCTCATCCAGATCGGCAGTCCGTCCCCCCGCCCCGCGCTCTCCACTGGTGGCAAGCCTGGCCTCAAGGGCCCCGAGAAGGCCGCTGCGCTCCTGACTGCCGTCGGGGCCCTCATCTTCCTGGCGTCGTTCTTCGTCCCCGAAGGGACACTCACCGGGTGGGGCCCGCTGGTGGGTTCGGTGGTGCTCTTTGCCGGCGGCGCGAGTTCGTACTTCTGGTTCGCGTACCGCGACACCACGTGGGGGGTCAAGAACCACGGGCTGTGGACCAACGGCACGACCGCACGCGGGGTCGTTGGCTGGGTCCTCGGCGTGGTCCTCACCGGGTTCTACTGCTTGCTCTACTGGGCTCCGGCTCCTCTCGAGGGCGGAATTCGCCTTCTGGACCCCCTCGCCATCGCCCTGAGTGGTTCGGCCGCGAACCAGTGGTTTCTCTACGGATTCCTCTACACCATCGCGGTCTTGCTGATGGGCTTTCGGATGATGCTGCGGTACCGCCACAACCGGTACCAGTTGGTTCGCACAACCTCGGTGATGTTCTTCCAGCTTGGCTTCGGCTTCTTGATTCCGAACGTCCTCAAGGCGATGAACCAGCCCGAGTTCTACTTCACATACTTCTGGCCCCTGAAGCCCGAGTACCTCCTTCCCTTCAGCCAGGGGTGGACGATCAACGGCGGATCCTTGGGCATGGCCATGATCTTCTGGGGTGCGGCGATGACCTTCTTCGCCACGCCCGTGCTCACGTACCTCTACGGCAAGCGCTGGTACTGCTCCTGGGTCTGCGGTTGCGGGGGCCTGGCCGAGACCATGGGCGACCCGTTCCGCCACCTGTCCGACAACTCAGAGACCGCCTGGGTCATCGAGCGGTGGATGATCCACAGTGTGCTCGTCCTCATCGTCCTGGTGACGGGGGTCGGGTGGGCCCATGAGTGGATGGGTCGGCCCTGGTGGGGGGACGGAGGCCAGGCCCTCTACTACAAGACCTATGGCTTCTTCATCGGCTCGGTGTTCAGCGGCGTCATTGGCGTGGGCTTCTACCCGCTGATGGGCAGCCGTGTGTGGTGCCGCTTCGGCTGTCCGATGGCCGCCACGATGGGGCTCATCCAGCGGTTCTTCAGCCGGTTCCGCATCACGACCAACGGTGGGCAGTGCATCTCATGCGGCAACTGCTCCACCTACTGCGAGATGGGTATCGACGTGCGGGCCTATGCCCAGCGCGGCGAGAACATCGTCCGCGCATCGTGCGTTGGCTGCGGGGTGTGCGCCGCGGTCTGTCCCCGCGGCGTGCTCAAGCTGGAGAACGGAAAGGTCGGAGACCGGTTCCCAGGAGCGGCGAGGCCGGTGCGCGCCTTCTTCGAGGCGCTGGGGCTCAGGAAGCGGAGCTGAGAGCTAGCGGTCGAAGATCCGCAAGAAGAAGGCATCCGTCGAGATATCGCACAAGAGGTACTCGGCGTCCGAGTCGACCGTTCCGGCCGACGCCCGATGTCGATCGACCGTCAGGACATCGTCGTGCACAACCCCGACGGTGGTGTCCGAGACGATGTTCATCGCCAACCCACCCCCGGACTGGTCAGCGCGGGGCTCAGCGACGTACTCCCGGTACCCGAGGAAGTCGTAGACCTCTCCCCAGTTGGGGTCGCTGCAGTCGATCTCGTCGGCCATCATTCGGTAGGGGTTGTCCGAATAGAACCGCGCGAAGAGGCGGAAGAAGTCGCCGTCTTCGGCGAGGGGGTCGTTCGTCAGCGAGTAGGTCCCGGCGACCGGGGCGCCCTCCTCGTAGACGAGCCCGCCGTCGCCGGGCGGCGACTGCAGCCCGATGGAGGAGGTCAGGTAGAACGCACCGGGCTCCGTCAGCGGCTCCGTGGCGTCGGCGAGGGCGTTGAAGTAGTCGACGGTGAGGGCACAGACCTGCGGATTGCGGAGGTCGTCCTCCGACTCGAACGGCTGGCGGGCGGCGGTGAAGGCTTGGAACGCCCCGAAGCTCGCGCCGATCGCGTCCTGGTAGCTGGTGCAGAAGTCACTCACGTTGGTCATCACGAAGTAGTTCAGCGTCAAGTCCTGCGCGAACGTGACGTTTGAGGTGGTCCGGTACCGGATCCACTCCGCTGACTTCATCGTGCCGGGATCGCCGTAGCTGTCCCAGGTCAGTGCACCGATTCCACTGGTCTCTCCGCCGCCAGACGCGGCGCATCCCGTGAGCCCCGCGAGCAGCGCGGCGAAGACCGCCCTCCGAATGGACTGTCTGCCCCTCATCATCGAATCACCCTCTCCGGCGGTCCTCTCGCCCTCGCGCCGCCGCAGGCAACCTGCACAGACGCGTGAGAATCATACTCATGGCGCGTCCGCGACGTCGACGAAGCGCCAGTCGAGATGGGAGGGATGGCTCGAGGGCGGTTCCTGCTAGCGTCCGGCGCCCATGCTGCAACCGCGCCCCAGCGCCCCGACCCGGCTCCGCGACGTCCTTGCGGAGGCCTTGCTCTACAGCTTCCTTGCGGCCGCGGTGCTCTGGCCGCTCCCCACGGCGATGGCCACCGCCGTGCCCATGGGAACAGAGAAGGTCGCCACGGTCCCCTTCGCCATGGCCTGGAGCTTCTGGTGGCAGGCCGACCGCCTGGCTGCCGGCCTGCAAGGCTACTGGCAGGCCCCGATCTTCTTTCCCACCGACGGCACCTTCGCTCTCTCGGAGACGAACACTCTCGGATCTCTCCTGATGGCGCCCGTGGTGTTGGCCACCGGCTCCGCGGCTCTCGGCCACAACCTGTTCTTGCTCCTCGCCCTGACCCTCAACGGATTGACCACCTCGCGGTTCCTCCAGGCCCTCGGCTTGGGGCGCCTGGTGGCGGTCGTCACGGGGGTGGGGGTGCTCATGCTGCCCCTCCCGCACCAGGAGATTGGGGTCCTGCCCCTCGTGCCGGTCTTCGGCATCGTCGCGTCGCTCCATGCACTCTGGAGCTGGACCCGGGACCCCGGGTGGCGGTTGGGAGTGCGGGTCGGGCTGTGCCTCGCCGCCACCTACCTGCTCTGCTTTCAGTACGCGCTCTTTCTGGCGATTGTCGTCGCCGCGCTCGGATGGCTGTTCCTCGAGAAGCGCTTCCTCGCCCCGCGCCCCTTGGGCAGCCTGGTGCTCGCCGGCGCGCTGGCCGCAGGCTGCGTGGCCCCGGTGGTTCTTGCACAGACCCGCACTGTGAAGGAGGAAGCAGGATTCGTGCGGAAGGAGAGCAAGGTGCGGAAGTTGGCGGCCAAGCCACGCCACTTCGCGCGTACGCCATGGAAGCAGGCGGTGGCTCCCCCGGGCATTCCCGTGGCGAAGAAGCCAGGGTGGAAGGCGTTCTTCCCAGGGAGCGGCCGGGTGCTGCTGGCCCTCCTCGGCCTGGTTTGGGGGCTCGGGCTCCCCCGGCGGGTGCGGTGGGCGTGGTTCTTTGGAGGAGGTTCGCTGCTGGCCTACGCGATGGCCCTGGGCCCCTGGCTCGAGGTCGGGGGGAACAACCTCTGGGCGCTCGTCGTCGAGGTCCTACCGGGCTACGGCAAGGTGCGTTCAGTCAACCGCTGGGCAGTCATCTTCCAGCTGTTTGTCGTTCTCCTCGCAGGGTTTGGGCTGCAGTCCCTCCAGGACCGCCTCACCGGTCGGGCCCCGTCTGGAGGCGATGCTGGCCTCCACCCCGCGCGGGGTCGGCGCCGTCTGATCACGGGGGTCGCGTTCGCGGTCCTGGCGCTCCTCTGCATGGTCGAGATCGTGCCCCCACAGCAAGTGCTTCGGGACGTCCCCTCCAAGCAGACGCATGCAGCGTGGGGAGAGTGGGTCCGTCAGAACACCCCCCACGATGCGGTGCTCGCGTTCCTCCCGTTCAGCGATGGGGGGAACGTCGCGGACTACGAGCAGGATGCCGCCTGGATGCTCTTGACCCCAGTCCATGGCCGCACCATGGTGAACGGCTACTCGAGCTATTTCCCGAAGCCTTTTCGGGCCCTCAAGAAGAAGCTCAAGGAGTTCCCCACCATCGACGGGGTCGACGGGCTACGGGAGCTGGGGGTCACCCACGTCGTGATGGAGCAGGAGGCGCTTCCGGAGCACCTCATCGCTGACTATCCGGTGGTCGAGGAGGCCCTCACCATCCTGTTCCGGGACGACGTCGCCGGCGTGGACGTCTACGCGCTCGACTGACGGCCCGCAGGCTCAGTCGCCGGCAGTGGGCAGTCCCGTCTCCTCTGGGGGGCAGCCATCGGACTCGCTCACGACCTTGTCGATCAGGATGCGCGCGTCCTCGGGGTCAGCCACTGGGTGGTCGATGGTCACGCTGCCCCAGTACTCGTCCAGCTCGCAGATGAAGCCGTTGTGATTCACGTCCTGTACCGCGCGAACGACGTAGCGGCCGGGCGGCATGCAGACTTGATACTCCTGGGGGAAGCCGATTCGGTGGATGTTGAATCCACGAAACGCGAGCTCGCCCGAGGCAGGGAAGTCGTTGTTGTAGATGACGGTGTCTTCCCTGAACGCCCACAGGATGATGGCCCCGATGTCGAGATCGAGGGTGTCCAGGCTCGGGTGCATCGCCACCGTGCCGGTCGTGAGGTTGCAGGGCTCCCCTGAGGTAGTCAGGCCCCGTGGGTCTTCACGGACCGGAACCTCGGGAGGATTGAAGTCCGAGGTGCTCGCGGTCGGACAGCCCGAAGCCACTGCGAGGGCGAGGAGGGAAAGACAAAGACGCATAGGGCCTCTCGCGAAGGGGGAAGGACCTGTCGTTCTAGTGACCGCCGCCGCCGCCGTCGTCGTCGTCGTCGTCGCTGCCGTGGCCGCCGTCGTCGTCGTCGCTGCCGTGGCCGCCGTCGTCGTCGTCGCCATGGGCGCCGTCGTCGTCGTCACCATGGGCGCTGCCGTGGCCGGAGTCATCGTCGTCACCATGAGCACCTCCGTGCCCGTCACCGTGCCCGTCGCTGTGGCCGGAGTCGTCGTCGTCAGAGGTGCTGAAGGCCCGATCCCCGGTGTTGGTGGTGCAGGCGAACACGCCAAAGGACAGCAGCGCGAGGAGCGCCAGCGGCATGAGAGATACGAATCGAACCTTCATTGAGCCATTTCTCCGAAGTACGGTTACTGACAGGCTACCAAGGGCCTCCCGACCTGCCAACGGGCGGTCAGGCGCCCGGACGCTCTGACTGATTCGTGGCAACGCGCGCTTCTGCCCACGCGACGAGGTACGCCCCAGCCGCATAGAGATAGTAGACCTGCAGAAAGACGAGTCCTCCGCTCGCGAACAGCAGGCCGTGACGCCGCATGAAGAGCGCCATCAGTCTCGCGTTCGCCATGGCCGCCAGGCCCAGGCTCAGGGCTGCTGCCGGTGCCAGGAGAAGACCGACGATGGGAGCCATGGTGGACAGCGCCGTGAGCCCGACCAGCGCCGCGAGGCCAGCCCGCGCCCTCTCTCCCTTCGCCAGATTCAACTCGTCTCGGGGTTCCTCGCGAGACAGCAGCATCCGGGACCACGGAAGCGCGCGCCGAAGCACGTCCGTGCGGACGAGGTCCACGAACCCCCACGTCTTCAGGTGCGTCGCCCTGACCGTGGGGTCGAGAGCGATACGACCTCCGGCCGATCGGAGGCGGTAGCCGAGATCGATGTCCTCGACGGAGGGGACCGGGAACCGGGCCACGTCAAAGCCACCCACCGCCGAGAATGCTTCCCTGCGCACGGCTCCACATCCAGTCCAGAACGTGCCCGCATCGCCCGGGGCGCGGGTGTGGACGAAGTGATGCTGCAGGTTCTTCCATCGGCTGAAGAAGCCCGCATCCGGGGGCCGGTCGTCATAGCTACCGAACACGGCGACGAGCTCCGGGTCCGCGAGGCGCTCACGCAGCCTGCGCACAGCGTCCCGGTGCACCACGACATCTGCGTCGACAAAGAACACGACCTCCGCCTGACAGGAGGCCACACCGAGATTCCTCGCCGCGGCAGGTCCCGTGCGGCCCTCGGTGGCGAGGACCCGCGCGCCGAGGGCCCGGGCGTAGGCAGCGGAGCCATCCGCGCACCCGTCATCCACCACGACCACCTCGGTGAGGTCCTGGCCGACGAGGGCGATGAGAGGCGGCAGCGAGCGCCGCAAGAAGGGGAGTCCGTCGAGGACCGGCAGAACAGCACAACAACTGGGGAGACTCACGCCGGCTCTCCACGCAGAGCATCCGCGGCGTCCGCGATGGCGAGGAGCGTCGCGGTGGACATCGGGGGCGGACCGTCACCCGCCGCATGTCTGTAGACCGCCTCGATCAGTGCGTTCAGCCCCGGGAACGCTGGCTCGCCCGACAACGCCCGCCGCCCGAGGTTCGTCGCTGCTCCGGCGAGCGCCCCCGTTGCTTGCCGGAACGGTCGGAGGGCCTTGTCCGTCCTGCTGGCGCCCGAGCCCTCCACCGTGCCGAATCCATGAAACAGGTCGGCCCGAAGCGTGGCGCGCGTCCCGACGAGGACGAGCTCGTTTCGTGGCGGGCGCCCCCGCAAGCTCACGCTCAGGGAGACCGGCCCCGGGCCCGAGCCCAGAGCCACGATCTCCCCGGCCGCGGGACGCGAGACGCTCCAGTCGATGCCGGAGAGCCCGCCCGGCAGGAACTGCTGCGCGAGACCGAGACCATGCCAGGCGATACCCCAGGCGAGGTGTGTGCGCGCGTGCTCGGAGAGACCCTCCCCGCCCACCGAACAGATGTCGTGTCGCAGAGAGGTGAGTTCACCGAGGTCCGGGACGCGCTCGGTCCAGGGCTGCCACCCGAACTGGAGGACAGGGGTCAAGGAGAGCCCTCGCGCATCCGCGAGGTCGCAGAGCGCGCGGGTGTCTCGCCTTGCGTCGGTGACTGGTTTCTCCACCACCACGTGGGCGCCCGCCTCGAGCGCAGAACTCACCTGGTCGACGTGCGCGGCGGAGGGGGTGCAGACATGAACGACGGTGGCGTGGCGGTCGAGGGCATCCGCCAGGGAGGTCAGCGCGACGCCTCCCGCGAGGTCGGACAGCGCCATGGCCGCTGACAAATCGGAGTCGACCACCGCCACGACTCGGCCACCAGCCTTCCCGATCGCGTGAGCGTGCCAGCGGCCCATGAGCCCAGCGCCCACCAAGATCGCGCGAGCGCTCACGCAGCCCTCCGCACCGGGCGGTTCGCGCCCAACCCCTCACCGAGCGACCAGGCGCAGAGAAACAAGAGGAGCCATGGAAGGGCAGGGAGGAGGTGGGGCCGGGCAGGGCCGTGCGCCAGGGCGCGGGCAAAGACCTTGCGACCAAACAAGAAGGGGATCGCCGGCGAAAGGCTCCGGTATCCGATGCGCTGGACGAGGCGAAGGCGGCGGGCCCGACCGGCACCAAACAGAAACCCGTGACGCAGTCGCTGCTCGCTGAACCCGAGAGGGGTGTAGCCGTTGCGATGGGTGACCAGGAGCGCTGGATCGAAACCCAGAGTGCCCCCCAACTCACGCAACCGTCGATGCACGTCCAGCTCCCAGAAGCCGCCGGACCACGCCTCGGGAACGGCGGCGAGGCGGTCGCGCCGATAGAGGGCGTTGTCTCCCGCGATCTCGTCGGCGGGGCGCGGGCTGGCGCCTACCGCCCCTGGGGAGAACGGGGCATAGCGCTGGAGATAGACAGCCCACGAGACGCCGTCGCTCCCGGGAGCCTGAGCGATGGGCCCTCCGACCCCAACATGCCGCGACAGGTCGGCGTCGAGTAGTCCGCGAACCCAATGAGGGCCCGGCTCACAGTGGTGCACGGTGATCGCGACCCGCTCGGAGTCGCTCTCCACGATTCCATGGGACCACAGGCCTGGAATCAGAGCGCCCCGAGGCCCCTCCACCAGACGGACCCAATCGGAATCGACCCGCCGGCATGCCGAGGCGCAGGCCTCGTCGCCCGACGCCCACACCAGAAGCACCTCGACACCCTCCACTCGCTGGCCCTCGATGGAGCGTACCCACTCGGGCAGGAGGTCGGCCCCACCTTGCACGCCCACGACGATCGTGAGCCTCACGGCGTGAGTCTTCCATTGCGGGCCTCACGCGCCCTCCGCCGGAGCCCTACCCACCCGTCGAAGAGGGCCGAGCCGAACCAGCGGTGCACGCGCGCCGATCGCAGATAGAACCCATCGAGCCTGGGGAGCTCGAGGGGGTGGTCCAGGGCGCTGTCGAGGGCGGAGAGGCGACCCGCGACCGCGAAGCGATGAAACTCGCCCGCGACGCGTCGCACGGTGTCGTTCACGGCCCCGTAAGGGTACGCAAAGAACGTTGGGCTGAGACCCAACTCCCGCTCGACCACGGCGTGAGCCTGCGCAATCTCCGCGCGCACGGCGGCCTCGGAGAGTCGCGTGAGCTTCGCGTGAGTGTGGGTGTGCGACCCGATCTCCCACCCTGCCTCCGCGAGGGCCTGCAGCTCGCCCCAGCCCATGCTCGGCATGTCCGGGATTCCGGCGGGCTGGCCTGGCCACGCGTTGTCCCGTCCAACCCGATCGGTCACCACAAACACAGACGCTGGGTACCCACGACGCGCGAGGATCGGAAGCCCCTCCTCGGCCACGCTGGCGAGGGCGTCGTCAAAGGTCACGGCGATGCGGTCGGGACGCCCCGGCTGCGTCAGAAGCTCGCCCAGTGACACCACCTCGTGCCTGGCCTTCTCGATGGCGTCGAGGAGCGACTCCAACTCCGACGGTCGGATCGAGAGGACCGAGCCGGTCTCGTCGACCGAGTGCAGCGTGACGATCGCGCGCATCAGCTGCTCTCCGAGGCGCGTCGCAGGCTGGTCTCTGCCATGGCCGCTGCCCGATCCCAGGTGAAGGTGGCCGCGCGACGCACCCCGTCGGACGACATACGCTCCGTGAGCCCGACCTCGTTGAGCACGCGCGCCATTGCCGCCGCGAGGGCCGCCTTGTCGGTGGGGTCCACGAGCAACCCTGCGCTCCCGACGACCTCCGGCAAGCTGGTGCGGTCGGAGCAGATGACTGGGCAGCCGCACGCCATGGCTTCGATGGCCGGGAGCCCGAATCCCTCAGCGAGGGAAGGCATCACGAGGGCGGTGGCAGCGGAGTAGAGGCTCACGAGTTCATCGTCGGGCAGCCAGCCAGGAAGCGCCACCCGCCTCGCGACGTCGGGACGGTCGCCCAGCCACCGCCGCAGCGCGGGAACATCGTCATGAAACCCTTCACCGGAGGTGTCCCCGACGAGGACCAGACAGGGCTCTCCAGGCACAGCAGCGAAGGCCTCCAGGAGCAGCGGGACGTTCTTGTGGGCATTGAACCCGCCCACGTAGAGGAAGAATGGGCGACTGGGGAGCCCGAAGGGCTGGAGCAGATCACCGTGCGCGACGACCCGAGGAGTGAACACGGGATCGGCGGCCTCCGAGGTGACATCGATGCGCTCTCTTCGCACACCAAGCACCTCGACGAGCTGGTCAGCCGAGGCCTGAGACACGGTCAGGACCCGAGCTGCCTTCCGTCGCGCGGCGCCGGACTTGAGGCGCCAGAGCCACTCGTTGCGCCGTCGGGGGAAGACCAAGCGGGGAAAGCGCTCCGGAATCGCGTCGTGCACGGTGACGACGGACGGACGACTGGGGTGGACTGGAACCCAGCTGTAGATGGCGGGAAAGAACACGACGTCGGCCCGAAGTGCGCCCAAGGCCCTCCCCATGCGAAGCATGTGGGAGATGGACCGAGCGCCGGACCCTGCCGTGGCGTCCGCCATGGGCCGGGTGCCGGCGGTCACCAGCTGCAGCGCAGACGGAGGGGCGGGCAGGGGACTCCCGGCGGGGGCCTCGTGCTCGAGCACCATCGAGTACCGGATCCCTTCGGTCCGGGCGGCGAGGGCGGTGATGATTTCTCGCGTGAAGCGACCGAAGCCCCGGTCGTTCCACCAACACGCACCATCGATGGCCACATGGAGTTCGCTCACGCCCAGTGGTCCTCCGACGCCCCTGCGCCCAGCACGGCTCCCACGCCCTCTCCCAGCGCCCACGCTGCACTCAGGGCACCGATCTGCATGACGATTCCGGGGCTGAGTGGCCCGTGCATCGAGCGAGATGCGTGCATGGCGGCCACCGCCGGCCACGCGGCCAACCGGAGGACCCTCTGCCGCCGGGTCCAGCCGCTCCGGGACGATTCTCGGGCCGACCACCCCCGTCCATGACCAAACTGGCCCCGCATGCTCGCGCCACGGGGGTCTGTAGCCACGATCTCGCCAGCGAGACCATGCAGGAGCTGACATCGCCACCCGGACTCCCGCAGCGCGGGGAAGATGACGTCTTCCCGGAGCCCGTCGGAGGCGCCCAACGCGGCGAGGACCGGTTCGCGTCGCAGCAAGAGGAGATGCCCCGGCAGCGTGTCTCGCTCGCCGGTCCCCGCCCCGATCGCAGGCCCGTACTCGTGGAGCGCCCATGCTCGCCCTCGCGCTCCGAGGGTGGGGGCGCATCGCACCGGTCCCGAGGCCGCAGCGAGCGACTCGTTCTGCAGGGCCACCTGTGCCGCGTCGAGCCAGCCCCCGGCGGGTCGCACGGTGTCCTCGAGGAGCAGCACCGCCTCCTCCTGCGCTTCCCGGAGTGCTTGCGCACGTCGTTGCGGGACGGAGCCCAGCTCTGACGTCAAGACCGACAGGCGTACCTGGCCTCCGGTCTCCGCCTCGAGGTGTTGCACCAGGCTCGCGGCCGCCGCCGGCCCGGCGAGCGAAATTACGGCGACAGCAAGGCTCGTCACACGATCCTCCCCAGCGCGTCGCCGCCCCCCAGGAGGGCGCCTACGGCTTCGCCAACCGTGCCCGCGAGGTGAAGCAGCGCGACCAACGGCGTCAGCCCCACCACATCGGACGCGCCCCCGCGCAGCCCTGCTCGGAGCGTGCGGGCGGTGAGCAGCGGCGCCATCCCCAGAGAGGCTCCGGCGACCACGGTCCGCGCCCTCGCCGGCAAGCCCTGGGTGCGCCAGGCGCCGAAGTGCCGGCCCTGGAGGTACCGCTGCTCCACCCCCAACGGCATGGGGAAGGCCTTGCTGTGGCCAAGGACCGCATCGTCCGCTCGGGCCAGGGTGCCCCGCCGAGCGAGCCGTCGGTGCACCGGCCCCTCCCAGAAGGTCTCCCCATCGATGGAGTCGAGCGCCTCCCGCAGGGCCGTTGCGCGGTAGGCCGTGTTCATTCCGGGAGGGGGAGCGAGAAGGCCGCCAGGCAGAAACGGCGCGTAGTCGCACAAGAACGCCGCCCGGTCCGTCGGTGAGCCGTCGAGGACGTCCCGGACGGGGCCCGCGCTGAGCACGGCGTCGGGGTGGGAGCGCAGAGGGGCCACGAGACGCTCCAGCCATCCGGGCGGCGCGATGCAGTGGTCCTCGACGACGACGACCAGATCGCCGGTCGCGTGACTCAGTGCGAGGGACCGGAGCGCTGGGATCGAGGTCTCCGGGGGCGCGTCGACCCAGGCCACGCCTTCCTTGGGCCCATCACCCCCACCAGTCCGGTCCGCCACGACGACCTCGTGGTCGACCTGCGCGCGCAGGGAGGCCAGCAGGGCACTCAGGCTCCCATCGCCTGCGACCGACGCGACCAGGACCGAGACGGACAGAGTGCTCATGGACCCGGGTTCAGCGACCTTCTCGGGACAGCGCGACCTGGTTGTAGGTCCACGCGCAAATCCATCCGAGCGCCCCACCGAGGAGGAGCCCATAGCCCCCCCCGAGAAGTGCCCCACCCCAGCTCACGCTGTAGCCCGGCAGGTACCAGGCGAGACGGCTCAGATGCTGCCCCACATTCTCTCCGCCCTGGAGAAGCAGGAGCGCGGTCGCGAGGAACAACCCCGCTGCTCCCACCCCCCCAAAGACGATGGCGAGGACTCCCGCGCGCAGGCGCGCCACGGCGGAGTGGATCAGCGCGAGTTCGGGATCCCGAGTCATGGGCTTGCTCCGTGGTCTGGGTCGAGGGCGGCCAGATGCTCGAGTCGGCGAAGGAGCGCCATGCCATGCCAGCGCACGAAGGCGTTGATGGCCGTCGCCAGGACCCATCCGAAGGCAAAGCCTCCGAGCGCGCCAGCCGCGGCCCCGAAGACCGCACCGGCCCAGCTCACGGAGTAGCCCGGCAGATACGCGGCAAGAGAGCTCAGGATCATGCCCTCGACCACGACCCCTCGCGCGACCGGTACCGCCGTCAATACGAAGAGGGCGAGGGCCCCGACCACCGAGACCGCCGCCCCAAGGGCGACGGTGTCGTACCGGGCGTAGGCCCGCCGGAGGATGGCCACCGCCGCGGGCTCCTCCACGCGCTGCGGGAGCATGCGGTCGCCGGTGGCGCCGGCCGCTTCCGAGCCGCGGACCTCTTCGTGGTACTCCTCCTCGACGTTGACCGACCAGAGGTCGTAGCGGCCCTGCGCAGCGATGTTGCGTGCGGCGTAGACCGCCGTCAGCATCGAGTGGTCCTGGTTGTTGTACCGGTGCTGGCCGTTCCGACCGATGAGCTGCAGGTTGTCGATGGGGTCGAGCCATCCCCGGAGCACATCGAGGGTCGTTTGATAGTCCTGGTCGTAGACGGGATACGCCTTGGGCATCCGGACTACGCATCCGTCGATGACCTTGGAGCCGTCGACGAGGCCGAGGAGGTCGCACTCCTTCGTCCCGAGGGCGACGAGGTCTGCGTCGTCCATGGACCACAGGTCGTCGCCGACGTTCACGAAGTACTCGAGCCCCAGCGCCGAAGTGCTCGGGTCCGGGACCATTTCGGGACTCCAGTTCTTGAAGTTCTGGATGCGGCCCAGGCGTACCTCGGGAGAGTGGATGTAGATCCAGTTGTCCGGGAAGAGCTCGGGGTCCTTCACAATGAGGACGACCGTGAGGAAGTCCCGGTACTTGAGGGACGCAGCGGCGGCCTGCACTTCGGGAGGTGCCGGGGGGTCCATGGCGCCCACCAGCTGGCGGATCGGCATCGAGCTGATGAAGTGCCCCCCGGGAACGCGTCGTTCCCCGGCAGCATCGTGGACGATGGCCGCGACGATGTGTGTTCCGTCGCGCTCCAGTCGCACCACCTCGGTGTCCATGTGGGTCGGGATTCCTTTCTCGGCGAGCTGGTCGCGACAGGATTCCCACATCTGCCCGGGGCCCAGGCGGGGGTACTGAAACTGTTCGATGAGGGTCGTGATGACCTCACCCTTGTTCTTCGCCCTCTGCCCAAAGACCGCAGCCTTGACCGCCTGAACCAGGTCGAGATTCTTGATCCGCTGCGCGGCCCAGTCGGCGCCAATCTCGCTGCAGGGGATCCCCCATACCTTCTCGGTGTAGGTCTCGAAGAAGATCTCGAAGAGCCGCCGACCGAAGCGGTTGGTCACCCATTGGTCGAACGTGCGCTCGTCCCGGATGGGAAAGACCTGCGCATACAGGAAGCTGAACCCGACCCGCGCAGACTCGACGAGCCCGAGCCCCCCCAACGCGTTGAGGGGCTTGAGGGGATAGTCGAAGAAGGTGCTCTTGTAGAAGATGCGAGAGAGGCGTGGCCGCGTCAGCAGCTCATCCCCGAGGATCTCGTTCCAGATGTCCTCGACGATTGTCACCTTTGTAAAGAAGCGGTGGCCACCGATGTCGAAGCGGTAGTCCTTGTACACGTCCGTGCGCGCGATCCCGCCGACGATGCCGTCCTTCTCGAAGACCTGGGCGTCCTGGCGCCCCAGCTTGTCGAGTTCCCAGGCGGCGGTAAGCCCAGCCGGACCGCCCCCGATGATCACGACCTCCTCCATCAACCACACTCCTGCCAGCGCCGTGGGCGCCGGTTCGTGGCGTTACTATAGACGCCGGCCCGACAGCCTCGCGGCCGCGCCGCTGGAGGTCGTCCTGCGCTTCTGCATGATCACCACGTTCTATCCGCCGCATCACTTCGGTGGGGATGCCATCGCGATCCGTCGGCTCTGCCATGGGCTGGTCCGCGCAGGGCACCAGGTGGAGGTCATCTGCGACGTCGACGCGTGGCGCACCCTGAGCGATGGCGAGGAACCACTCCCCCTTGAGGAACCCGAGGGGCTGACCGTGCATCGGCTCCGTTCTCGTCTTCCATCGGTCGCGGCGCTGATGACTCATCAGCTGGGCCGGCCGACGGTGCACCGGCGGCGCATTGAGCAGATCGTCGAGGCGGGGCGCTTTGACGTCATCAACTTCCACAATGTCTCCCTGGTGGGTGGGCCGGGGCTCCTCTCCGTCGGTGGCCCCGACGTAGTCAAGCTGTACATGGCCCACGAGCACTGGCTGGTCTGTCCGACCCATGTCTTGTGGCGTCACGGCCGGGAAGCCTGTCCCTCACGCGAATGCCTTCGGTGTACGGCTCATCATCGGCGCCCGCCGCAGCTCTGGCGGAGCACCGGGGCTCTGGGCCGCGCCCTCGACCACGTGCACGAGTTCCTGGCCATCTCGCAGTTCTCGGCCGACAAGCACCGCGAGTTCGGCTTCCCGAAGCCCATGACCGTCCTCCCCTACGGTCTGCCCGATCGCGAGGACGGCGAGGTGGCCGGCGGCGCGGCTCACTCACGGCCGTACTTCCTCTACGTGGGTCGGCTCGAGGCGATCAAGGGGCTCGACGACGTGATCCCCGCCATGGCCGGCTACCCCGACGCGGACTTGCTGATCGCCGGGAGTGGCTCGCACGAAGACGCCTTGAGGGCAGCAGGGGAGGGGCTCGACAACGTGCACTTCCTCGGGTGGGTCGAGTCGGCGCGCCTGCGGAGCTACTACCGCGATTGCCTGGCGCTGATCGTGCCCTCGGTCTGCTTCGAGACCTTCGGGATCATCCTCGCGGAGGCATTCCGCGATGGGACTCCGGTGATCGCCCGCGACATCGGCCCCTTCCCCGAGCTCATCGCCACCGCCCAGGGAGGCGAGCTGTTCTCCACACCCGCAGAGCTGCTCTCCGCCATGGGCCGGATGCAGCAGGACGAGGGGTTGCGACGACGCCAGGGCGTGTCGGCGCGGGCGGCCTGGGAGGCGAACTGGTCCGAGGCCGTCGTGATCCCGGCGTATCTACAGATTGCGCGACGCGTGCGGCGCCGACTGAATGGCTCCGCTACCTGAGCACTGTCCGCCTCAGGGGCGCCGAAGCGCCGCTCGTAGCGCGCGCACCTGCGGGAGCAGCGGAAGGAACCCGAAGACCGCGCCGGCGAGAAGCGCCGTCACCATCGTCATGACTTCGGACTGGCCCGAGACCCACCAGGCCCAGGCGCCCAACCCGCCGAGGCAGAGCACCTGGAGGACGGCCCACGGGGTCGGTAGGCGGAGCGCCCCGAGGAACCGGCCGCTGTGCAGCCGGTACAGGAGCAGATAGGCCAGCTCGCCCAACAACATCGCGCTTGCAGCGCCGGCCGGTCCGAACCCTGGCGTAAGGACAAAGAGAAGAGCGATCATCAGAGCCGTCGCGAGCACCGCGTCTCGCGCCTCCGCCCCAGGGTCCGAGGTCCATAGCGTCATTCGGTACAGCCCGCTGAGCCCGGCGACCGGACCACGGAACACCAGGATCGCCATCCAGGGAGCGGCGGCGGAGTAGGCAGCACCGAACAGCACCCCGAGGAAGGCCGACCCAGACACGGCGAGGGTGATCGCCGCTGCCAGGCCGACCGAGACCATCAGGGGAATCGTGGCCCTCATCAACGCGGCTCCGTCCTCACGGGCGCCCTCGCCCACAGACCGGGCAAACGAAGGAAACAACGCCTTGTTGCCGAGGGCAGCCACCGTCACCAAGAACAACGGCAGCCGGAGGCCCACGGCGTACAGCCCCACCACCTCCAAGGGGGCGAACAGGCCCAAGACGAGGACGTCGATGAAGTAGACGAGCCCGTGGGCGATGCGGCCCACCGAGACGGGCGCGCTGGAGACGATCCACGCCCTCACGGCGCGCAGTGAAGTGCCCTGGATCCGGCCAAATCGCTTCCCGAAGAGCGACAGTGACAGGGAGACGCGCGCCACCTCGCCCGCGAGCCAGAGGGCCGGAATCAGAGCGACGTCGCCCGCGTCACGCACGACCAGTAGGACGGAGCAGGCCCAGACCGCCTGCCCGAGGAGCGAGGCCAGGGCCAGAGCGTCCATCCGCTCTCGCCCCTGGAACGCGAAGCGCACGCCAAGGGGGGAGAGGATCGCGGCGGCCCCGATTCCCGCCGCGATGAGCGTGGTGGGGGGGGGGTGGTCGAAGGCCTGGAGGAAGACGGCCGCGACCACCAGCGCCGGCAGCGTCCAGATCCAGGCCACCGCCGCGTGGGTCGTGGCGAGGCGACCCAGCCCTGACGCGGTGCGAGCGGTACGTCGCGTGGCGAGCACCTCGACTCCACCCAGCGAGACGAGCGACACGAACCCGAAGATTCCGAGTCCGAGCTCCACCATGCCCATGGGCCCCGGGCCGAGGCGTCGGCTGAGGTGCGCGATCGCGCCAATCGTGAGCAATCGACCCAGGACTTCGGCCAGCACCAACCAGCCCGCGTTGCCCAGGATCGTGCGCACCGTCGAGGTGCCGGGGGCCATGGGACCATTGTCGCAGGTAGTTCACCGGATATCCTTGCCGCGTGGAGCTGTCCTGCCCTCGCTGCGCCTCGACTCTCCCGCAGACATCGGCGGGAAGCATTCCCTGCACCGGCTGTGGAGCCCAGTGGCCCGTTGTGGCGGGGATCCCGGACCTTCGCGTCCACCCCGACCCCTACATCGCGTTGGACGAAGATCGTGAGAAGGCGGAGCGACTGGCGCGGGAGGGGGAGGGGCTCTCTCCAGCTGCTCTGGTCGATCTGTACTTCTCCCTCACTCCCGAGGTCCCCCCCGGGCTGGCCTCGGGATATCGGCGTGGGATGCTCGAGCTGGGGCCCGCCCGGGCAGAGGACCGGCTCGAGCGACTCCAGCACGACGTACCGCGGTTCGGACAGTCGCCGAGAGTCCTCGACCTCGGATGCGGAGCCGGCGCTTGGCTTCCCTCCCTCGGAGCCAGAGCGGGGGAGCTTGTGGGGGTCGACGTCGCTCTGCGGTGGCTGGTCGTTGCGCGGGCAGTCCTGCGCGCCCGCGGCATCGAGGCCACGCTGATCTGTGGCAACGCGGAGTCGCTCCCGCTCTCCCGAAACTCCTTCGACGTCGTGATCGCCGCCAACGTGCTGGAGCATGCCCGCGATGCGGAAGCGAGCTTGAACGAAGTCTTCCGCGTCCTCGACAAGGACGGGTACGCCTACATCGCGACCCCGAATCGTTTCAGCGTGCTCCCCGAGCCCCACGTGGGCGTCCCTGGCCTCGGACTGCTGCCACGCGCGGCCGCCGACGAGATCGTGCGCCGCGCCCTCGGAGTTCCATACGGCGGAATCACTCTTCGGGGGAGCCTGGGCTGGACCGACCTCGCGACCTCGGCGGGATTTCGTCGGGTCCAGACGCGGGCGCCGGTCCCGGGCCGGCGGGAGCGCGACTTACTGAGTCGGCCCGGCCGCCTCGCTGCGAGAGCCCTCGCCGCGACGGCGGGGAATCCGGTGGGCCGGGGCGCCCTTCGAGCCCTCGGCCCAATGCTGGAGGTT
>JAGSHC010000264.1 GCA_023954745.1 Deltaproteobacteria bacterium | reverse complement strand
GAGTGCAGCCACGGCGACCGTGCGTCCCACGCCGGGGCGGCCGCGCCAGACCCCGCTCCCAGCGACGCCCACGCCGACTGCGATTCCCGCGACCACGGCGGCAAAGGAGGGCTTGACGTGCAGTCCAAGCCCGCACACGAACATGGCTGCGTAGAGGAGCGCGGGGCGCCGGCGCAGGTAGGCCGCTCCGAGCAGGCTGACCGCGAGGACCGCGAGGAGCTGCAGCACCACTTCGTGCCCGCCCACCAGCCGCTTGTAGACCAGGAACCAGGGGTCCGTGGCCAGCCAGACGCCGGCCATCAGGGACGCGGGCCACCCCGCGAGTCGTCCAGCGAACAGGCAGCACACGAGGACGACGAGGCCACCCAGGACCAAGTGGACTGCCTGCCCCGCGCGGGGCGACCGGGCCACCGTCCACGCGAGATGCGCGGGAAGGTCCGTCCACCCGGCCGTGTAGTCGTTCTTCATCCACGGAAACTCGACCCAGAAGACGCTCACGGTCAACCGGTACGTGTGCGGCCGCAGGTGCAGCCCCAGTGGCCCGAGGGACGAGGAGCGCTCGCTGGACTCGAGGGGTGCGCGGACGCTCTCGCGATCTGCCGTCGTGGGGTCCGCGGCGACTTGCAGCCCCTCGGACGCATCCGCCGGCACGCACAGCACCGTGCGATGCGGTGCATCGGTGGCCCAGGCGCTGACCGTGTCGGGGGACAGACCGATCTCGTGGAGCGTGAACCCAGCCACGACGCCGTACAGGACGAGGGAGGCGAGGGCCGCCAGCCAGACTCGCGACCGACCGGGTCGAGTCCCATGGGGACCCCCTCCCGAACGTCGGTCGACGGCGTCTGGCGCCGCCCCGTCAGAGCTTGCTTCGAAGGTCACCACGGGTGAATCGCTGAACCAGTCCTAAGTGGGGAACGGATTCTAGATCGGGGCTGGGAGCGGTGGCCCGAGCCTGAGCGCGAAGAGTCACGACTCTGGCGCGGCGACTTCTCCTGACCCAGCGCAACGAAATGCCTACTGAGACAGTGCTGAGACAGCGGGCGCTGCTAACACCCGAACATTGGGGGACCGAGCCCCCGAGAGGAGTTCAAGAAGATGAAGAGAACGATCTGTACTGGGCTGGCATTGGCCGCCCTTCTGGTCGCCAGCACTGCGAGTGCGGCGGCGATCCGGCCCGGCTTCAACAGCCAGACCCTGAACCGGAACGACGACGGCTCCACCGGGCTCGTGCCCCTGGGCTTCAACGTCGACTTCTTCGGCCTGGTGTTCAACTCGGCCTACGTGAACAACAACGGCAACATCACGTTCGACCAGCGTCTGAGCACGTACACCCCCTTCAATCTCACCTCGACCGGCCGCCAGATCATCGCGCCCTTCTTCGGTGACGTGGACACGCGCAGCGCCGGCGACCCCGTGCGCTACGGCTGGGGCACCGTGGACGGACAGAACGCCTGGGGCGCCACCTGGGTCAACGTCGACTGCTACTCCAGCACCTCGGCCCGCCAGGTCCGCAACTCGTTCCAGGTCATCCTCATCGAGCGTGCGGACACCGGCCCGGACAACTTCGACATCGAGTTCAACTACGACTCCATCGAGTGGGAGGCCGGTCAGGCTTCGGGCGGCAACTTCCAGTGCCTCGGTGGCAACGCCGCGCGCGTGGGCTACTCCAACGGCACCGGCGACGCCGGCACCTTCTACGAGCTCGCCGGCTCGGACGTGAACGGCGCCTTCCTCGACAGCGGCCCCGCGAACACCTCGCTCATCCAGAACAGCCTCAACAGCACTGTGCTCGGCCGATACGTGTTCAACGCGCGCAACGGCATCATCGAGCCTCCCTGCAACGACCTCGACGCCGACGGCGTGTGCGCCGAAGACGGCGACTGCGACGACTACAACGCGTCGGTCTTCCCGAGTGCGCCCGAGGTCTGCGACGGCCTGGACAACGACTGCGACGGCATCATCCCCGCCACCGAGGCGGACGACGACGGCGACTCCGTGCCGAACTGCTCGGACATCTGCCTCGGCGACGATGCGTCCGGTGACGACGACGGCGACGCCGTCTGCAACGACATCGACAACTGCGTGTGGGACTCCAACTCCGACCAGGCCGACGCGGACGGGGACCTGTTCGGCGACGCTTGCGACGTGTGCCCGCTCGACATCGCCAACGATGCCGACGGCGACACCTTCTGCGCCAGCGAGGGCGACTGCAACGACGCAAACGACACGATCTTCCCGGGTGCCCCGGAGACCTGCAACGCCATCGACGATGACTGCGACGGCATCGTGCCCGCCACGGAGCTCGACGACGACGGCGACACCTTCGCCGAGTGCCAGGGTGACTGCGACGACGCTGCGTCCTACTCGTACCCCGGAGCCGCCGAGCTCTGTGACCGCGAGGACAACAACTGCGACGGCATCCTCCCCTGGAACGAGATCGACGACGACGGCGACGCCCAGACCGAGTGCGAGGGTGACTGTGACGATGCCGACGCCGCCAACTTCACGGGCAACCTGGAGGTCTGCGACGGCCAGGACAACAACTGCGACGTCGCCATCGACGAGGGCTTCCCGAACTTCGACGGCGACGCCTTGGCGGACTGCGTCGACCCCGACGACGACAACGACACCGTGGACGACGGCAACGACTACTGCGCCGAGACCCTCGTCGATGACTGGGCCGCCGGCGTGCCGAGCCAGAGCCTGGGCAGCAACCGCTGGATGTACGACGCCGCCGAGGACGTGAACAACGACGGCTCCTTCACCCAGGGGGAGAGCGGCAACGGCAACGGCAACGGCAACGGCAACGGCAACGGCAACAACGGCAACGGCAACAACGGCGCTGCTGGCTGGACCTACTCCGACATGGCGGGCTGCTCCTGCGCCCAGATCATCGTCGAGCAGTCGCTCGGCAATGGTCACACCAAGTTCGGTTGCAGCAACAGCGCGATGGAGGACTGGGCGACCCTGATGGGCAACTAGTCGACCTTCGACACCGCAGACGCGGGGGGTCCGGGCTTCGGCTCGGGCCCCCCGCTCTGCTTGGGCCGATGTCTCCCCGGCCTGGCCCCATGGGCACACCCCCCTGACATCCGTCAGTGCACGGAATGACCGAACCGGCGTATACGGTCATTGTGACTAGCCCGACCCGAGACAAGCTGCGCAAAGCCGTCGCCGAGCACGACGGATCCACCGATCTCGCCACCATGTCGCGGGTCATCGACGCCATGGCCGACGACGCCTCCGAGGACGATCCGAAGGCCCGCAAGCGCCGCCGGATCCTTCGCGTCGCCACCGAGCAGTTCGTGCTCTACGGCTACCGACGCTCCTCCATCGACGCCATCGCCCGCGCAGCTCACGTCGCCAAGGGCACCGTCTATCTCTACTTCACCAACAAGGCCGAGCTCCTCGTCGCTGCGATCACCGAAGAGAAGGTCCAGTACGCGCGCAAGCTTCAGCCGTTGCTCCAGCAGGAGCGCCCCGCCGCCGAGCGCCTCAAGCTCTGGCTGACCATCGCCCTCCAGATGAGCGCGGAGCTGCCCCTTCTCTCGCGACTGCTGTCCGGCGACGCCGAGCTCATGGCGGCCCTCGAGGACATGGACGAGGTCCTCGGAGTGAAGACCACCGAGCTCCAGCTGTCCTTCATCAGCTCGTTGATCGACGAGGCCAACGCTCCCCACGCCTGGACGCAGGACGACATCCGCGAGCGAGGTCAGGTCCTCCTCAGCCTCGTCTACGTGTCGGGAAACTTCGGGGACGCCGACCGCCGCTTCGGACTCTCCTTGCCTCGCCACGCCGAGCTGCTCGCCGACATCCTCGTCGAGGGCATCGCCGCCGAAGCCTCTCTGTCCACTTCCCAGACGGGCCTGCCGTCTGTCCCACCCCCCAACGAGGGAGGTCGCCCGTGACTTCTGACCAGGAGACGAATCGATGAACGTCTTCAAGATGGCGTGGAGGAACGTCCTGCGGAATCGACGCCGCAGCGTCGTCACCATCGCCGCCATGGCCTTCGCCCTCTTCGTCGAGCTGTTGTACGCCGGGCTGATCCCCGGGTACCTCCGCGCGATGGAGGAGGACATCACCCAGCTCGAGATCGGCGACGTGCAGATCCACGCGGAGGGCTATCGCGAGACGCCCTCCATCTACACCGCCATTCCGGACCCTGACGCCGTCACCGCCAAGCTCGACGCCCTCGAGGGGTACCCGTCCGCGGCGCGCCTGCTCGGCGGTGGACTGGCTGCATCCGGCGAGTTCAGCGCGGGCATCATGCTTCGCGCCGTCGACGTCGAGCGCGACCTCAAGGTCTGCAAGGTCGCCGGCAAGGTGGCCAAGGGCGCCTGGCTCGACCCCGCGAATCCGAAGGGGGTCGTGGTGGGCAAGCACCTGGCCCGCACCCTGGCGGTGGAGCCTGGTTCGGAGGTCCTGCTGCTGAGTCAGGCGACCGACGGGTCCATGGCCAACGACCTGTACGAGGTGGTGGGCGTGCTCGGCAGCGTCGCCGAGGCCACGGACCGCGCCACCATCTACATGGTCGACGACGCCTTCCGCGACTTGATGGTGATGCCCACCGGCGCCCACCAGATCGTGGTGAGCCGCCCGCGCACCGCCTCCGCGGCTGAAGCGGGGGACGCGGTCGCCGCTGCCGTCGGGGAGGACCTCGAGGTGAAGAACTGGAAGCAGCTGATGCCGATCATCGCGCAGATGCTCGATTCGGTGAACGGCATCATCTACATCCTCTACTTCATCATCTACGTCGCCGTTGGGATCCTCGTGCTCAACGCCATGCTCATGGCGGTCTTCGAGCGCATCAAGGAGTTCGGCGTGCTGAAGGCCATCGGGGCGGGCCCGCTCCGGGTGCTCTTCGTGATCTTCATCGAAGCCGCCATCCAAACGATGACCGCCATGGCCATCGGGTTCGCCGCTGCGCTGCCTGGCATGTGGTGGCTGTCCAACAAGGGCATCGACTTCGGGAACGTCGGAGGGATGAACGTCATGGGCGTGTCGATGCGGAAGATCTGGTACGGCATCTACGAGCCCTCCGTCCTCGCCGGGCCCGTGATCATGCTCGTGGTCATCGTCGGGATGGCCGTCCTCTACCCCGCAATCAAGGCCGCCTGGATCAGTCCAGTCGAAGCCATGCGTCACCGGTGAAGGGAGGGATTGCACGATGAAGCTCGCAAACATCGCCTGGCGGAACCTCTGGAGACAGAAGCGCCGCACCATCCTCACCCTCATCTCCATCGCGTTTGGTGGCTTCCTGGCCATCCTCATGACGGCGATGCAGGACCGCTCCTGGGCGGACTTCATCGACACGGCTGCCCGCCTCGGCGGCGGTCACGTGAGGCTCCAGCACCCGGACTATCTCGAGCAGCCGTCGCTGAAGAAGACGGTCACCGGGATCGGTGAGCTGCGCACCCTCGCGGAGGCTGACCCCGATGTGGAGACGGTCGTGGAGCGCATCAACGGGCAGATCATGCTCAGCACCGCCACCGACTCCTTCGGTGGCGCGCTCATCGCTTACGACCCCACCGCCGAGACGGAGGAGACCTTCTCGTTCCTCGAGGGGCTCAAGGAAGGCGAGATGTTCCAGACCAGCAAGGACCCCGGGATCATCCTGGGGAAGAAGCTGGCGGACAATCTCGGGGTCGAGATGGGGGGCAAGGTCGTCTACACGATGATGGACAAGAACGGCGAGATCGTGGCCGGCCTCGCGCGGCTGTCCGGGGTCCTCGGGACCGGCGCCCAGAGCCTCGACAGCTCGATGGCGCTCCTGCCCATCGACGTGGTCCGGGAGTCTCTGGGTTACGAGGCCGACGAGGCCACGCATGTCTCGGTGTTCCTCGGCGACTCGCGCACCAGCGACAAGGTGGTCTCTCGCCTCGCTCCCAACCTGCCCGACACCGCCGCGGCCTACACCTGGTCCGACGCGCAGCCCGACATCGCCTCCTTCATCGCCATGAAGGTGGGCGGCGCCATCGCCATGGAGATCATCATCGGTCTCCTGATCCTGGCCGGCATCTTCAACACCCTCTTCGTGTCGGTGATGGAGCGGGTGAGGGAGTTCGGGATCATGCTGGCCATTGGCTGGTCTCCGGGGCAGGTGTTCAAGCTCGTCATGTGGGAGAGCACCTGGCTCGCCCTCGTCGGGCTCGGCCTCACCGGCCTCGTGTCCTACTTCCCCTACAAGTCGCTGTCGGAGAACGGCATCGACATGACGTCGGTCTACGCGGCGCAGGACTCGGGAGCCGTCGAGATCAGCGGCGTCGGCTTCGACATGACGCTGCACGTGGGGCTCTACCCCGAGAGCCTCGTCGTCATCCTGGTCTGCATCGTGCTCGCGACACTGTCCGCGGGCCTCTACCCCGCGTGGCGCGCTGGCCGAGTCGCCCCCGTCGACAGCATCAAGTTGGTCTGAGGAGAATCTGAAGATGAGCAACACCCCCGTCATCGAGCTCAAGGGCGTCACCAAGGTCTACCAGCAAGGGAAGATCGAGGTGCAGGCCCTGCGCGGGCTGGACCTGACCATCAACAAGGGCGAGTTCACCGCCATCTGTGGGCCGTCGGGCTCCGGCAAGAGCACCGCGCTCAACCTCATCGGCGCCCTGGACGACGCCACCAGCGGCACCGTGAAGCTGGAGGGCAACGACCTGTCGACCCTGGGTCGCAAGAAGCGCAGCCACATCCGGCGCGACCGCATCGGCTTCGTCTTCCAGGCCTACAACCTCATGCCCGTGCTCAGCGCCTACGAGAACGCCGAGTCGGTCCTCGCCCTGCAGGGCGTGCCCCTGGCGGAGCGCAAGGCCAAGGTGATGCCGCTCCTCAAGGAGGTGGGCCTCGAGGGCATGGAGGGCCGCCGGCCCGACGAGTTGTCCGGTGGACAGCAGCAGCGCGTGGCCATCGCGCGAGCCATTGCGAGCTCCCCTGCGGTCGTACTGGCTGACGAGCCCACGGCCAATGTGGACTCGGCCACCGCGGAGAAGCTGCTCGACATCATGGAGAAGCTCAACAAGGAGCACGGCGTGACCTTCGTCTTCAGCACCCACGACCCCCGCGTGATGAAGCGCGCCCGGCGCGTGGTGATGCTCGTGGACGGCAGGGTGGACGCCGACCAGCACAAGGAATCGGGCGAGGACGCCCAGGGAGTGCCCCAGTGAACATTCGACTCATGACCCTGGGCCTCGCGGCCCTTCTGATGGCAGCGCCCGCCGTGGCCGACGACGCCGATGTCGAGCTCGCTCGCGAGCTGCTCGACGGCACCGACGACATCTATCGGGGGACCTCCAGCGTCGCCACGATGAAGATGAACGTGAAGACGGAGCGGTGGACGCGTTCGCTGACCATGAAGTCGTGGAGCAAGGGGGAGGAGAAGTCCCTCGTGCGCATCGTCGAGCCGGCCAAGGAGGCGGGGGTCACGACCCTCAAGGTGGGCGAGAACATCTGGAACTACCTGCCCAAGGTGGACCGCACGATGAAGGTCCCGGCGGGGCTGATGTCGGGCTCCTGGATGGGCTCCCACTTCAGCAACGATGACCTGGTCAAGGAGTCCCGCATGGCGGACGACTTCACCTTCGCCATCACCGAGCGGCCCGACGGAGACAAGGGCAACTGGGTGGTGGAGTGCACGGTGAAGGAAGACGCCGCCGTCGTGTGGGGCAAGGTCCTGGTGAAGCTGCGCCCCGACCGGCTGCCCGAGAAGATCACGTACTACGACGAGAAGGACGTGCTCGTGCGCACCATGTCGTTCCAGGACTACCGGGAGATCGACGGCAGGATGATGCCCTCGACCATGCGGCTCACTCCTGAGGACAAGCCCGGCGAGTACACCGAGGTGATCTACGACGACCTGAGCTTCTCCGAGGAGGTGCCTGACTCGATGTTCACGCTGCAGGCGCTCAAGGAGTAGCGGACCCGGGGATTCCTCGGCCACCTTGCGCCTCATGAACAGCCCCAGTCCGCTCCGGCTTCGCGCCGACATGAGCCAGCGCGCAGTCGTGCGTCCCGACGAGGAGCCTTGGCGTCCCTCACCGAGCCCGGGCGTGGACCGGCGCATGCTGGACCGCGTCGGCGAGGAGGTGGCCCGAGCCACGACCATCGTGCGCTACGCCCCGGGAAGCCGGTTCGCGAGCCACACTCACGACCTGGGCGAGGAGTTCTTCGTCCTCGAGGGCACCTTCTCCGACGAGCATGGCGACTATCCCGCCGGCACCTACGTGCGGAACCCCCCGGGGTCGTCCCACGCGCCGTTCACCGAGGGCGGCTGCACCATCTTCGTGAAGCTGCGCCAGTTCCTGCCCGGCGACGGGCAGCGCGTCGTGATCCAGACGGCGGAGCAGTCATTCCTTCGCGGGCAGGTGGAGGGGTTGACGGTCTTGCCGCTCCACGAGTTCGAGACGACCCACGTGGCCCTCGTGCGCTGGGCGCCAGGGACCCGGTTCCTCCCCCACACCCACTGGGGCGGCGAGGAGATCCTCGTGGTGGACGGTGTGTTCTCCGACGAGCACGGCGACTATCCCGCCGGCACCTGGCTCCGTAGCCCGCACCTGAGCCGGCACACGCCGTTCTCGACAGCGGGCTGCCTCATCTACGTCAAGGTCGGGCACCTGGCGAGCTGAAGCGGCTACCGGTCGACGGGCAAGCCGGAGGGAGGTGGCCGAGCTCGAGGGCTTGAGGGAGGGCGTCCTGGCGGTGCTCCCGAAGCGGCGTGTCCCCCATCCGCTGGCCGAGAAGCTCGTCGCGTCAGCCTCCGAGCGGCTGGCCGGGG
>JAGSHC010000088.1 GCA_023954745.1 Deltaproteobacteria bacterium | reverse complement strand
GACGACGACGCCACGGGGGACGACGACGACGCCACGGGGGACGACGACGACGCCACGGGGGACGACGACGACTCGGCGCTCGAGCCCTTCTACTACCCCGGCTGCACTTGCTCGTCGTCGGACTCGTCTCGGAGCGGCCTGCTGCTGCTCCTTCCGGCGCTCCTCCTGCTGAGGCGCCGTCGCGACACGCGGTCTGCTGGACTGCTTCTTGGGGTGACGCTCGGTGCGGCTGTGCTCTTCGCGGCGCCGGCGCCCGCGCGCGCCCAGGAAGCTCGCACCATCGTCGTGCTCACCGACTCGCCGCAGACGCAGCGAGACACCCTCACGAAGACCATCCCGAGCGGCTTTGGCGCATCCTTCGTCGACGTCACCGGGGAGCACAACGTGGGTGGGCTCTGGGTGCTCGGGACGGCGCCCGAGCGCGTCTGCCCCCAGACGAGCGTGCCGCTGGCGGCAGTGAGCCAGGCGCTGGAGCGCGCGCAGAACGACCTCGACAACCTCGCTGTGGACAAAGCCGAAGCGGGCCTCGCCGGCGTGCGCCAGACCCTGGCCTGCCTCGAGGGCAAGCTCGACCCCTCGGAGCTGTGGCGGCTCTACTTCCTGGAGGGTGTCGCGGCCTTCTACCAGCAGGGGCTCCCGGCGGCGCGCTCCTCCCTCGCGCGGGCGCTGGCGGTGTTGCCGGGTCAGTACTTCGACCCCGGGTACCCACCGGACCTTCAGGAGCTCTACCTGGAGCTGCAGAAGGGCGCACTGGAGGGTGGGCGGGCCCTGGTGGTGGCCGGCTCCTCTGGCGATGGCCCAGGCGCCATCTACATCGATGGCTTCCCAGTCTCGGGTCCTGGCCTCGCGGTGGTGCCGGGTGAGCACATCCTTCAGGTGCGTCTGGAGAACGGACGCTTCGCCGGAGCGGTGGTGCGGCTCATCGAGGACGACATCGTGGCGGCGGCCCTGCCGAAGCACATGGCTGAGGCGGGACGGCGCATGGAGCTGGAGCAGCAGCGGGTGCTGGCCAGTTGGGTGAAGCGCTGGGCCGGGGTGCGCGAGGGGCGGGTGTGGATCCGAGACGGCAAGGACGTCTATCGCCTGGGCGAGATCGACGCCGATCGCATCGAGGTGGTCGGGGAGCCGAGCAAAGCGGGTCCGAAGGGCATCACGCTGACGAAGGCGCAGCGGGACCCTGTGGTGCTCCTCAACCTCGGTGGTGGATACCAGTTCGCGGGCCGCGGCAGCTACGGCGGCCTGAGCGGCGAGGCCTCCATCCGGGTGAAGGGTCCGTTCCGCGTCGCCCTCGGGGCGCGAGTGATGTTCTCCCAGCCGGTGATTGACCCCGCGACCGACGAGAGCCTGGGCTCCATGTGGATGGTGCCGGGCCTCGTGGGAGCCCAGCTGCGCCTGGTGGCCCCCTTCGTCCAGATCATCGGCCTGCACTTCCAGATGGCAGGCAATCCGGGTGGCACCACGGGCGGACCGGTCTTGCCGGGAGCGGCGCTTCAGCTGGGCGCCGAGTTCCCCCTGGGGAGCAGCCGGCTACTCATTCGCCCCTCGGTGGAGGTGGGGAACCTCGGCAAGTTCTTCACGTTCCGCGCGCTCATTGGCGTGGGGCTGGCGTTGGGGCCAGCGAAGTAGGGGGTCGCGCCGCGCGCCTGGCAGCCTGCGGATGCGGCCGGGAATGGAGGGCGGGGTCGCGCCCCCGCGCTCGCCTAGTACGTCTCGATCGCCAGGGCGTAGGGCCGCGGCGTGGAGGCCAGCGTCCCGACGCAGGAGACTGACAGCTCCGGGGTCGACCCATTGGGCACGGACGCCAGCAGCGTCTCCGGGTTGTTCTGCGTCTGGGCCGTGCCGCCGGGGGTCATCACGAAGTCCAGGTCGTCCGGGCCGTCCCACTGCAGCGTGACGCGCACCGGCTCGGCGCCGAGCTTCTCGAAGTCGAAGAGGTCTCGATCCGAGCAGTCGGTCTCGGTCATCACGCCGCGGATACAAATTCCTGGCGCCTCCAGCGTGCCGAGCATCTGGGTGGTGTCCCCTTCGATCTCGGCGATCCAGGGCAGCTGCACGTCGCTGTCGATGACGTTGCGGTCGCAGAGTCCAGGGGGAGTCACGTTGTAGTCCGACGCCTCCTCAGCGTGGGCCACTCCATCGCGAACCAGGAACGAGGCGAGCACGTTGCCGGCGTGAATGGTGTAGCTGCGATCCGCGGTGTCGTTGCCGTTGGCGTCCCAGACCTCTACGAACACCCAGGACGGCCCGCTGACCTCGACTCCCACCTGCGGACAGCCGGCGCTGCTGTTGCAGCTGCAGTCGGACAAGCCCTCGTCGGCATCGTTGGGGTCGATCCACATGCGGGCCTGGGGGTTCCAGCCGGGGACGACGTCGAGGACCTGGAGATCCTCGAACTCCTCGCCCACCCGGAGCGCCCAGACGTCCGTGGCCATGGGGCTGTCGTCCGACAGGTCCCCCGCCGTGGCCTGCGGGAAGACCTCGCAGGTTGCGGGGCCTCCGGGACCCACTGGGCCCTCGTCGCACAGTTGCTCGTGCCGCGAGCACGGAGACTCGAGACAGCCGCTGACGGGCAACAGCGCTGCGAGCGCGAGGGCCAGGAGACTCCACCGCGTGATCGTGCTGGTCTGCATGGCCGGCCTCACTTCTTTTTCTTCGTTGCGAGGATGATGCCCAGAGGAAGGCTGATGCCTCCCAGGACCGCGAAGCCGACTCCGGCTCCGATGGAGCCGTTGGCGGCGTTCTCGGCTGCCAGACGGTCCGCGCTGTCCTGCTCACTGAGACCGAAGCTGGTGCCGTACTGGTCCCAGGAGTTCGCGGTGTTCCGCGCATAGCCGGAGTATCCGAAGGCCCCGATGCCGCCAGCAAGGAATGCGCCGCCCACCGCGCTCAACACGATGCCGATGGTCTTCGTGTCCGCCTTCTTGACGCTGAGGTCGGGCCGGTTCTGAATGGCCTGCTGTTCGCGGCGGGCCGCCTTCTCTGCCTCGGCTTCCTCCCGCGCCTTCGCCTCCGCGGCGGCCTTGGTGGCGTCCTTCTCCTGCTTTGCCGCCAACAGCTCCGCCTCGCGGGCGAGGCCGGTGAGCTGCCGGGGGTCGAACGTCGTCGCGTTGACCTCGCCTGGCAGGAGGAGGACCTCCTGGCTCGCGCTCCCCAATGTGGGGTGCTTCACGCTGAGGGTCGCCGTGCCACCTCGCAGGGATTTGAACTTCTGAGGCTGGCTCACGAGAACCTTCGTCTCGGGCTCGCGGCGTGCACCGGTGATGGGCAGGTCGCGGCGCTGCTCGAGAGGATCGCCGTCGACCATGCGAATGCTCGCTTCACCGCCGGACGGCAGGTTCACGACGGTCAGCGCGGCTGGCTGGTGGGCGTTGGGGTCGAAGACGACCTCGGAGTCGCGAACGACGGCCACTGGGACGTCGAGCTTGCCGAGGTCGGTGCGGATGCGCATCAGCACGGTCGTCGCCGTGAGTCGCAGGGCCTTGCCCGGGGCGAGGGCAACGGGCTCCTCATCGCCGGTGACCCAGACGCCGAAGACCTTCTTGTCGTACTCGGCCGCTCGCAGCTTTCCGTGACCCACGACCTTCGGCGTCAGGGCCAGCGTGCGCGTCTCGGCCTTGGTGAGCCGCTCGATGCTCACCTCCTCGGTCTCGATGCCATCGCCCTGCACGTTGAGGGTGAGGTCCGAGCCCGTCGGAAGGTCGTAGAAGCCGAGCCGTCCCCCCTCGGCCGGCAAGGGCTCGATGATGGAGCCGGCCACCGACATGTGCAGGATGGGGGTGATGCCACTGCCCGTGTCCGCGACATCGACCACGAGGGTGGCGAGAGACTCGGACAGCGCGTCGATGAGCTCGAGGACCGAGGAGTCACTGCCCCCGAGGTATTGGTACCGCCGGTAGGAGATGGCGGCTTCACGGGTGTTGCTCGCGCAGCGGGCTGCGTCTCCCGCGAGCTTCCAGCCCTCAGCCACGTCTGGGGCGGCCAGGGTGAGCTCCTTGGCCGCAGAGCGGGCGCTCTGGCAGAGGCCGGCGGCGAGGTTGGTCGTCACACGCTCGCGGAAGGTCTTGATGTCTTCTTCGGTGAGCGACTTGCGGAGCCGAGCGTTTCGGGACCGCGAACCCGAGGCGGCGTCGTCCTCGATCTTCGCGCGCACGCGCTCCAGCGCGATGCGCGCCAGCGGGTCCTGCTCGGTAGGTGGAGCCATCTCGAGGTAGGCCAGCAGCGTGGTCTCTGCGAGGGGATAGTCCTCCAGACCTTCGTAGGCCTGCGCCTTCAGCAGCATCGCTGGGTGGTAGTCCGGGGTCAGCCGCAGCGACGACTCGGCCGAGCGTAGAGCACGCTCGTAGTCGCCATTGGCGAGCTCCTCCCGGGCGAACTCGAGCTGTCGGTCAGCCTGTTTGTTCGCATAGTCAGCCTGACCGAACGCGGGGACCGCGAGGGTGAGGAAGAAGAGGACGGCGAGAGCAGGTACTCGGAGCAATACGGGAACCCCCATGGGCTCCATTGTCCCTAGGTTCGAGCCTGAGCGCCACTCGGGGATACCAGGAGTCTCCGACGGAGTCGTTCGCTACGGTGCCGAAGTGCCCTTTCTGAACGCTCCTCCGACCGCTCCGCCCCAGCGAATTGTCTCGCTCTGCCCCTCTGTGACCGAGACGCTGCACTTCCTCGGGGCGTGGGACCGACTGGTGGGTCGCACCCGGTACTGCGTGCACCCGAAGGGCCTCGTGCACGCGGTCCCGCACGTGAAGGGCACGAAGACGCCCGACCTTCCGGCGGTCTTCGCCCTCAAGCCGGACCTGGTGGTGGCGGTGAAGGAGGAGAACCGGCAGGAGGACATCGACCTCATCGTGTCCGGCGGGGTGCCGCTGTTGCTCCTGGACCCGAACTCCGTGGAGGAGGCCGCCGAGGCGGCTCGCGAGCTCGGCGACGCAGTGGACTGCCCCATGGAGGGGGAGCTCCTGGCCCGTCGCATCGGGGCGGCCCGGGACCGGGCGGCTCGGGCGATGGATCCGCAGCAGAAGCCAGGCGTGGTCTACCTGATCTGGTCGGACCCGCTGATGGCGGTGGGCGGCGGGACCTTCATTCGCTCCATGCTCGAAGCCGGAGGAATGAGGGACCTCTGTGGAGAGCGCGCGCGCTACCCCGAGTTGACCGCTGACGAGCTGGTGGCCCTCGAGCCAGACGCGGTGCTCTTGAGTTCGGAGCCGTTCCCGTTCAAGGAGCGGCACCGCACTGATCTGGCTCAGTCCACCGGACTTCCCGTGGAGCGCTTCGTTCTGGTGGATGGGGAGCTGCTCTCGTGGCACGGATCCCGCACGACGCGGGGGATCCGCTACGCAGCGAACCTCGCCGCGAGGCTCCGGTCTGCGCCCCTGCCGTTCCTCGACGCAGACGACTTGGCGGTTCCCCCTCGCGGGCGGGTCTGGTAGAAGCCCGGCCATGAATTGGCTGTTCTCAGAGCTTCGCTATCAGGAAGACCGACGAACTCTCGGCTTCGTCGCCACCTACATGACGCTCGTCGGCGTGGGCTGGGTCATGTGGGACTCGATGCCAGTGGGCCTCAGGGTCGCCTGGGTCGCTGCCACCTGCGTCTTCTCGTTCTTCTGCGCCGTCATCACCCACAACACGATCCATGTGGCCGTGTTCAAGAAGCGCAGCTGGAACCGGCTCTGGCAGTACATCATCAGCGTTTGCTACGGCCACCCCGTCAGCGCCTTCGTGCCAGGCCACAACCTGAGCCACCACCTGCACACCCAGTCCCGGCGGGACGTGATGCGCAGCACGAAGGTGAACTTCCGGTGGAACCTGCTCAACCAGCTGCTCTTCATGCCGGCGCTCGCCGGCGACATCAGCAACGCCGACTTCCAGTACGCCCGGGCCATGCGCACCGAGCGTCCGAAGTGGTTCGCCCAGTGGGTGCGCGAGTGGGTCTTCTTCCTGGCGGTGCTCGGCACGCTCCTGGTCATCGACCTGGGCAACCTGCCCGCCGGCCTCTGGCCTCAGGGCCCGGCCGAGGTGCCCGGAGCCATCTGGGCGGTCCTCGTCGGCTGCCAGAAGTTCTTGCTGCTGGCGATGCTGCCGCACCTGTACGCGGCCTGGGGAATCATCGGCATCAACTACATCCAGCACGACGGCACCGACCAGAACCACCCCTACAACCACTCCCGCAACTTCGTGGGCAAGTTCGTGAACTGGTGGACCTTCAACAACGGCTTCCACGGCATCCACCACAAGTACCCGGGCCTGCACTGGAGCAAGGCGCCGGCGGTGCACGCCAAGGAGATCGCTCCCTACATCCACCCGTCCCTCGACCAGACGTCGCTGCTCGTCTACCTCTTCGGCGCCTACGGCTTCCCTGGGAAGCGCGTCATGTACGACGGAAGCGAGTACGTCTTCCCCGAAGAGGGCCCGGACGAGGAGTGGATCCCCGGCCGCGGGGACACTCCCGAGAACGTGTCTCTGGGAGCCGAGGCCGCCTGACACGGGTCGTGATGAGCCCTTCCGTGGCGCCCCCCGGAGGGGGATAGACTGCCCGGCATGATGATTCTGAACTCCTGGCCCGTCTCGCCGTACTCGGCGAAGGTCCGCGCCTACCTGCGCTGGAAGGGTGCGGAGTTCGAGGACGTGCCCCCGTCGGTGTTTGGCCTCCAGCGCCGCATCCGCAAGGCGGTGGGCAAGGCGATCATGCCCACCGTGGAGCTGCCGGACGGCACCTGGCTCCAGGACAGCAGCGAGATCATCGACACGCTGGAGAAGTCGCTGCCTGGCGAGGCGATCACGCCGCCCGGGCCGCGGCAGCGGGTGGTGAGCCTGTTGTTGGAGCTGCATGGGGACGAGTGGCTCCCCATGGTCGCGCTGCACTACCGCTGGAACGTTCCCGCCAACAAGCAGTTCGCCATGAGCGAGTTCGCGCGCTTCGGAGTT
Organism: Deltaproteobacteria bacterium; assembly: GCA_023954745.1. Classification (GTDB taxonomy): domain Bacteria; phylum Myxococcota_A; class UBA796; order UBA9615; family UBA9615; genus JAGSHC01. Next base: position 17,280 of record JAGSHC010000088.1, on the reverse strand, counting down.
CCCTGGCTGCCGGGCTTCCTCGGCCGCGCGTTGGTGAAACCCGTCGCGGAGAAGATGGCGGGCTATCTGCCGGTGCTGGGAGTCGACAAACGCACCATCGGCGGGCTGGAGTCGTTCACCAAACAGCTCCTGGCGCGCCTCGACGCGCACTTCGCGGAGCACGACTTCGTGTTCGGTGGACGGCCCGCGATGGCGGACTTCGCGCTGTATGGACCGCTCTGGGCGCACCTGTGGCGGGACGTCGGGAGTCGCTCGCTGTTTGACGCTCTCCCCAACCTCAGCGCATGGGTCGAGAGGATGCTCGGCCCCCCGACGACGCTGGGGCCCTGGCTCGCCGACGATGCCATTCCCGCGACGCTTGAGCCCATCCTCACCACGCTCTTGGCGGAGCAGGGCGCCTACGTCGAGCGCCTCGTGGACGCAATCAACGCCTGGTGCGACGCGAACCCCGAAGCCTCGCGGGTGCCCCGCAGCCTGGGGCCTACGTCGGTGGTCATCGGCGGGGCGGCGGGAACCCGCAAGTTCGTGACGGAGTCGCTGTGGAAGGTGCAGCGCCCTCTCGATGCCATGACCCCGGAGACTCTTCGGTGGGTGCGTACCTTCGGGCGCCTGCAGTGGGCTCCGCGCCATCGCGTGGTGCGGCGCGACTTCAAGGTGGTGCTCGACCGATGAGGTGGTTGTTGGTCCTCGCGCTCCTCGCGGGCTGCCCGGTAGGGGACGACGACGACGACGTCGCCAATGACGACGACGTCGCCAATGACGACGATGACGCCACCGGCCCGCCCGTGTTCGGCTGCGGGGTCACCGATGCCACGATGGGTCCCGTAGACAGCACCGACACCGACACCTGCGTCGCCCAGTGGCCGTCCACCTCATGGACCTGCGCCGACGTCACCCAGGTGTTCCGCACCGTGCACGCCACGGGGTACGGCGACTACGCCCCGGCCTGCGGCGTCGCCTGCGAGGAGCGGAACTGGGCCCGACGCGTGGCCGACCAGTCGGAGCTCACCCTCACCTGGGAGGGGGCATCCTACGGGCCAGCTCCCGTTCTGGACGCCGCGGTGTTCGAGCAGGAGCAGGTGTTTGTCCTGTTCAACTTCTGCAGCGGAGGCGGTGACTGGCTCCAGCCCCAGTGCGTCGGGGTAGCCCCCGACGGCTCCCTCCTCGTCGAGACCTTCTGGCACAACTACGACTGGAACACGACGGCCGCCGAGACCGCACACGTGTCCGCCGTCTCCGTCCCTTGCAACGCATGGGCAGGTGGGGACGTCTCGGTCCGCTTCGCTGGGGGAGGGTGATGTTGAGAATCCCACGCGAGACCTGGCTCTTCGCTGCGCTTCTCCTGGCCGGCTGTGAGATCAACCCCGACCGCGTGCTCACGGCCGAGTCCGTGGAGCTCGGGTTTGGAGAGGAGAGCTTCGAGCCCATCACGGATGGCGACGTCCTCTCCCTTGCCTTCGGGAGCCAGGGAGGCCAGCACGTCTGGGGCGCGTTCCGCCTGGGAGACGCCGAGGTGAAGGGCCCCCCGGGTGGGTACGCGGCGGTCACCGTCACGATGACCCTCGATCACCCCGAAGGTCCCGTGGCGGAGGTGGGGCCTCTGAGCGCTGCGGTTCCTGGGGGCACATGGACGGTGGTGGGCCAGACGGTGGTGGTGGCGGACTCTCCCTGGAGCGCGCCGCACCTGTACCCCGAGGGCTGGGCCGAGAGGCTCGAGAGTGGCGAGCAGATCACCGAAGAGCACTACAACGCTGCGACGGACTACCGGAGGGAGTTGCTCGCAGGAGGCCTGACCTACCGGCTGGTCGTAGTAGACGGTGCTGGCACCACGCTCACCGACGAGAGGACCGTGGGTCTCAGCTTCGACTGATTGCGCCGGTCAGCGGGACCTCCCGCACCGGGTCTCGCCCGAGGAATCCGCGCACGCTCGCCCCGGCGGCATAGGCGCCAGCGTGTTCCACGAGCAACACGTCCCCGGGTGAGGCGCTGAGTTCGGCGTCCCGCACCAGGGTGTCCTCCCCGGTGCACGCCGGGCCGACGATGGTGACCCGTGTCGCTTCCGAACCGGCCGTCGACGCCGTGGTCTCGGTGGCGTCCGAGTGCAGCACCCGCATCGGGGGCGGAGGCCCGTGCCGCATGCGCTCGCTGGCGAAGAGGAAGGCGTCGATGCCGGCATCCAGGACCAGGAAGGTGGTTCCTCGCGCCGTCCGCCGACGCAGCACCCGCAGGGCGAGGGTGCCGAACTCCGCCACCAGGTAGCGCCCGGGCTCGATGGCGAAGGTCGCGCTGGGGTGGGCGGCCCGGAACGCTCGGAGCGAGCGCGCGCAGCGCCTTCCGAGAGACTCCAGCGGGAGCTCCTTGCTCCCCGATGGAGCGACCCCCAGCCCTCCGCCAAGGTTGATGTGCAGCGGGAGCCCGTGCTCGACGTGTAGCCGCTCGGCCAGGGTGAGGGTGGCGTCGACATGGCGAGAGAACGCGGTCGCGCTCGTGCACTGGCTGCCTCGATGCACGTGCAGACCTCGGGGGACCAGGCCGAGGGCGGACAAACGGGGTAGCGCCTCGTCGAGCTCCTCTTCGGGGATCCCGAAGGGAGAAGGGACTCCCCCGGTTGGGCTGCGGAAGGCGTGGATGCGTTCGAGGGGGTTGACCCGCACCAAGGTGGGGATGTCGGCGCTTGCCAGCCCGAGTCGTGTCGCGGCGGCCACGAGGTCTGCCGCTTCGTCGACGCAGCCGAGCACGACGGTGGCGCATTGCTTCAGCGCGGCCTCCAGGTCCTCGGGGGACTTGCCCGGGGAGGTGTATTGGACGGCGGCACCGACGAAGCCGGCCTCGAGGGCCCCACGCAGAGCCCCCACAGAGGTGACGTCAGCCCCGGCGACGTGCGGTTGGAGCGCGCGCAACACCTCGGGCGCTGCGTTGGCCTTTGTTGCGTAGTGCACCTCGACCTCGCCGAGGAACGCGGCGTACACCGCCTCGGCTCGGGCGACCATCGCGTCCGTGTCGTAGACGAAGAGCGGCGTGCCGTGCTGCTCCACCAGGGAGAGCAGCTGCTGGTCGGTCATCGAAGCCGAAACACCGGAAGCACGGCAGTCCAGCCCGCCATGTCCGCGCTGAGGTAGATGGGTGAGCCGGGGACCCCCGAGGACCCGTCCGGGCGCTCGACTTGGCCCTCGGACTCGAGCTTGAGGAGGTGGGCCAGGATCTGACGGGATGCGAGCGGATGGAACATCGTCGGCACCTCTGGGTAGAGGATCGGGACGAGGTCCAGCGGACGGCCCTCACGCTTCGCCAGCGCCGCGAGGAGTTGGTCCTCCCGCATCTTCCGGTGCGCGATGTACTCGAGCAGCTTCTCTTCGCCCGCGGCGATCGCTCCTCCGTGGGAGGGAATCAACGTCCCGCACCCCTCGGTGATGAGCCGCGCCAGCGTGGCGAGGTAGTCGCCCATGTCGCCTTCGGGCGGGTCGATGACGATGGTGCCCTGCCCGGCGACGAGGTCGCCGGCGACGATGATTCGGCTCACCTCCTCTCGAAACGCGAGGTGACCGCGTGCATGTCCGGGCGTGTGCAGGGCGCGCACGTCGAGCCCGATGTCGATGTCGTGCACCGCGTTGGGGCTGTCGCCCTCGAAGAGTTCGACGTCGATGGGGACGGCGCCCTCGAGGCGCTGGGCGGTGGCCGGATGGGCGCACACCGGCACGTCGAAGGCCTCCTTGGCGGCGTTGGCCCCTCCGACGTGGTCCAGATGGTGGTGGGTGAGCCACACGGCATGGACCGTCAGGCCCTCCTCGGCGATCCATCCCTGAAGACGCGCCTGCTCCTCCGGGTAGGGGCTCGCCGGATCCACCAGGACGACGCGCTCGTGCCCGAGCACCACACAGTTCGTGTGGGTCGCGGGGGGCAGGGTGGGCGTGCGCAGGGGGACCACCCGGATGCCCGGGATGACTTCGAAGGGATCGTGGGGAGCGCGGTCCTGCTCCGTGATCGCGGTCACTCGCTCGCCGTCTCGCGCGGGCCCTTGTAGGCCTCCATGCCGTCGTTGAGCGCGAAGAGCTTGCGCCACCCTGCCTGGCCGAGGATGTGGGCGATGCCCGAGGCGCGCAGGCCCTGATCGTCGGCGATGACGATGGGCACGTCCTTGTCGGGCAGCTCGCCGAGTCGTCCCTCGATCTGCTCGTAGGGGATGTTGATGGCCCCTGCGATGTGGCCATGGCGCCAGTCCACCGCGTCCCGGATGTCGAGGACCACGGTGCGCGTGTCGTTCTCTTGAATCTTCCGCATGCCGTAGGCCGACGTGCGCGGAGCCAGGCGTCGCCCCTTGCGCCCCGACCCCTTGAACCCCGTCTCCCCGGAGCGCTGCGCCGTCGAGAGGAGGGACTGCGGGTCGGGCATGTCCTTCATGGCGATGCGCACGATCCCCTTCTTGTCGACGAGGAACACCGACCGGAAGGTGACGGGAACCCCGGGGCGGGCGGTCAGGTAGGTCTCGGCGAGCTTGCGGTCGGTGTCCACCAGCAACGGGACGCGGAGCGAGCACTTGCCGACGAAGGAGGTATGGGAGCCCGCGTCGGCGGGGTTCACCCCATACACGTCGTAGCCCGCCGCGTCGAAGTCATCGACGAGGCTCGAGAAGGCCTGGAGCTGCAGGGTGCAGCCCGGGGTGTCGTCCCCGGGGTAGAAGACGAGGACGTAGCCGCGCTTGCCCTTCAGGGCTTCGCTGGAGACCGTGCGTCCGTCGTGGGTCTGCAACTCGAAGGCTGGCGCCACGGACCCCGCGCCGAGGAGGGCCTCGGGCCGAAGCACGACCGAGGCCATACCGAACATCTTGCGCCGCAACTGGAACCGAGACATGGCGCGCACTGTAGCCGCGCCTTCGCCGGGCAGCGCGGGGCCCGGGTCGACAAGGAAACATCGCTCGGCTCCACGGCACCTCTCTCATGGAGGATTCGATGCGCACGTTGCACCCCTTGGCCGTGATTTCCCTCAGCTTCTTGCTGGGCGCCGCCCTCACGGCGTGCTCCGGCGACACCACCCTGCGCACGGCACCCCCCCCAGGGGCCGAGGAGGCTGACCCTTCGCGGGGCGGACGCGGCGGCGGCGGTGGATGGCCGGGGTTGCCCGAGCTCCCCTCGGGTCCGTGGTCGGACATCGATCCTGGAGACATGCCCGACGTGCACTTCGTCGTCGCCTACGGCGATCCAGGGTGTTGCTACAACTGCGACGGGCTCTACGGCGACACCGACGACGAAAACGGCTTCAGCGTTCCGTGGGACGGAGCATTCGGTGAATGCGCCGTGAGCTACGCCCTGGTGGACCTCCACGGCCAGGTCATCGACGAGTTCGAGCCGCCGGCCCTCAACCCCGGCATCGTCTTCTCCCACATTGACCTCCTGCCGTCGGGACCCGGGCGGTTCCTCGCGACCACTCAGGCGTGGGGAACCAACTACTGGCCCGAAGAAGGCACCGAGTGGCCCGAGGAGGAGTGGGGCGGGTATGGATGGGCGCCATGGATTGGGTGGGAGTTCGACGCGGTCCAGGGCACGTCCTCGCTCGTGGGCTACCAGGACCCCGTGGACTACAAGGTCGTGGTCCCCGGAACCGGGAAGCGTCTCGACGTAGGTCTCTACGGCGTCAACGCGGCCGTGGATCCCGAGGACCCAGAGTGGCTGTACCTGCACGGGGCACGCTACGGGTGCCAGGAGGCGCCGTTGCCCCTTCGAGCGACCCACCGAACCGACGCTGCGGTGCTGGATCGGTTCTGGGGCGCCGACGAGCTGCTCGGCGACGAGCTTGGCCACATCAACTGGGCTCCCACGTCCTTCGCGGCGAGCATCGACGAGGACGGCCTGGCGCACGTGGGCCTCGGCTTCGCGGACCAGGGCTGCAGTGGATCCGAGCAGCCAGTGCATGTCTTCACGGACTTCGTGCCGGATGAGGGCACGTCCTGGGTGCGGGTGAGCAGCGAGCCGTGGGCGGTGAACCCGGCCTCCTGGGCGCCCTGGAACGGTGGCGCTGCGGTTCAGGTCGAGTCCCCCTGGGAGCTGCCTACCTGGCACGTGGTGGACGACAAGGGCGACCGGTCCGGTCCGGTGCCTGATCTGACCTACAACGTGCGGCCAGGACCGATGCTGGACCCCGGGGGGCCGACCTTCATGCTGGTGGGAGGCGACCTCGCCTCCCCGGTGACGGACCGGATGGTGGTCATGCACGACGGTCAGCAGGTCTGGTCCATCGACGCCCTGCGCTTCGGACTCCAGGAGCGCGAGGTAGCAATCCTGGACGTCGTGGTGCTGCCTCCCCTTGTCGAGGAAGACGTGCCTCCGCAGGACTGATCCAGGCCAGCCTCGCTGGCGGTTCCCGACCGCGGACGAATGCATTCGCGCCAATCCGGGTGGCGCTGGCTACATTGCCCGGGTGACGAAACGCGATCAGCGCCGCCGCCGCCGCGAGGCCGGCAGCCACACCTTCGCCGACACCGTCGTCGCCCTCACCGAGATTGCCCCCCGGTTTCCACCCGCCCTCGTGGCCCACGGGCTGGAGCTGACGCACTCGCTGAGGCGCACGGTGGGAGGGCGGGCGAAAGAGCCGTCTCTTTGGGAGGAACTCCTCGCATTGCGCCGGGGCCCGGGCGCGGACAACTTTCTCGCGACCCCCATCTGCTGTCGCCCCCCCGTGGACGACCTCCTGCTGGAGCGGGCGGTGGAGATCCGGGCGATCGTCGACGCTCTCCGGGGAAACCAGCACTCCTTCGATGGACAGCCCCTCAACCGGGCACTCGAGCACGGGTTCTTGCGCACCCGTCGGGTCGTGATGCCGGAGGAGACCGTGCCGGTCGTCGTCCGGCTCGCTGGCTGGTACGCCGTCGTCGACGTGCACGATGAGCACCCACGCGTCCTGAGGGAGCGCATCGTCCACGCGTTGGAGACGAACGCACGGCCTCTCCGCTCTCTGATGCCCACCCGGGTCCGCGCCGCCGTGGTCGTGAGCGTGTTGCCCGTTCCCTTCAAGGAAGCGGCCCACCTGCATCGCCTCGGCGTAGGCGGCCCCTGGCTCGGCTGGTCGGAGACCTCCACGGAGCCGCGGCTCGACGTTCTGAGCGCCCATGGTTTGGTGCTCGACGGCCCTGGGTTCTACTGCCTGCGTGCGGAGATTCGCCGTCGCGTGCGGGCCATGCGCATCGCGCTGGGGCTCGAGACCGTGGAGGAGGAGTACGGCGACAACGACGACGCCATCGCGATCCTCGAGGCGGCTCTCGCCGAGGCGGACGAAGGCACGCTGTCGGACCTGGGACTCGGGGAGGGCGCGGGCATCGTGCTCGACCGCGCAGACCCATCGCTGGACCCGTTCCCGTTTCGCCACGAGTTCGCCGATGGGGATGGACCCGAGCGTCCGTCCAGCCCCGACGCGACCCTGGCGGACCTCCCTGATCTCCTGTCCACCTTGCCCGCCTCGCTCGTGGAGCTCGCTGGCCAGCGCTCGCTCGGCTGGGTGGGGCCGAGGAACGGTCCGACGGGGGCTTCGCCGTCCCTGCGCTACGCGACGGTTCCCCGCAGCGCGTTCTCGATGCCCGACTTCGCTTACGCCTTCTGCCGTGCTCAGCACGAGGCCATGGCGATTCATCACCCTTCGTACGACGGGCGTGGGTTCACGTTCGTCATCCCCCACGAACCGCGAGACGAGATCGGGCGACGCAGGCGCGGAGTGCGGGCAGGCCCGGTGCTCTGCTCCTTCCGCACGCGCCGGGGCGTCCCAGAGTCCGCGGGAACGTTCAAGCGTCGGCTCCAGCGCCGCCTCGACGAGGCGGACCGGGGCGAGGACCTACTCTCTCAGGTCCTGGACGATGTCCTGCGGGCAGCCGTTCCCGAGACCGCAAAGGCCCTGATGGTGCGGCTCGCCGAGCGCATGCCTGGGGACGGAGGGACGTTCCTCACTGGGCGCGGCCTCGTTGCCTGGTCCGAGGTCCCCGACGAGTCGGTCGACCCCTTCGCGGAGTACGGCGGTGTCTTCGAGGGATTCTTCACCGGCTCCTGTCACGAGCGGGGCGGCGTGTCACTCAGCGCGGTGGACCGAGGATGCAGGCGAGACCTGTGCGCGGTGGGGAGTGGTGTGTTCCGACGCAAGCCGGTGATGGACCATTTCTGGCGGCGCCTCGCGTTCTTCTTGAGTGACTCCGCCCTGTAGTGACTCAAGGCTGAGTTACTAAGGTCTTGTGTCCCGGTTCGCCCTCAGGTAGATCGCCTGGGTGCCGGTGCGTCTCCCCATTGCCAGCTACCTCGCGGCCCTCTGCATCGCGACGGCGTGTGTGGGCGGTCCGGCCCTGGCGGCGGCCGACGAGCCCGACCCCAGCCGGGTCCTGCTCTGGCACTCCTATCGCGGCGGCGAGCGCGAGGCCCTGGAGCAGGTCGTTCGGCGCCTCCACGCGGCCAATTCGGACGTCACGGTCGACTTGCTGGCGGTGCCCAACGAGGCTTTCCGCCAGCGTCTGACGGCGGCGATCCCCCGGGGGAACGGGCCCGACCTGTTCATCGCACCCCACGAGTCGGTGGGGGAGTGGTCTCGCAATCACCTGCTCGAGGCGATGCCGTATCCGGCGGACCTGCCTGAGGCGGCCTTCCTGGCGAGCTCGCGGGACGCGCTGACCTTCGACGGGCAGCTCTGGGCGGTGCCGCTCTCGTTCAAGTCGCTCGCCTTGTTCATCAACCGTGGCTTGGTGAAGCAGACGCCCGGCACGGTGGAGGAGCTCGTCGCGCTGGGACGCGCCGCCGGCGAGGTGCCCCTCGCCTACGAGGCCGGGAACTTCTATCACCACGCGGCAGTCATGCATGCCTTCGGTGTGCGGCTCTTCGGTGAAGACGGCTCCATTCAGATCGACACTGCGGAGATGGCGGACTCTCTGGCCTTCGCCGGAAGGCTCGTGGGCGACGGGTCCGTCCCGCCCGAGAGCGACGGGGCCCTCGTCAGCAACCTCTTCAACAGCGGCACCGCGCCGTTCGTCATCAATGGCCCCTGGTTCCTCGGGGAGATTCGGGACGAGATCGACTTCGCGGTGGAGCCTCTTCCGACGGTGGCCGCGACGGGGCAGCCGCTTCAGCCCTTCCTCACTGTGGAGGCGCTGTACCTCGCCGCCCAGCGGCGTGCCTCCACCGAGGCAGTCCACGCTGTCGTCCGCGCCATCGCCGGCTTGGAGGGCAGCTTGCTCCGGGCTCGGGTCGGACGTCAGACCGTGCCTCTGATCGCCGCAGGTGCCGATCCCGTCATCGCCGATGACCCCGTGCTCAGCGCGTTCGTGGCCCAGGGCGCGCAGGCGGTCGCGACGCCCAATCGACCCGAGATGGGCGCCATCTGGGAGCCCATGAACCGGGCTCTGCGTCGGGCCCTTCGTGGCTCTGATGCGCGCAAGGCCGTGGTGGAGGCCCAGCAGGAGGTCTCCTTCTACTTGCGCCCGCCACCCGAAGAGGCAGCCCCAGGTCCCTATCTGGCGCTCCTCGGCTTGCTTCTGCTCGGGGCGACGGGGTGGTCTCTGCGCAGCCTGAAGCGCAACGAGGTCGTATCGCGCCTCCCGTCGGCGATTCCGGCCTACCTCTACCTGCTCCCGGCGGCGCTGGGCATGACGCTGGTGGTCTTCCTGCCGTTCCTGGCCGGCGCGGCGGTGTCGCTGTTCGCGCACGTCGGCGGCGAGTTCACGTTCGTGGGGCTGCGGAACTTCGGCCGCATCCTCTCGTCCTCCGAGTACGGAGTCACGCACCCCCTGAGCTTCTGGTTCACCCTGGTGGTGACCGTGGCTTGGACGTTGGCCAACGTCGTGTTGCACGTGAGCATCGGTCTGGGACTCGCTCTGCTGCTCCGTGACCCCTGGATGAAGCTCAAGGGGGTCTACCGGGTCCTCCTCATCGTCCCGTGGGCGGTGCCCAACTACATCACGGCCCTCATCTGGAAGGGCATGTTCAACCGTCAGTTCGGCGCGGTGAACGCGTTCCTCGACCTGTTTGGAGTCGAGCCCATCTCGTGGTTCAGCAACTTCTTCACGTCGTTCGCGGCCAACGTGGCGACGAACACCTGGCTGGGCTTCCCGTTCATGATGGTGGTGACCCTGGGGGCGCTCCAGGCAATCCCCCGGGATCTCATCGAGGCGGCCGAAGTGGACGGAGCCAACGCCTGGCAACGCTTCCGACACGTGACCCTGCCGCTGCTGAAGCCCGCACTGCTCCCGGCGGTCATTCTTGGGTCGGTGTGGACGTTCAACATGTTCAACATCATCTACCTCGTGAGCGCAGGTGAGCCTGATGGGAGCACGGAGATCCTCATCTCCGAGGCGTACAAGTGGGCGTTCACGCGGCAGGCTCAGTACGGGTACGCGTCGGCCTATGCGTTGCTGATCTTTGGGATTCTCTGGTTGTGGGGCCTGCTCACCCAGCGCGTCACGGGAGCCGAGGCATGACCGTCAAGCACGTCGATCGACGGACGACCTGGGCTGGGCAGTGGTGGCGGCACGCCATCCTCATCCTGGTCACCTGCGCTGCGCTCTACCCGGTGCTCTGGGTCGTGAAGATGGCCCTGACGCCAGGGGACTCCTTCGACCTGAGCGCCAACCCGCTGCCGAGCCAGGTGTCGTTCGAGAACTTCACCGACCTCGTTGGCAGCACCGACATGCAGGGCCGCAAGCTGTTCTGGTACTGGGTGCGCAACTCGGTGATCGTGTCGCTGGCGACCACGGTCGTGGGCATCGTGCTGTCGTGTTCGGCGGCGTACGCCTTTTCGCGGTTCACGTTTCCCGGGAAGAAGGCGGGCATGGGTGCCTTGCTGGTCACCCAGATGTTCCCCGGGGTGGTCATGGCCATCCCGCTCTACATCCTCATGGACGCGGCGGGCCTCCTGAACTCGCTGACGGGACTCACGCTCTGCTACGCCACGACGGCGATCCCGTTCTGCGTGTGGATGCTCAAGGGGTACTTCGACACCATTCCCAAAGAGCTGGAGGAGGCCGCGATCATGGACGGTGCCTCGCGCTGGATGATCTTCACGCGCATCGTCCTTCCGCTCTCGCGGCCGGCCATCGCTGTGACTGCGCTCTTTTCCTTCATGACTGCTTGGAACGAGTTCATCCTCGCGGCCACGTTCATGGCGGACGAGACCAGCTACACCCTGCCTGTCGCGCTCCAGCGCTACGTGGGGGACTACTCCACCCAGTGGGGCGCGTTCGCGGCGGGGGCGATTCTGGTGTCCGTCCCGGTCATGGCGCTGTTCTTTGCGCTGCAGAAGAACCTGGTCGAGGGTCTGACGGCCGGGGGCGTGAAGGGCTAGGAGCCTGTAGTGCGTCGACGCACCCGGGCTCCTGGACCGCCGGAAGTCTCTAGCGGGAAGGCTCGGGCTTGACGCCCTTCTTGGTGCCCTTGCCGACCATGGTCCCGAAGTAGACCCGCGCCGAGAACGACGGTGGATTCTGTGCTCCGCCATCCCCGATGGCTCCGTCGATTCCGATCTTGAAGTGCGCTCCGATGCGGGCCTCGACGCCTGCGTAGGGCTCGAACGGGAAGTGCTCGATGGAGTAGGGGTTGATGCGAATCCCGGTGCGCAGGCGCGGTGCCCAGACCTTGTTCCATGGGAGAGCAGAGATGACCCCCACGTGCAGGAAGTGGGTCCCGGTCCAGTACGGAGCTTCGTCGACCATCCCGAAGTCGAACTGAATCCGGTCGTGGTGCCCGATGCGCAGCCGAAGCGACGGCAGGACGAACGCAGGCCCGAAGCCCGTGTAGTCGCCGAAGATCACGAAGCCCCCCCCAAACTCCAGGGGCGGATCGCTCCCCGCGCGCAGGATTCCACCGGTGACGGCGATGGTCAGGATTCGGTTCCCGAAGTCGCCGCCGGTGGGGTAGGTCGTCCAAGAGCCACCCACGGAGAACCACCCCGATACGTCGTCGTAGGGGAAGTGCTGGAACTTGAAGCGGAGGTTTCCGCCGATCTCGCCCAGCGCGTCGTTGTCGTTCAGGGTGCGGACCCGGCCCAGCCCGAGGCCTGCCGTCGCCTCGAGCTCCTGTCCCCGGTTGCCCGTGAACCCGCAAAGGAGCGGAACCGCCATGAGCGCGGCGAGGAGGACGGCGAGGCGGGAGGAGGAGTGATTCATCGCGACATCCGCATCCTATCCCTTCACGGAGCGTGCCGACACGTCGTGCAGTGCGCGCCCACACGGCTCTCTTGGGGGTGGGGTTGGACGACGCGTCAGCGCTGGTACCATCCGCGCCATGGTCGAGGTTGAGGTCACGTTCTCCAACACGGTTCAGGTGAAGGCGTCTCCGGAGGAGGCGTACGAGCTTCTCGCCGACGTGAAGCGCTCCGGCCTGCACTTCCCCGATGTGGAGTCCCTCGAGCCGTCGCCGCGTCACACGGGTGGCTGGCGGTGGAAGATGAAGGAGAAGGGCCTCGGGCCCATCTCCCTCAAGATCCAGTACGACGCGATCTACGAAGCGGATGGGGACGCCAAGATCGTCAGCTGGCGCCCCCCCAGCGGTGGCGGCGGAGACATGGACTCGTACGGGTCCTGGACGATCCGCCCATCCCAAGGTGGGGGGACCGAGCTGACGTTCGATGCGCGCACGGTGGCCCATGTGCGGGCCTCTCGACTGGTGGCGAAGATGGTCGAAGTGGTTGCGCGCGAGGAGCTGAGCAAGCTCAAGCGGCGCTACGTGGATGCGATCAAGGAGACGCTCGACGCTTGAGTGGGCAGAGCCCTGAGGTCGCCGCGCGTCCTCCGGAACGACAAAACCCGAGCTCGAAGCCCGGGCTTGCCGTAGGAGTTCGAGTTCCGTGCGCTAGGCGCGCGGGCCCTCGAGCTCGGCGAAGTCGTCCGACACCATCTTGAGGAGCTCATTGCTCAGCTCGACGATCTGACGGGCGTTGAGGCCATTGCCCTTGAGCTCCTTGTAGAAGGAGCGGGCGAGGATCTGGCGAGCACGCTTCCACTCGGAACCGGTCTCGTAGGGGCTGCGGGTCACATTGTTCTGCTTCATCGATTCGATCCCTTCGAAAGGCCCTGAGTGCACGCCGATTAGATAAGCAACGGTCGTGCCAGTCTGTGTCTAGGCTAGGAAGCCCTGTATTTGCTGGGTTTCCGGAGGTGCCACTGAGTGGCGCGAAACACATTGCGCGCCGAATGGGCTCTTAGTGCGTAATTCGCTTCGCACTGCGTGACTCATCGCATGCCTCGCATGGCGTCGGCCTCATTGGCCCGGCGGTGGTTGTCCTCCCGCACGAGATCACGCCTGGCGGGCGTGGGCGCGGGTGCGGGTGGAGTGAGAAGCGGAGTCTCCAGCGCTTCGTCGAGCACGGCACCGAGGCCGCGGGGACGGTCGAAGGCACCGCCCTCGAGCCACGGCTGCACCGAGGCCATGAAACCAGTCCACAGGGGCACCGCCGTCTTGGTGGACGAGAGCCCGAGGGAGCGGTCCTGATCGAAGCCGACCCAGGCGACGACGACCAGGTCGGGCGTGTAGCCGACCATCCATCCATCACGCGAGTTGTTGGAGGTGCCCGTCTTGCCTGCGACCGGGAGGGAGAAGCCCGACCGACGCACTGCGCGCGCGGTGCCGTCCTCGACGACGCCTTCGAGGATCTTGGTGACCACGGCGGCCACGCGCGGGTCGATCCCCACCGATGTCTTCGTCGACGAGCGTTCGAGCCACTCTCCGTTGCGATCGCGCACTCCCTCGAGGGTGCGCGGCTCCACCCGCAGACCCCCGTTCGCCAGGGTGGCGTACGCGGTGGCGAGCTCCAGAGGGGTGACCTCCTGGCTGCCGATGGCCAGGGAGGGGATGGGGCGCAGGGAGCTCTCGATTCCCATGACCCCGGCGGTCTCCACCACGGTGTCGAGCCCCACGTTCATGGCGAGACGCACGAACGGAGGATTGCGTGACAACTCCGTGGCACGCCGCAGAGTCATGGGTCCACGAAAGCTGTCGTCGTAGTTCCGCGGCCGCCACGCGGCGCCGCGCGGGCCAGCTCCATCAATGGAGAGCGGTGCGTCCAATACGAGGGAGCCGGGACCGAGGCGAGGCCACTGTGCTCCCACGGCGGCAGCGAGCACGATGGGCTTCATGGCGGAGCCTGGCTGACGACGGGCGGAGGTGGCGCGATCGAACTGGCTGCGGGAGTACTTCGCTCCGCCCACCAGGGCGCGAACGGATCCGTCGCGGGGATCCATCGCCAGCAGCGCCAGCTCGGGGGAGGAGCCGCCCTTGAAGAGCGAAGCGTGATCGGCCTCGAAGCGCTCGAGGAAGTCTGTGGCTGCGTCCTCGGCCGCACGCTGGAAGCGAGGGTCGAGGGTGGTGACGAGCTCGAGCCCGTCTCGGTGCAAGGCCTCCGGCGTGTAGCGCTTGGCGAGGTTCGAGACGAGTCCGTCTACGAACCACGGCGCGCTGCGCGACACCGTCCGGGCCGGCGCGACGGTGAGGCTGGTTTCGAGGGCCTGCTCGATGCTCGCGTCTGACGCTGCCTCGAGGTCGCGCATCTTGATGAGGACGAGATCGCGGCGAGCGAGCGAGTCCTTGGGGTGCTTCCAGGGCGCGAGGCGGTTGGGGGCTCGAATCGCGCCGGCGAGCGCTGCGCTCTCAGCGAGAGTCAGGGCTCCGATGTCCTTGCCGAACCAGGCCCGGGCGGCCTCGCCCACGCCGAGGATCGCGTAGCCGCCACGTTGTCCGAGGTAGATCTCGTTGAGGTAGGCCTCGAGGATCCGGTCCTTGCTGTACCGGGACTCGAGGATTCCGGCGATGACCAACTCCTGGACCTTTCGGGCCAGGGTGCGGTCGGCGTTGAGGAACATGTTCTTTGCGAGCTGCTGCGTGAGGGTCGACCCGCCCTGGGCTACGCCGCCAGCGCGGAGGTTCGCGACAGCGGCGCGCGCGATGCCGCGGGGGTCTACACCGGCGTGCTTGTAGAACCGCTCGTCCTCGATGGCGACCACAGCGCGTTGCAGGTGGCGGGGCATGTCACTGAGGGGGACGACTGATCGGCGCTCGCGCTGATCGTCAGTGAGGAGACTCAGGGCAGGGAGAGCGAAGTCCGCCGCGGGCACCGACCGACCGTCTGCGGCCGTGGTGAGCGATCGAACCCGGCGCTGCTTCACCTCGACGTCGAGCACCTCGCCTCCGACGGGGAAGATGCGCCAGGACCCGCCGGCGATGGAGAACTCCCCCGGGCGGGCGATGTCCGCGCGGGGTACCTCGCGGTATCCCAGCTCTGTCAGGGTGCGACGCCAGCCTTCATCGGTGGCGGGGGAGCCCTTGCTCAGTCGGGGGACAACGCCAGTGATCCGCGCTGGCTCGTCGTGGGCGCGGCCCTCCATCCGGTCGCCCACACGTTCCCAGAGGACGGCGACGTCGAGGGCGAGGACCAACGCGCCGAAGAGGCAGAGAACGAGGGCAAGTCGAACCAGCTTGCGGCGCACGGGGCGCGGCTTGCCCGCGGGACGGGGGCTCCTCGCGCGACCCTTCGCGGCGTGGGCGGGACCCTTCGCAGGCCGGGGCGATGAGCGACGTCGAGCCCGCTTCGCCGGGGCCTTCGCCGTCTTCTTCTTCTTGGTCTTTGCAGGGGTCGTCTTCGAGGTGCGGGCCACGGGTGCGCCTTCTCCTGTCGCGGGTGGGGGCGCGAGAGGAATGGTAATTTGCGCCAATATACAGCGCGGCGTGACCGAGAGCGGGAGTTTCCCCAAGCAGAAACGACGCCCGAGGGCGCCGTTTCTAGAAAGATCCTCCTTCGCCCAAGGCTAGCCAGAGGCGTCCGAGGTCAAGGAGGCAAGAGAGGAGCGGAGGGAGGCGTGCTGCTGCACGTCGGACCGACCGACGATCGCCGCCGACGCGGAGATCGGGCTAGCCCTCGGACTCCTTGATCTTGTTCTGGACGAGCTTGAGGAAGCTACGGATCTTCGGGAGGTCCGGGTTGATGTCGTACGCCTTGTAGAGGTCGTGGAACGCCACCTTGTAGTTCTTCAAGTAGTAGTAGCTCAGACCCCGTCTGCAGTACGCCTCGGCGAGCTGGTCATCCCGCTCGAGAGCGAGGTTGTAGTTCTTGATCGCCTTGTTGAACTGCCGGCGGTTGTAGTGGAGCTCCGCGAGGCCGTAGTAGGAGCCAGCGCGTTCAGGCGCGATCTCCTGTGCCTTGCGGAAGTCCTCGGTCGCCTTCCGGTAGTCCTTGGTCTTGCTGTAGATGACGCCCCGGCTCACGAGAGCATCGAAGTGCCCCGTGTCCAGGTCCAGGACCTTGCTGTAGAGCTCCAGAGCAGGCGTGAACTGCTGCCTCGCCCCCATCTGAAGTGCCCGATCCATGTACTTGTTGATGATCGCAGCGCGGCCATCCACCTCGTCGAGGTCAGCGTCCTCGAGGTCCTCTTCGACGTCGATCTCGACGTCGATCTCGACATCGATTTCGTCGTCGGCGAGCTCCTCGTCGGGGATCTGGATCTCATCCGGGCCCTCACCGAGGGTCATCAAGCCCACGTCGTTGTCATCGACCTCGGAGATTGCGCTGTCGTCTAGCTCGATGCTGTCGGCGGTGAGCTGGTCCAGAGCGTCCTCGGGAACCGGCTGAATGACGGAGATCTCCTCGAGGTCCTCGTCGCCGTCGGCAGGTTGGATCTCCAGAGCGTCGTCCTCGAGGTCATCCAGGGCATCGAGCCCCAGGTCGAACTCCTCGTCCTCGGCGCCTGCCTCCTCAGCGGGGGCCTTCGGCGATGACTCTTCCTCGATCTCGATCGCGCCCCCGTCGTCGTCGAAGTCGAGCCCGAGGTCGAACTCCTCGTCCTCTTCGCCGGCTGCACCGCCGGCTTCGTCGGCTTCGATTTCGATCTCGTCAACCTCGAGCTCAGCGTCGTCGACCTCGACCTCGAGTTCAGAGTCGTCGACCTCGACCTCGAGCTCAGCGTCGTCGACCTCGACCTCGAGCTCAGCGTCGTCGACCTCGACCTCGAGCTCAGCGTCGTCGACCTCGACCTCGACCTCAGCGTCGTCGACCTCGACCTCGACCTCAGCGTCGTCGACCTCGACCTCGAGGTCGTCGGCTTCGATCTCCACCTCGGCCTCGGTGACGGTCTCTTCGGAGTCTTCTCCGGGGCCTTCGAGTTCGGGCTCCAGTTCGAGTTCTGCGCCTTCATCGAGGGCGGCCGCTTCGACTTCGCCTTCGTACTCTTCGACTTCGCCCTCGTAGGCCTCTGCCTCGACTTCGCCTTCGTAGGCCTCTGCCTCGACTTCGCCTTCGTAGGCCTCTGCCTCGACTTCGCCTTCGTAGGCCTCTGCCTCG
>JAGSHC010000073.1 GCA_023954745.1 Deltaproteobacteria bacterium | reverse complement strand
GCGTCGTCGTCGTCGCCCGTGGCGTCGTCGTCGTTGCTGGCGCTGTCGTCGTCGTCCGAGCTGGGACAGCCGGCCAGGGGCGCAGCCGCGAGCATCAGGATCAGCATCAGGAATCGGAACATCGTCGGTGAAGTCATTGGGGGGTCTCCTCCTGCCCAGCCGCCCTCGTTGCAGGACGTGGGCCAAGGAAGCGGGCAGCGAGAGGACCGACGGCCCATCACCCCCGCACACACACCTACGCTGCTTCGCCGCCGCCGGAGCGCAGCTCGTTCGTCATGTCCATGAGTCGACGGACGGAGACCTTGTCGACAAACACGAAGTACATGCCGACGCCGGTCACCAGCACGAACTGGCTGCCGTGCAGCAAGACGGCGAAGGCCGCCGCCTCGGAGGGCCCCACCGCGAAGATCGCCAGCGCCACCGTGCACGCAAACTCGAAGACCCCAGCAAAGCCAGGAGGCGCCGGGGTGATCAAGGCCAGGCAGATCACCACCAGGATGGTGGCCGCGCCCCAGAACCCGATGTCGGCTCCGAACGCGAAGGCCCGCACCGTGAAGTAGATGCTCAGGATGTTGAGGAACCAGAGCGCGGCGGTCCACACCACGATGGGCGCGGCGCGGCGCACCGAGCCCAGCGAGCGCAGCGCTTCGAGGAAGGTGCCCAGGAAGCGGACGCCGAGGCTCAGGGGCAGGCGAAGCAGCCCCTCGGGCATCCGGTCACGGAGGCGCTCCACGAGACGGATCCCGCGGTCCCCCAAGAGCAGCAGCAAGGTCACGGCGACGCCTACCGGAATGAGCACCCCGAGGATGCCGGTGCGGGCCGCCATCACCAGGTCGAAGGGCTCATCGCGCCCCGCCACCTCGATGGTGTACGCCGGCACGTCCGCAAACATCAGCACGCCCAAGAAGATGGCGCCCAGGGCCATCACGTCGAGCACCCGCTCCACGAGGACCGTGGCCATGCCGCTGCCGAAGGGCACCTCCTCCCGCTCGAACAGCAGGTACGGCCGAGCGAACTCGCCGAGCCGGAACGGCAGGATGTTGATGAGCATGAAGCCCACCGAGCAGATGCTCAGGTAGCTGCGGAAGCGCACACCGGGCTTCACCGCTTGCACGAGGCCGCCCCAGCGCACGGAGCGCAGGATGTGCAGCAGGAAGAAGGAGAGGAAGCCGAGGGCGAAGATCCCGAGGTCCACGTCGCGCAGCGCCGCCAGGAACTCGTCCAGATGCACTTCGCGCAGGGCAAGCCAGAGCGCGCCGGCGCCCAGCGCGAGAACCAGCAGGAGCTGGAGCGCTCTCTTCATGCAGTCGTCGACTCCGCCGAGGCCCGGTCGCCCCTCGGGCGCGCGCTCACAGCTTGTAGATGCTCGCCTTGGGGGCCTCGATGCCCTGGGTGGCGTTGCGAGTATCCACGATAGCCGGTGCCAGCGCCGCGACGCGGCGCCAGTCGATGCTGGAGTGCTTCGCGGTGATGACCACGCAGTCGGCGGAGCTCAGCAGATCGTCCGTCAGTGCCTCGGAGGTCTGCGTCCCGTGGCCGAGACGCACGTCAGGCACGTAGGGGTCGTGGTAGACGACCTCGGCCCCCTTCTCACGGAGCAGCTCGATCACATCGAGGGCCGGGCTCTCACGCACGTCCGACACGTTGGCCTTGTAGGCGATGCCGAGCACGACGACCTTGCTGCCGTTGACGGGCTTCTTGTGCGCGTTGAGGGCCTCGGTCACGAGCTCCGTCACGTAGGTGGGCATGGAGGTGTTGACCTCGGATGCCAGTTCCACGAAGCGCGCGGTGTAGTTGAGGGTCTTGAGGATCCACGAGAGGTAGTGCGGGTCCACCGGGATGCAGTGCCCTCCCAGGCCGGGCCCCGGGTAGAACTTCATGAAGCCGAAGGGCTTGGTGGCCGCGGCGTCGATGACCTCCCAGGACTCGAGGCCGAGCTTCTTGCACATGAGCGCCACCTCGTTCACGAGGCCGATGTTCACCGCGCGGAAGGTGTTCTCCAGCAACTTGGCCATCTCGGCGGCCTGGGTGCTGCTCATCTGCACGACCTGCTCGAGGAACGAGCCGTACATCGAAGCGCCCGCGTTGATGCAGTTGCTCGTGATCCCGCCCATGAGCCGCGGGGTGTTCCGGATGTCGAACCGGGGGTTGCCGGGATCGACCCGCTCGGGCGAGAAGCACAGGAAGTAGTCGATCCCAACCTTGAGGCCCGTCTTCTCGAAGATGGGGAGCACCAGCTCCTCGGTCGTCCCGGGGTAGGTGGTGGACTCGAGGACGATGAGCTGCCCGGGGCGCAGGGAGCGCGCGACGTCCTCGGACGCCTGGACGATGTAGGAGATGTCCGGATCGCGCGTCTTGCTCAACGGAGTGGGCACGCAGATGGAGATCACATCCCGCTCACCGAGGTCCTCGAAGGTCGAGCGTGCTCGGTAGAGCCCCGCCCCCAGCTGCGCGGAGAGTCGACTGTTGTCGATGTCGCCGATGTAGGAGGTGCCTTCGTTGAGCTGGGCGACCTTCTCTTCGGCGACGTCGTAGCCGGTGACGTCGAACCCGGCTTCGGCCATGACCACCGCGAGGGGCAGCCCCACGTAGCCCTGCCCGATGATCCCGATACGGGCCTCACGGTTGGCGATCTTGGCGAGCAGAGCCCGAAGGGCCTCGCTCGGCTCGAGGACGGTGGAACGCTTTGGCTGGGACATGAAGAGAGGCTCCAGGATGCCGACGGTGTCGGGCTCATCGGGGGTCCCCCTGGCTGGGGGCGGCGCATGCTACCGACCCGCTCCACGGCCGACAACGCCGGGGACCAGGACCAAGGCGAGCACGAGCAGGGCGGATGCTGGCGACGTTGGGTCCGATCCCGACTGCGAGCAACCCTTTGTGCCGCCGACAGCGCGCGGGTCGCCGTGCGACCGGTATTCCTCCAGGTTGGTCACGCCGTCGGCGTCGCTGTCGAGGGATCCGTCATTCCGGGTGGGGTCCAGGCCCCAGAACAGCTCCCAGACGTCGTCCATGGCGTCGGAGTCGGCGTCGGGCGGCATTGCAAACCGCACCTCCGCGGCGGAGTCCCCGGGCACCGTCGCCGCGTCCATCTCTGAGCGTGCTCCCCCGGACCACACGGTGACGCGCGCAGGGTCCGCCGGGCAGAACGGCTCCCAGGACGCGCTCAGGAAGACCGCCGCGGGCCCCACATCGTCGAGCGTGACCCTCCCCTCCCCATCTGTGCGGCCGGACACGAGCGCCTCGGTGGTCTCCGGGTCGTGAGCGCGGACCTCGGCGCCCCGGACGGGGAGCCCCGTCGCGCGGTCCCACACGACGGCGACGGCTTCGCGCTGGGGCGCGAGGGACACGTCGGCTGCGGTGGTCTCCTGGGGGATGTCGAGCTCCACCGGACGCCAGCCGCTCACCGACAGGAGACCCACCAGATCGCCCGGGGGGAGCCCCTCGACGGCCGATTGAGACGAGGCGATCGAAAGGACCACGCTGCGCAGGGTGGTCCCCTCGGGGCGACGCAGAGTCAACAAGGCGCTGGCGTCGACGTCCTCGCCAGCGCGTACCTGCAACGACAGCGCGCGCGCGGTGAGGAGCCGCATGGGCGAGAGCACGTGGTCCGCTCCGCCTCCGAACGTGGCGGCTTCCAATGGGCCAGCGCCGGTGGTCTCCAGCCCGAGCCAGGACTCCGCGAAGCCGTCGGCGCGCACCCGGACCCGCAGATCCGCGCCCGGGACCTCGGGGGAGGACCAGGCGCCGGCGGCGTCCGTGCTCGTCGACCACACCACACCAAAGCCCCCGGCGAGCACCGCGACCTCCGCGCCCAGGACGGGCAGCCCCTGCGGGTCCTGGACGACTCCATCGAGCAGCCGTGCGCCGACGGGCCGGTCGAGGTCCATGGGGGTGGTCTCGCCACGCACGGCGGGTACGGGCTCGGCGTCCGCCAGGTCCCAGGTCCCTGGCCAGTAGAAGGAGGGCTCCCCATCCAGCTGGGCCGAGAGGCGATACGCACCCGGCACCACACTCCCCTGCGCGTCCACCCAGGAGGCCAGCCCAGCGATGGCGAAGGCCCCGGAGCCATCCGCGGTGGTCGCACGGCTCAACGACTGGTTGAGGGTGTCGACCCCCTGGGCTCGCACCGAGCCGGGCGTGGCGACGCCCTCCTCGTCCCGAAGCACGCCTTGAACGACGCCGCCCACTGGCAACTCGATGACGACGCCGGGGACTTCCCCCTCCGACTCCAGGTCAAAGGTCGCGGCCGCGCAGAAGGCGCTGACGTCTCCGGCATACGCCCCGATGCGGTTCATGGACTCCGGCGGCGTGGCCCGCACCCTCACGATCCCCGGGTCCACCCCCTCGATGACGAAGGTGCCGTCGGCGCCGGTGACGGACGTCGCCGCAGCGCCCTGTGGGTCCCGCGCGAAGACCGTGACCCCCGCCAGGGGCGCTCCATCGGGGAAGCCGACCACCTCGCCCGACACGGTCCCGGCGTAGGCGGGGGGTGCGAAGAGCAGCAGCGCCAGGAGGCTCAGCGAGGAAAGACGATCCACACCGACTGCGCCCCGTAGGTGCCCTCCAGCTCAGGCCCATCGAAGGGGTTCGCGCCGGGGTTCCTGAAGATGCGCCAGAACGCGAACCAGTCGGACTGCGCATCCGGCGTCGCCGCCGCCTGGTCGATTCCAGCGCCCTCGACCAGGCCGTCGGGGGTGCTACGCAAGTACCCGCCGTGAGTGAGCACCACGCCGTCCTCCGCGAGGCCCTCGGCCTGTTCGGAGTAGCTCAGGCCCTCGGTGGGAGCGAAGGTCAGGCCGCTCTCGATGCCGGTCTCCGCGTCGAGCAGCGCGATGGAGAGGAAGTCGCCCAGGCCTCCCACCCCTGCAGGAGTCAGCAGGCGCGGACCGAAGTTCAGTCCCCGCGCGTTGGCCGTCGCGGGATCGCAGTGATCCGAGTCGATGAGCGGGTTGCTGATGTCTGCGATGGAGCTGGCCCGGAGCTGCAGGAAACCAGTACATGCCTCGCAGTCCGGCGCCCCTTCAAAGCGGGCCTCGCCGTCGAAGGAGACGTGCTGCTCGCAGATGAGGTCTTCCCGGTCAATGTCCGCCCAGTAGCGAGTGATGAGCGTGCCGGTGATCTCGGTCACCGAGTCGGTCGCGGAGTCGTCGTCGTCCCCCGGGGCGGCGGTCGCGTCGAAGGTCATCACGAAGCTCAGGGCGTCGAGGGCGGCGCCGGCCGCATCGTCGTCGTCCCCTGCGTCGTCGTCGTCGCCGCGGTCGTCGTCGTCGTCGCGGCGGTCGTCGTCGTCACCGTCTCGCAGGAAAGGCCGCTCGTCCTCCCAGCCACATACCCAGGGTGGGCACACGCAGGCCGTCGTGCCCGGCAGCAGGGCGAAGAGGAGAGCGAGAGGGGTGAGTCGAGTCCAGGTCATGACAGCTCCGCGGGGTCATCCTTGGTGGTCGGACGCCATTCGTCCAGGGTCACCCTCGGCCCTCGGCCCCACGTCGACCCCGCCCAACTCGCTGTCGAGCCGACGAACCAGGGCCTCCGTGAAGGCAACTGCCTGGGCGAGGGCCCCGGGGTCCACTGCGGCGACGCAGTCCGCCGACGTGTGCAGCTCCGGGGGAGCCATGCCGTCGATGAGACACGTCAACGTCACCGCCGAGAAGCCCGCCTCGGTGGCCGGGCCCGCGTCGGTTCGCCCAATGAGCTCCGCCATCTGGACCTCGCCAAAGCGGCCACTTCGGGCAAGCCGCTCGGCCAGCCCACCCACGAACGGCTTGTAGGGCAGCCGGTCCCAGCGCCCCTCGGACGTCCCCACATGCAGGACGCCCCGGCCCACGTCGTCCAGATTGACCACGACGGTGTTTGCGGGGTCCAGCAGCGAGCCGAACTGGAAGAGGAAGGCCTCCATCCCGCCGGCGTCTGGCTCCCGGTCCCCGGTGGCGACCATCCAGAGCTCGGCGTTCTCCAGCGGATCGGCGGCGATCGCGCCGGCCACGCTCACCAGGGCGCTCAGACCCGACCCGTTGTCGATGGCTCCCTCCACCGGGGGCGAGCGCCACCAGTCCACCGCGAGGAGCGCGAGCCCGGCGTGCACGACTCCCGCGAAGCCGATCACGATGGGAATGATCACCCCCTGCAAGCCCAGGGCGACGCCGGCGGCGGCGACCGCTTGGAGGGTCGCGGCGAGGAGGACGATGGTCCCTGGGTGCAGGCCCAGGCCAGGTCGCTTCTTCGACCGACTGCCCGGGCGCGGGGGCTCTGCCACGCCCTCGCGCT
This sequence comes from Deltaproteobacteria bacterium, assembly GCA_023954745.1. GTDB lineage: Bacteria > Myxococcota_A > UBA796 > UBA9615 > UBA9615 > JAGSHC01. The sequence goes on along the minus strand of JAGSHC010000073.1, from coordinate 21,176 downwards.
CGTCCCACAGCCGCCGGAACCACGGCTGGAAGAAGGTGCCGCTGCGCGAGACGTCGGCGTGGGCGACCACCAGGATCTTCGGGATGACGCGTCGATCGACATCGGAGCGCTCCAGCGAGACCCCTGGATGCTCCAGCCGGGCCACCATGTTGCCGCTGATCCGGCGAAGCAACAGACGCTGAAGGAGCAGGGGCGCGCCTCGTAGCTCTCCCCAGAACGAGAGGCCGACGAGGCCGCCCAACAGCACCGAGGTCACGGGCGCGACCCACGTCAGGAGCAGGCCGAGGAGGCCAAAGCCCGCATGAAGGCCCAGAACGCCCGGCGGCGGGGGCGGGCAGACCGCTCCCTCCACGACGGCGTCGAAGCCGAGCCGGTGCAGCCGCCCGGCCACGAGCTCCTGCGCCTGACGCTCCCCCACGGAGCCCGCGACCCGGCCAGAGAGCTTGCTGACCGTGCGGATGAACTGCAGGGGATCGTCGGGGGGAGTGGGCACCACCCCGAGCCTAAACGTCCGCGGGCTCGCTGGCAGACGACCAACAGAACGGCGATGGCAAAACTGGCTGCTATCTTCCGGCGATCGTGAAGCGTGCGAACTCGCACAGGGAGCTGTGATGAACCTGGTTGTCGACGAGGTAGTACCCATTGAGCGGGGCGGCGTGCCGTTCGCGTTCCACGTGCCGACCTCGGCCTTCTACGAGCTGGACCCTCTGACGGTGCGGGTGCTCAAGGAAGTGGACCGCACCGGCGGTTATCAGGACGACGGGGACGGCGACAACCCGATGTCCACCGCCCTGGCCGTGGACCCCGCGGAGCTGAATGACGCTCTGGCCGATCTCGTGGCCTTGCGGCTCCTCGTCCCCCAGGAGCAGAGAGGTTTGCGGGTGGGCGGCGACCAGGTCCCCGACGCAAACGCCGGGGTGAAGAACCTCGTCATGCACGTGGCGCACACGTGCAACCTCAACTGCGGTTACTGCTACGCCGAGGCCGGGCTCTACAAGGGCAAGGCCACGATCATGACCGCCGACCGCGCGCGTGAGTACGTGGACTGGCTCTTCGAGCAGGCGGACCCAGACACCAAGACCCTGGGACTGACCTTCTTTGGTGGGGAGCCCCTGCTCAACCCCGGTGTCGTGCGGGCGGGCGCCGCCCACGCCCAGATGCGGGCGAAGGAGACGGGCCGCAACATCAGCTTCGGCATCACGACCAACGGCACCCTGGTCAACGACGACATCGCCTCCTTCCTCCAGGACATCGGCGCCACCGTCACCGTCAGCCTCGACGCCATCGGCAAGGCCAACGACCGTCTGCGCCCCTTCCACAGCGGGAAGGGGTCCTACGACATGATCATGGAGAGAATCCGCCCCCTGCTGGACCGCAAGATCGCCGTCGCGCGCGTCACGGTCACGAAGATGAACCTGGACGTGGTCCACACCGTGCAGACCTTGCTGGACGAGGGGTTCCGCGAGGTGGGCTGCTCGCCCGTCGATGCGAAGAACCCCGCCTACGACCTCGACGGCGCCGCCTACGACAAGCTGCTCGCCGGCTTCAAGGTCCTGACGGAGCGCTACGTCGAGCACGCCGCCCGCGGCGAGTACTACGGCTTCTCCAACATCCAGAACATCGTCAAGGCCGTGCACAACGGACACAACAAGGAGTACCCCTGCGGCGCCGGGGTCGGCATGGTCGCCGGCGCTCCCAACGGCAAGATGAGCCTGTGTCATCGCTTCGTGGGCGAGACCGACTACGAGTTGGGTAGCTTGCAGGCGGGCGGACTCGACGCCGAGAAGCGCGAAGAGATGCTCGCTCGCATCAACCTCGCCGAGCGCAGCGACTGCGGCACGTGCTGGGCGCGCTACGTGTGCTCCGGCGGCTGCCACCACGTGAACTTCCTCTTCGAGGGAGAGCCCAGCAAGACCTACATGACCCACTGCGACTGGCTGCGCGCCTGGTACCGCACCGGCATCGAAACGTATGCGGATCTGCTTCAGCGGAATCCGACCTTCATCCAGCGTTTCGTGGATCCGGGCTACACCTGCGTAGCTTGATGGTGAACACTGTTCCGGCGCACGGTTCGATGGGCGCGCCCGAGGAGACGAGATGAGCAGGATCAAGGCACTCAACGTCAAGGCGCAGCGCATGCAGGAAGTCGTGGACCGCGACGTCCGCGGCTACACGTTCTCCGACTGCTGCTCCTCGTTCGCTCCCGGTTGGGAGGTCGGCACCGGCGACAACCCCGACCCGTGCCCCTGGAAGAGCGACCTGACCTTGTGCTGGCAGACCTGTTACTGGATGGGTCAGGTCCCGGACATCGACAGCTACGGCTCCTGGCTCGACAGCTGCGGCAACATCAACGACGACTGGCGCAACCTCTGCACCATTCCCGACAACGGCCAGTAGGGAGCAGCACGATGCGCGCACTCTTCTCGTCCGTCGCCCTCACCCTTGGTCTCGCCTTCGCCGCTCCCGCAGTGGCCGGCACCGCCTGGGTCAGCAGCAACCACATCCAGATCGTCGACACCGACACGGCCCGGGTCATCGGACGAATCCCGCTCCAGGAGTTCATCCACGACATGGAGTTCAGCTCCGACGGCGAGCACGTCTACGTAGCGAGCAGCCAGGCCTTCCGCGTCGCGAGCGCCGAGGAGCTGCGCTTCACCGCCACGGTCTCCGAGGGAGGCACCATCGGCCTCTCGGTGGCCGCAGACTCCGGTCACGTGGTCACCCTGACGAAGGGCGACGACGACGCGTCCCTGGCGGCCCGCAAGGCCGGGGAGCCCCTGCCCAACAGCACGGTCACCGTCTACACGTCGGGAGCGGCCGAAGTGGTCGGCACCTGGGAGGTACCGGGCGGCGCGCGCGACATCGTCATCTCCCCCAACGGCTCGGCGATTCATGTGCTGATGCCCACCGTCGGCCTCATCTCCAGCTTCACATCGGCCGGGAAGGCGCTCGCCACCGTCGATGTCGCTCCCGTCGCCCGCAACGAGCGCGGACAAGTGGAAGCCATCTTCTCGGCCATGGAGCTGTCGCCCGACGGGAAGACCGTGATGCTCCCCACCACCAGCGAGGCCAAGTCTGCCCTGGTGGACGTCGACCTCACCGGGGCGCGCGAGACTCAGGTCGTCGTGCAGGACCTCGGCCACCGCCGGCGCATCCAGGGCGTCGCCTGGGACGAGGACGGCAGCGGCGTCTACGTGACCGCCGTGAACCACGTGGTGAAGTTCACCGCGACGGGGCTTCCCCTCTCCTGGCAGCGCCAGGCCGTGAACTACGTCGACATCGCTCCCCTGCCGGGCACCGATGAGACGGTGATGGTGGCCCCCACCTTCTCGAGCAAGAACCGCTCGGGTGGGGTGTCCATCGTGGACTCCGCCGGCAACGTCGTGCGCAGCGTCGAGCTGCCCGACATGTCGCCCTTCCACGTCGCCGTCGCTCCCCGCTAGCCACGGACTGGCCGGACTACGCGGCCTCCCCACGTGATTCTCTGTGTGCACGCGCCAGACCGGCGCCGCCTCGAGCTGCTCCGCGACGCCGACGACCTGCGCCTTGGCGAGACGCCGTGGGCCCAGGAGTTCGGCGAGGTGAAGCGCCTCTATTTCGGCGTGGGGTTCTGCCAGCACCTCTTGAGCCCGGCAGAGGACGCCATCGCAGCGGCTGAGCTCGCGGCGGAGCGCGGGTGGGGTCTCACCTACATCACCAGCTACGTCACCGACGCCTTCCTCACCAAGACCATGGACGTGGTGGCGGCGCTGGTCGCCGCCCAAGCCCCTGACCTGGAGGTGGTCGTGGACGACTGGGGCGTGCTTCGTAGGGTGCGCGGCGAACACCCCACCGTCCGCCTGGTCCTGGGTCGAGGACTCAACCGGATGGTGCGCGACCCCCGCGTCCCCGACGTGGGCCCCGAGCACCTCGGAGGCGACGAGGTCCCCACCTCGTGGGGCGGCAGTTCGCTGGGCAGCGCGGCGTTCCGTGCCCTCCTGCGGCGCTTCGGGGTGAAGCGCGGGGAAGCCGACGTCCCCCTGCAAGGCCTGACGGCGGGAGCCACCGGCGACACGGGCGGAGCCCCCGCCGAGGGGATGGCCACTGCGGTGCACCTCCCCTACGGGATGGTGGCGAGCGGGCGCATTTGCATGGTCAGCGCCTACGGCAAGCCCCCGAGCACTCGCTTCGTCCCCCCGCTGGCCTGCGACGCCCCGTGCCGCGACACCACCCTGACCCTGCGGGCGCCGTGGTCCCGTCGAGACGAGGGCGCCGAGGCGCTGCCAGTGTCCGAGGGCGCCTTCATCCCCCTGACGAAGCTCCTCAACCGCCGCCGAAACGCGCTGCCCGAGCCCAAAGACGACGCGGCGCCCCGCTTCCTCCAGAAGGGCAACACCCACTTCTACGAGCTCGACGGTGACCGGCTCGACGCTGCCCTCGCCTGGGCGAAGGCCGAGCCCACGGTGGACCGGGTCGTGGTGGAGGTGGACCTGCCGATGTAGGTCCTCCCGCGGTCAGCTCTCCACTTCGGCGAGGAGCTGCCGGCACTGCTCTGCGAGCCACTGCTGTCCGCCGGCGGTGGCGCGCTCCCCTGCTACCTGCACCGCGCGGACCATGTCCGGGTCACCCTTGGTGCGGGTCGCCTCCACGGACTCCATCGCGTCGCCGAGGGCGTCGCGCAGGGCCGTCCAGTCCTTCACCCCCGCGAGGGCAGCGAGCAGATAGACGCGAGGGTGCACGATGTAGCCGCCTCTCCCGGCAGCCAGGAAGCCCGCGATGCACTCCTCGAGCAGGCCTCGCCCCACTGCCGGGTCCCCGTCCACCGCCTCGAGCAGTCCCAGGTTGGAGTAGGCGAACCACTCCATGGAGCTGCCGGACCTCCGGTGCAAGCTCGCTGCCTCCTCGTAGGCGTCCCGGGCCCCTTGAAGGTCTCCCCGAATCCGGGCCACCTCCCCCTGGATGTTCTGGGCGATGGCGAGGCCACGCACGGACCCACCGAGCTCGAACCGGGGCCCCGCCTTCGCAGCCCATGCGGCAGCAGCGTCGCCATCGAGTTGCCGGATGGAGTTCGCCGCCAGGAGGACAAAGGCGTAGCCCTGCGAGGCAGGGTCCGGGTCGTCTTCGAGCTCCTCCGCCGCGGCCTCGAGCAGCTCCGCGGCCGTCTCGTACTTCCCGGTTTCGGAGCGGCGCGCCCCAAGCTCCCGATAGCAGCGTCCCAGGAGCCAGGGGTCCTCGAGCTCCGCCGCGCGCTCCGCCGCCTCGCTGAGCAGCCGCTCGGTGGCGGGACCATCCCCTCGGTTCAGCGCCGCGCGACCCAGCTGGTACATCGCCCGCGCGGCGATGTGACGCCACGGATGCCGGCGGGACACCTCGAGAGCCTTGCTCGCCCATTGCTCCGATGCGTCGGGCCCGCGTCGGTCAAGTTCGAGGATGGACCGAGCAATCCACAAGCGCCCCCAACGCTGATCGGCCTCGGGGACACGCCCCTCGTTCAGAGCTGCCTCGGCTGCGTTGAGGAGGGAGAGCGCGTATTCGATGTCCCCGCGGTCCTGGCGATGCTCGGCGCCCACGAGCAAGGGGGTGGCTGCCTCGTCGGGTCGGCCCGCCGCCAGGAGGTGCTGCCCGCATCGCTCCGCGGCCGCATCCCCTTCGCGGGCCGCGAGGATCGCCGCGGTCACCGAGTGCCATCGGGCCGACCGCCCACCGTCCCGCGCGCGGGTCAGGAGGGCCTCCCGGAGGAGTCCATGGGCAAAGCGCCACTCATCGACGGTGCGCCCGGCGGTGATGAGCCCGCGGTCGAGCAGGGCTTCCACGGCGGCATCGGGTACCACCAGGTCCACGAAGTCCAGGGCGGCGCGCCAGGCCCCGCCGTCTACCTCCACGCCGAGCACCGCGGCGAGCTCCAGCGCCTCCAAGGCAATGTCCGACTCCTCCGTCGCGGCCGAGACCACGTCCTCGATGCGCTGACGCGGCAGAGCTGCGAGGTTGGTAGGGAGGTGCCGGTCGGCGCCCCGCTCGAGGGCCCAGCCGTTGGCGCCCTGACGCAGCGCCCCGTGCTCGGTCCAGCTGGCCAGCAAGGAGAGAGCGAGGAGCGGGCTCCCCCCGCATCGGTTGGCCACCTGGGCTGCGAGGGGTCCTTCGAGCCGCACGAGCCGATCCAGGAGCGGCCGAAGCTGGGCCGGCGGGATCGGCGCCAGGGTGATGGTGGTCTCGCTCTCGTCGAGGGGCGGCACCAGCCCGGCCGGTGCAGCGAGCACCGCCATCACGGGCCCCAAAGCCGGATGGTGGGCGAGCATCTCCAGGAGCTGGGTGGCGTCGGTGCTCTGGGCGCCATCGAGCAGAAGCAGGGTCGGGCGGTCGTGGCCAAGGCGAGCGAGCGCCCACGCCACCAACGACGTGCGGTTCGCGCGGCCGCCCATCGTGTGCCCGCCAAGCAACGCCCACAGCGCGCCGAGCCAGGGGTCCTGCGCGGTGACCCCCAGGGCGTAGGCGAGCACGGAGCGGTCCTTCGCCTCGGGCCCCAGGTGTTGGGTGATGGCGTCGAGCAGCTCTCCTCCTCGCTCGTCGCCCCGCACCACCACGACCTCGGCGACTCCCGTCTCCGCCGCCGCAGCGCCCAGCCAACCCAGCAGCTGGGACTTGCCCATCCCGTGGGCACCCTCGACCCGCACCACCTTGGCCGTGCGCTCCTCCCGGACGTCGAGCAGCGTCTCCCAGAGGGTCTGCTTCTCCTGGTCGCGGCCCAGCAGTGGGCTGCGGAGACCGAGCAGCCGTGGGCTGGGGTCCGGACGGTCTGCGAGGGAGCGCGGGCGGGGCGGGGCCAGACGAGGGGGGCGTGGACTGGGTCCCAGGGCCGACAGCGCGGCCGGGGCATCCCGGAAGCGAGCGCGGGGGTCCTTCTGGAGACACCTCCTCAACCACACCTCGAACCACGCCGGGACCTCCGCCCGGGGGAGGTACTCGGGCGGCTCGGTGCTCCGATGGTCGTAGAGCACCGAGACCACCTCCCGCCCCCGCCCGAAGGGTGGTGCCCCCGTCGTCAGTGCCCATGCGGTGCACGCGAGCGAGTAGAGGTCGGTTGCGGGACTGGGCAAGATGCCCGTGTGTCCGATCTGCTCGGGGGCGACGTAGCCGGGGGTCCCCAGGACCTGGTTCTCGATGGGGTTCTCCTCCTCCCGCACCCAGGCGAGGCCAAAGTCCACGAGGCGCGGACGGCGCTCCGCATCCAGGAGGATGTTGTCCGGCTTGATGTCTCGGTGGAGCACGCCGCGGGCGTGGGCGTGGGCCAGAGCCCCGAGGATCTCCTCGAGCAGCTCGAGGACGACCCCGAAGCGCAGCTCGGGGCGCCAGTGCGTCAGCGCCCCCCCGGGCAACAACTCCATCACCAGGGCCGGGGCTCCGGGGACCACCCTCCCCTGGGTTGGCGCGACGAGCGCCGCGGAGGCGGGGCCGTGGTCGTAGATGTCGATGACGCCCGAGTGATCGAGAGCCGCCGTCGCGCGGAGTTCGTGCATGAAGAGGCGTCGGACCTTGGGCGAGGCAGCATCGGGCCCAGAGATCAGCTTGACCGCGACGGCCTCCTGCTGCGGGCCGCGCACCGCGCGCCAGACTTCGCCCGCCCCGCCTTCACCGAGCAGTTCGACGAGCCGGATGTCGTTCAGTGGGTCGGTGGACACGTGCCCGCAGCCTACCGTGGTCGACCACGCGTCTGCTCCGCGCGAGCGACTCCCTTGACGGTGCACTACCCTCCCGTCGATGCAAATCCTCACCCCGGTGGCTGGTCCCGAAGAAGTCGAGCCTCTCGTGAGCTCCGGCGCGGACGAGCTCTACGCCGGCATCTTCCCGGACAGCTGGTATGAGCGCTTCGGCCGGGGCGCGTGGCCCAACCGGCGGGGGCCGGGGCCAGCGAATCTGCGCACGGTGGACCAGGTGGTGTCGCTGCAGCGAGCCGCCCACGCGACGGAGGACGGGCCTCGAGCCGGTGGCCGCTCCGTGCCTCTCTACCTCGCCGTCAACGCGCCTTTCTATACGGACGAGCAGGCTGCGCATCTGCTCGATGTGCTCGCCGAGGTCCACGCCGCGGCACCTGTGGATGCCTTCATCGTCACGGACCCCGGCTTCATGGCGCTCCTGCGTGAGCGCGTGCCCGAGGCTGCCATCTTCGCCTCGACGGTCACCGTCGCGCTGAACTCCGAGGCGGTGCGCTTCCTCGCCGAGGACCTGGAGTGCAGCCGAGTCATTCTGTCGCGCCACCTGGACCTGCGGGAGATTCGCACGATCCGGGACACGGTCCCCGACGTCGACCTCGAGGTCTTCCTCCTCAACGACAACTGCTACTTCGAAGAGGGCTTCTGCTCGACGACGCACACCATGCCGGGCTTCGGCGTGTACTGCATGACGCCCTGGGAGATCGAGGTGCGCCGCGACCACGACGGCGCACCCATCAGCGGGCCCGAGGAGCGCGCGCGCTGGGACTTCCTCATCGATGAGCATCGCGAGTTCATCCGGCACCTGGGCAACCGGGGCCACGGCGCCGGGCCCACGAAGATGCCGTTGGGACCGTGCGGGCTGTGCGGCATCCCGGAGTTGATGGATCTGGGCATCCACAGCGGCAAGATCGTGGGGCGCGAAGCCTCCCTCTTCCGCAAGCTGCGCTCCGTGCAGGCGGTGCGCTACGTACGCGACTCCTACGGCGAGGGCGGGGGACGCGAAGCGGCCACCGAAGCAAAGCGCCGGGCCATCGAGCTCCGCGGTGATCCCGCCGGCTGCGCCGCGGGCTACTCCTGCTACTACCGTCCAGCCCGCCAGCGGGACCTCGTGCCCCTCCCGACTCGGCCACGTGGGCCGCGCCGCCCCCGCCGCCGATGAGCACGCCACCCCCCGGGTTCATGCCTTCGGCCGTCCGCCCCGAGGGACAGCGCCCCGCCGACACCGAGGTCACCGAGACCACCCGGATCCCGTGGGGACGCGTCTTCGTCTGGCTGAAGCCGTACTGGGGGGCCGAGCTGGCCCTGATGCTGGCCATGATGCTCGGAATCGCGCTGTCGCTGGTCTACCCGCTGCTGATGCGGTCCATCGTGGACGACGTCATCGACGCGGGCCGCCGCGAGCTGCTCGTCCCCCTCACCCTGGGGATCTTCGGTGCCACCGCCTTGGGCATGGTCCTCAGCGGGGGCGCCGGGTACCTGCAGACGTGGGTCACCAGTCGGGTCCTCATCGACTTGCGGGTCCAGGCGTTCAAGCACCTGCAGGCCCTGGGGCCCGCCTACTTCTCCCGGCGGCGCCTCGGAGACATCCTCTCGCGCATGGGGGGGGACATCGCCGAGCTTCAGCGCGTGGCCACCGGCACCTTGCTTCAGATCGTCGGCTCGATGCTCACCCTCATCGGGGTCATCTCCGCCCTCACCTACCTGCAGCCCATGCTGCTGCTCATCGGCGCGGCGTTCCTGCCGGCCGCCGTCATCCTGCTTCGGGTCATGCGCCCCATCGTCCGGCGCTACTCCCTGCGCATCCGGGAGCGCAGCGCGGATGTGAGCCATCACCTGCTCGAGTCCATGACGGCGCTGCGCACGGTGCGGGCCCACGGAGTCGAGGACCGGGAAGCCGACCGCTTCGGAGCCCACAACGAAGCGCTGGTGAAGCAGGTCCTCGGATACAAGCTCTGGGACGCTGCGTCGGCAGGGTTCTTCCGCCTGCTCGTGGTGGGCAACCTGCTGGCGGTGATGGTCGCCGGCGTGTTCCTGATGGATCAGGGGAAGATGAGCTTCGGCGACCTCGTGGCCTTCAGCCTCTTCCAGCAGCGGCTGTACGGCCCTCTCCAGGGCCTCGCGGGCACCTACCTGAACTTGCAGCGCGCTTCGGCCTCCATCGCTCGAGTCTTCGAGATCCTGGATGCGAAGCCCGGGGCGGAGACCCTCGGCGGCGAGCGACGCCCCGACGGCTCCCTGCGCGGCGCCATCCGCTTTGAGGGAGTGCACTTCGCCTACGGTCCCGACCGGCCCGTCCTCGTGGGGTTGGACCTCGAGGTGAAGCCCGACACCACCGTGGTCGTGGTGGGTCCCTCGGGCGTGGGCAAGTCGACCCTCATCGACTTGCTCTTTGGCTTCCAGCGCCCTCAGCAGGGCAGCGTGACCCTGGATGGAATCCCCCTCGCCGAGCTGGCCCCGGACGCATGGAGGGGCTCGGTGGCTCTCGTCAGCCAGGAGCCGGCGCTGTTTGGCGGGTCTCTGCGGGACAACCTGCGGTGGCTGCAGCCCACGGCCCCGGACGCCGCCCTCTGGACTCACCTCGAGCTCGTTGGCCTCGCCGCCTGGGTCCGCGAGCTGCCCAAGGGGCTGGACACGGAGCTCGGCGACCGCGCAGTGCGACTGTCCCAGGGGCAGCGGCAGCGCATCGGGCTGGCCCGGGCGTTGCTCCGAGAGCCGGCGCTGCTCGTGCTCGACGAAGTGACCGCGGCCCTCGACTGGGAGAGCGACCAGCTCGTGGTCCAGGCCATCGAGGCGCGACGAAAGGCAGGCGGGACCACGCTCGTCGTCAGTCACCGCCTCTCGCTCGCCAGCACCGCAGACGCGGTGGCCGTGCTCGACCGAGGTCGCGTCGCCGCCCACGGGACTCACGAGGAACTCCTGAACGAGGGAGGCCTCTACGGTCGGCTGTGGGCTCTCCAGACGGGAGCGACGCCCAAGTAGGGTTCGCCCGGCAACCCGACAGAGGTTTTGGGTACGCTGGGTCTCGTGAGGTGGCTTCTCTTCCTACCCCTCGCGGGTCTATGTGCCTGTGAGGTGCCATCGTCCGCCGGGCCTCCCCCGGGGGTTCCCCCGACGCCCCTCCCGAGCTGGGGGGACCGGCTCACGCTGGGGCAGGAGGTCGTCTGCAGCGAATCTGGGGACGCGCTCCCCGGCTACCAGGACGTCACTGAAGCGATGGGCGTGGACTTCGAGCCGGTCCTCCCCGAGTGGGATGAGGGAGACAACGGCGTCACCTCCATCATGCTCGAGGGAGTGGGGGGCTTCGGCGTCGCTGACCTCGACGGCGACGGTTGGCTCGACCTCGTATTCACCTCCTTCGCCGACGTCCCCAAGGTCTATCGAGCGACCGGCCCCCTCCGGTACGAGCCCGTCCTCCCCCAGGACCACGGCATCGACAACGCCGGGGTGCACACCAACGCCGTCACCGCGGTGGATGTCGACGGCGACGGCGACCTGGACCTGCAGTTCGGCACCGTGGACGGAGTGCGGGCCTACCGAAACGAAGGCGACTTCGTGTTCACGGATGTGACGGCGGCGTCCGGGATGGACGTCACGGCCGGCAACAACGTGCTGGGCCTGGCCTGGGCCGACGTGGACGTGGACGGAGACCCTGACCCCTACGTCCTCGGCTACGGGCCCGGCAGCCCCGGCCCCGGCCTGACCTTCGAGAACGACCCTGACTTTCTCTTCGAGAACGACGACGGCACGTTCATCGAGCGCACCGGGGCGATCCTCCCGCCGGATGCATCCAACGGCCAGAGCTTCGGTGGCGGCTGGTTCGACGGAGACGGGGACGGGCTGATGGACCTGTACGTCGTCAACGACAACGGCGGCTTCGACGGGAACCCCGGCAACCTCTACTTCCGCAACCTCGGCGGGTGGGTGTTCGAGAACCTCGATCTGGGCGCGGACGTCGCGATGTTGGCCATGGGCCTCGCCCTGGGCGACATGGACAACGACGGCGACATCGACGCCCACATCAGCAACGCGGGCCCCACCGTGCTGCTCCGGAACGAGGGCGAGCACCTGTTCACGGACGTGTCCCTTCCGCTGCGCGACTTCTCGGACGGGAGCGCCGGGGACATCTCCTGGGGGACCACCTTCGTCGACGTCGACAACGACGGGGTCCTCGAGCTGATGACGGCCTTCGGCCACATGCCCACGAAGGAGGGACAGGGCCCCAACCAGACCCAGAATCGGGAGGCGATGCCGGACCAGCTCTGGACGCAGACCCCCGACGGCTGGCGGGACGTGGCGAGCGACCTCGGGGTCGCTGATCCGGCGTGGTCTCGGACCGTATTGGCCGAAGACCTCGACCGCGATGGCTTCGCTGAGCTGATCACCTGGAGCCTGAACGCCGGTCCTCGCGTGCACCGGAGCGGGTGCAACGGCAACGCATGGCTTCGCGTGCACCTCGAGGACACGCGAGGCGCGAACCTGGCGGCGATCGGTGCGAGGATCGAGGCCGTGGGCGACGGGACCCCCTTCGTGGTCATGGAGGTGCAGGCCGGGGGAGAGGGCACGCTCTCGGGCGGGGCGCCGGAGGCCCGCCTCGGGTTGGCTCAGGCAGACGAGGTGGACCTGACTGTCCGCTGGCCCGACGGCGAGACCGAGACCTTCGAGCGCGTTCCCACGCGCCGTTCTGTCACCATCCGGCGCTGACGGGCCGCGCCGCCCGTCCCGGGAGGTTCCTTGCTCGTCGCCATTCTCGACAGTGGGCTGCATCGAGGCCACCCCCACCTGGCCGGGGCCCGCGTCTCGGGCTTCGGAATCGACGGGGACGTACCCCCCTTCGTCCTGAGCGACGACTTCACGGACCGCACTGGCCACGGGACCGCGGTCACCGCCGCGCTGCATCGCCTGGCTCCTGACGTCGACCTGCTCGCGGTGCGGGTGCTCGATGACGAGCTGCGATGCACCACCGACGTCCTCGCCGCGGCGATCGAGGAGGCCGCGAGGCGCGGCGCGGACATCATCAACTTGAGCCTGGGATCAATGCGGGAGGAGGCGCGCGGGCCTCTCCAGCGGGCGGTGACATTGGCCACGGAGCGCGGGGCGGTCTGCGTGGCCGCCGCGCACCCTCGGGGCCGGCCCCTCTACCCGGCGGACCTCCCCGGAGTGCTCTCCGCCACGACCCACCGCAGCTGCCCCCTGGCCGACCTGTTCGTGGTTCCCGGTCCCCTCCCCCGCTTCCTGGCCCACGGCTTTCCACGGCCCATTGAAGGCCGCGCCCCGAGTGACAACTTCTTCGGCCCCAGCTTTGCGACCGTCCACCTCACCGGCCGGGTCGCGGCCCTCCTGGCGGCGGGCCGCGACCCGAGCATCCCGGAGCTGGCGAAGCAGCTGCGAGAGCAAGCCACCGGCGACTGGACCAGCACCTGACCGGCCCCGATGGCAGCCTTTGTGCGCCCGAGCCCATGAGGGACCTATCGCGCCGGCCTGACCCGGGGCAAGATGCGCGCCCCGCTCCAGGGGACGAGGAGATGGCCATGGCCAAGGACGAGATCCCGACGCTGCGTGATGCCGAAGAAGCCTACGAGGCTGGCGACATCGAGACCGCTCTCGCCATCTGCGACGGCCTGATCGGCGAGGACGAGACGAAGGCGACCCCCGAGGTCCTCTACCTCGCGGGCGAGTGCCTCCTCGAGCTGCAGGAGGAGACCGAAGCCCTCCACCTCTTCGAGCTCGCCCTGGGCCAGGAGCCGGAGAACCCGCTCCTCCTTCACTGCAAGGGTCTGTGCCTCTTCGAGCTGGGCAAGCCCGGCCAGGCCAGGAAGCTCTTCGAGCGTTCGGCTGCCGCCGCCCCCCAGCTGGCAGAGCCGGTCTTCTACTTGGGCCTGCTCGCCGAGCGAAGCGGTGACCACGGCGTGGCCACCGCGCACTTCACCAAGGCAGTGGACCTCGACCCCGAGAACTTCGTGATGCCCAAGGCATGGGACCCGGACGTGATTCGCGGTGCGTTCGACGACATGGTCGCCGACACCCCCGAGCCGCTGTCCACCTGGCTCGCCGCTCTCCCCGTGGAGGTGACCCGACGCCCCGAGGATGCGGTCCTGGTGCGCCAGGGCGCTCCCATCAGCCCTCTGGTCCACTGTCTCTTCTTCGGTACCCCGTCCGATGGTCCCGAGGGCGACGACCCAGAGCGCTGGTTCAGCGCGAAGCCCGACCAGGTGGTGCTGTACTCCGACAACCTGGGCAAGAGCGCCCAGGACGAGTACGAACTGGGCCGCGAGGTCTCCGAGGCGGTCCTCTGGGAGATCCTGGAGTTCCTCGGCCTCGACGATGAGCAGCTCGAGGCGCTCGGCGTCCTCGAGGCAGACGATCAGGACGACGACGACATCCACCCGTCCGGCTGAGCCCCGCGGGGTCGCTCCGAGAACCCGGTCAGCGGCCCAACAGCCCGTCGGCCACGGCGAGCACGAAGCGCTCGTCGCTCTGGCCTTCCTCCGGCTCGATGGCGAACAGCTGTCGGTAGTGCCCCGCCACGGCACGAAAGAGCCGAAGGCGCACGTCGGGCCGCAGGGTGTCGCGACGGAGGACCAGCTCCTGCAGAAGGGCCTGCTCGGCCGGCGCGACACGTCGTGACTGCTCCCGAGCCCGCTGAGCCACAGGCGCGGCGCCAGCCCCGCGGCCATGAACTCGATCGAGCGCATCGTGAAGCCGCTCGGGCGGCGGCAATTGCTGCTCGCGAATCACCAGGGTGCCCGCGACGACGTCGCCGATGCGGCGGTGCTCGGGGTGAAGAAGCGCGAGCAATCCCCCCACGCCGAAGAGGCCCGGGAGCAGGTCGACGAGACGCAGAACGTTCCGCAGGATGACCTGGGTGGGCTCCAGTCGGAGCCCCTGGTCTCCGACGACCCGCAGGCCGAGCAGGCGCTTCCCCGGCGTCTGACCGTTCCACCGGAGTTCCCAGCCGATCCAGTAACCGAGCACGAGGCTTGAGGACAGGAGGCCATATACTGCGGCTGCGTAGTCACCGAACAGTGGAAGAACGAGGGCGAGCCCCAGAGACAAGAGCACGAGTCCACCCGCGAGCAGACAGCCATCGATGAGCAGCGCCAGGAGGCGCGTCCCTGGACCTGCGAGCGTGTAGTGGAACCGGACGTTCTCTGGGGTGACGACCGGGTACTGGAGCATGAACCTCTCCCGATTCGTCGATGAGCGCCGCGGCAGCTGGCGGCGCCTGGAACACCTGCTTCGCTCGCTGGAGCGCAGCGGGCCGAAGTCGCTCGACCCTCAAGAGGTGCGCGACCTGGCCCGATTGTATCGGAGCGCTAGCGCCGACCTGCTCCTCGCTCGTTCGCTCCCTGGCAGCGACGACGTAGTGGCCTACCTCGAGGCGGTCGTGGGACGCGCCTACGTCTCCATTCACCCGCCGCGCGCCGTGCGGTGGTCGGGCGCGCTTCGGTGGGCGACGCACTCGTTTCCCGCCGTGGCGCGACGAAACCGTCGCTTCCTCTTCGCTTCGGCCGGCATCTTCGCCCTCGGCTTCTTGCTGGCGTTCGTCCTCGTCCTCGCGGACCAGGCCGCGTTCGACCACCTGGTGCCCAGCTCCATCGCCTCCTTCTACGGCGAGCGCCCCGACGACTACCGGGGCGCGCGCTTCGGCGTGCTCGGGGGCAGCGAGGCGGCGCGCTTCGGCTCCGAGCTGATGGTCAACAACATCCGCGTGACGCTCCAGGCGTTTGCCCTCGGCCTCACTCTGGGTGTCGGCACCGCGGCCGTCCTGTTCAACAACGGTGTCGTGCTTGGGGCCCTCGCGGCGAACTTCGCCCGGTGGGAGCTGAGCGTGCCCTTCTGGGCGCTCATTCTTCCCCACGGCATCGCGGAGATGTTTGCCATGGTGCTCGGAGGGGCGGGCGGGCTCATGCTCGCCGAGGCGGTCATTCGGCCAGGCGCGCGCACCCGGTCCCAGGCCCTCCGCGTGCGTGGGCTGGAGGCGCTCACCCTGTCCGCCATGGCGCTGCCGCTGCTCGTCTTCGCGGGCGTGGTCGAGGCCTACGTCACCCCGCTCGAAGCGGTCCCCGACCCCATGAAGCTGGTGTTCGCCCTGGGGACAGCCGTGACCCTCGGGCTCTGGCTGCGCGCCCCCTGGCTGGAGAGCGGTCCCCCCTGACTAGGGCGCCAGGGTGATGGTGGTGACGTAGTACTTGCCGCCACCGCCCACGAGGGGGTCTTCCTCCGAGATCATCACGCGCCAGGCGCCGCTGACGTCCAGCGTCTCGAGTTGAAGGGCGGGCACCTTCGGGTCGCCAGACCAGGTTCCCGTCGCGAAGACCTCGCCATCCGGCCCGATGAGAGACGCGACCGGGTTGGTGGTCTCACCATGGCCGGAGACGTCGAAGAACACCGTCACCCGCTCGCCAGCGTTGCCCTCGAAGCTGAAATGGTCCTCGTCCGCCGGGGCGCCGATGCGGCCCCAGATCGTGGTGTTCCCTGCGGTGGCCGAGACGAACCCCAGAGAGCCAGGGTTCTCCGAGTCGTTGGGCTCCACTTCGGCGACGAAGTCCTCGGCGGGCTCGTTCTTGGCGCCGTGCATATAGAACCAGTGGTCGAACCCACCGGTGCCGTTGTCATCCTCGATCTGGAGGTAATAGTCGCCGTCCTCGAGCACCGGAAGGTAGGCGCGACCCTCCGCGGTCCAGTTCAGGCCCGTGTAGCGGCGGATCGGCGTGACCTGGTCCGGCATGAGCACGGTGACGGCGGGGCGGGCGGAGGTCCCGGTGTTGGGGAATCCATACAGGCGGAGGATCTCCCCGGTGAGGACCGGGATGCGGACGAAGTCCTGGTCTCCAGCGCTCTCGAACTGGCCCCCGAGGGAGTAGTTCACCGAGTACTGCTCCACACCCCAGTCATAGGCCTCGCCCAGGCTGTCGTTGGGCTCGGAGACGACGGGGACGTTGCTCCCCGCCCCGGCACGCGCCAGGGTCACGGAGTACTCGAAGTCGTCCCCACCATCGGGCGGGTCGTTGGGGTCATTGGCCCAGGAGCGACGGTCCTGCACCGAGATGTAGAAGGTGCCTGTGCTGGGGACTCCGACATAGAGCCTGGAGTCGGGGGGGATGGACCCAACCCGATCGAAGTCGTCGTTGAAGCCGATCTGGTTCCCCTGGGAGTCCATGTAGACGACCACTGTGTCGAGGGCGTTGGGCTCCTCCGCAGTGGTGCTGATCAACAGCATGTCTCCCTCGGTCCCGTTGAACCGGAACCAGTCGACGTCCCCGGCGGGCGCGATGTAGAGCGACGCCGTGCTGTCGTAGGCAAGCAGCTGGGACTCGTCCCGGCTGTTGTTCCGATCTCCCTCGATACAGACCGCCGCGGCGAGGTCACAGATCTCGAGCCCGTCGTCGAACCGGTTGCAGTCGGTGTCTTCGTCACAGGACTCGCCGTCATCGTCGTCGTCGTCCGGGGGCGCGACGGAGTCGTCGTCATTGGACTCGGGACAACCCACGAGGGGGAGGGCGAGCAACAACAGGAACAGCAGGCGGCGCAACGAAGGCATGGTGACTCCAGGCAAGGGTGCGAGGTCGGCGAAGGATAACGCGCGGCGGTGCGCAGGCCACTCCGCCGGCCCCTCGGTCGGCGCGAGCGCCTCATTTCCTCGAGAGGTCGTCAGAGTTGGCCCCTCATCTTGATGTCCAGGTAGCGGTCCACGAGCTCGGGCCCCAGTCGCTCGGTGGGCTCGTCGAGAACCTGGGCTCCCGCCGCCCGCAAGCGACGGAGCAAGACCCGACGCTCATCCAGGACCTCCACGGCACCCGTGCGGAGGTAGAGAGCCGACCGGTCCTGCGGCTCCACGGCGGCCAGCGCGCGCACTTGGGGGTCGTCCAGGGCGACCACGAGAGAAAGGTGCCGGCTCCGCAACACCGTCAGCGCCGAGAGCAGCTCCTTCCCCTGGTCGAGGTCGAGGACATCGGTGAGCCACACCACCAGCGAGCGGCGGGAGAGCAGGCGAAGGAGGTGTCGGGCGACCTCCTGATAGCGCGGGAAACGGTCCTCGGGCTGCTGGTCATAGAGCCCGTCGAGCAACGCGCCGAACCGCGAGGTGCCCGACGCCGGTGCAATCCAGGTGCGCATGCGGTCATCGAACACACCCACCGCCACCCGGTCCCCGGCCGCGAGCCCTGCCCACGACAGGGTCAGCGCCGCCCGCACCGCGTGGTCCAGCTTGGTGAGGTCTCCTGCCCGTGTCGCCATCAAGCGCGTGCCGTCCACGAGGACGACCAGGTTTTGCGCCTTCTCGGCTTGCCACACCCGCGCGATGGGGCGCCGCAGCCGGGCGGTGGCCTTCCAGTCCACGTGCCGCACGTCGTCTCCCGGGACGAAGTCCCTCAGGCGGTCGAAGTCGCCATCGCGCCCCAGGACCCGCATCCGGCGCGCGCCCCCGAGGTGCATCAGATCACGCCGCGCCCGCAGACGATGACGCCTCAGCCCCTCGAGACCGGGGAGCACACGAGCTTCCCCGGGGAGGTCCATGGTGCGAATGTGCTCGGCCCACCCTGCCCTCCCCAGAATCCGGAGCAATGGGGACCCGAAGGAGAGCGCGCCCCGGCGTCGCGGGTGGACCTCGTAGGTCGCCGTCGCCTCCGCCCCCGGAGGCACGACCAGCTCGAGGACCGGGGGTTCCTCGCACAGCGAAGGCGGACACCCATCCGACAGCACCACAGTCCACGTGCGGGACCCTCGATTGCGCAGCCGCAGCGTGATGCTGCTCGCGGTGCCCACCTCCAGGCGACGCGGCAGCTCGCGAGAGAGCACGAGCTCGTCGGCCGCGGGACCACGGAACCCATCCGCCGCGAGCCCGGTGATCACGACGAGAGCCGCGGCCGCAGGCAAGAGGAGCGACCACGGCATACCGAGGAGCGCAGCGAGCACAGCCAGGGGGAGCAGCCCGGCGGCGACCACGAGCAGTCGGCGCCCCGGGACGAAGGCGGGGGTCGGCGCGCTCAGCGCCAAGGGAGGCTCACCGGGGGACCTCGACGCGGCGAAGGAGGTCCGCGAGCACCTGCTCGGGCCGCAGGCCATCCACCTGGGCGTCGGGATGCAACACGATGCGGTGGGCACAGACCGGGGCGGCCAGTTCCTTGATGTCGTCGGGGGTGACGAAGTCGCGCCCCTCGATGAGGGCCCAGGCCCTGGACGCCAGGAGCAGGTGGAGCCCCGCGCGGGTTCCGGCTCCGAGCTCGACGGGCTCTGCGGACCGCGTCGCCAGAACGAGCCGATGCACGTAGTCGAGGACCCTGTCCTCGACGTGCACGCGGTGCACGACCTCGAGCATGGCCAACAGGGCCTCGCGGTCGAAGACCGGGGTGACCGCCTCCTCCGCGGCGCGATGGGCGTTCGCCCCGGAGGAGTACCGTCGCAAGACCTCCCGCTCCGCGTCGACAGAGGGGTACGGCACGGTGATGCTCATCATGAAGCGGTCGAGTTGGGCCTCCGGGAGCGGATAGGTGCCCTCGAACTCCAATGGGTTCTGGGTCGCAAACACCGTGAACACGTCACTGATGGCGTGGCGGTCCCCGTCCAGGGTCGCCGCCCGCTCCTCCATCGCCTCCAGGAGAGCTGCCTGCGTCTTCGGCGGGGTGCGGTTGATCTCGTCCGCGAGAAGGACGTCCGTGAAGATGGGGCCCTTCTGCACGACGAAGGTCTGGGCGGACGGGTCGAAGACGTGGGTGCCGAGAATGTCCGACGGCATCAGGTCTGGTGTGAACTGAATCCTGCGGAACCGACAGTCGACGGTGCGAGCCAACGTCCGACTCAGGAGCGTCTTTGCGGTCCCGGGCACGCCGACGAGGAGCGCGTGCCCGCGGGCGAGGAGGCAGCACAACATCAGCTTGAGCGCACGGTCCTGGCCCAACACGACACTCGAGACGGAGTCGATCGCGGCGGAGACGCTGGGCAGGGCATCGTTCATGGTCGCTTCCTCTGACATCGTCGCACTCTAAACCGTTTGGGTGGCGGCGGCGGTCGGGGACACCGACGGCCCCAGCGAGCGCCGCAGCCACTGGGTCTCGAACCGGGCGGCCAGCCGAGCGGCTCGGAGGACCGCGTCCGGCTCGGGCGCAGTGTCGGCGAACTGGTGGGCGAAGGCGTCGCGGACGGCGCGAAACTCCGCGGCGGCCGACGCACCGAGCTCCGTCGCGAGCCAGTCCTCGAGGGCTTCGTGCTCCCACGGGATGCGCGCCCGCTCCTCGACCGCGCGCCTGAACTGGCGCGAGCTCACCGCCAAGGCGTGCCGGGCGAGCTCGGACCGCTCGTAGAGACCGGCCAGGGCGCGCACGTACTCGGCCGCACCACCGACGGGCAAGGCCTCCGGTGGCGGCACCACCGCTGCGCTCCGGGCCCCCAGACGCCACAAGAGCAGACCGAGGGCGAGGGCTCCAAGGAGAATGGCGCCGCCAGCCCCTGCGCGCCGCGCATACGCGATGACCCCGTGGCCGTCTCCCCCGCCGGCATGCAGGTCGTCGAAGAGCACCGGCGCCCCGGCCGGCACCCCCAGGTGGGCAACGGAGACGAGGAAGTCGAGGTTCCCCGCGAGAGATAGGGAGGCGTTGGACACCACGGTCGGGTCGGCGATGACCAACACAGCCCCGAGGCCCCGTCGGTGGAGGGAGGCGACGACCACGTCCCCTACGACAAACAGCGGCTCGGCAACCCCCGAGGAGAACCCAGCTCGTCCCGCGAGGGCCAGTGGGCCCCCTTGGGTCCACCCCGCCGGGCGGGTCGGAGTGGCCAGTCGTTCCGCCTGGGCAACGAGCCGTCGAGGAAGCGCCGTGGCGTCGACCTCGAGACCCAAGGCATCGAGCAGCGCATCCTGCCGGTCGGAGAAGTGCATGACGACTCCTCCCCCGTCCGCCCAGTTCAGCAGGTGATCGGCGTCCCCGTCCGTGAGGGGTGGCCACGCGACGAGCCCCGGCGGAGACGAGAGCACGAGGAGACTGCTCGGAGTGCGAGGAAGCACGTGCAGCCCCAGAGAGAGCCCGGTGACCTCGTAGCCCAGCCGCTCCAGCACCCCGGCGGCCGCTGCGGTGCCCTCGGGCCCACGGTCCGACGTAGCCCGGCTGGTGCTCTGGCCCCCCGACGCGAGGAGGAGCAACAGGCCGGCGAACACGAAGAGCGCGAGGAGGGCGGCGGCGCGGCCGAGGCGGCTCATGAGCGAGCCTCCTGCAGCAAGGGGGAGCACTCGGCCCGAAGCGAGGACCAGGACGCCTGGTCGGCGCGGACGCCTCCGTAGCGAAGTCGGTCGACCCGATCGGCGACGCGCACGAAGGTGACGAGGTCGGTGGCGCTCCCGTGCCAGGACCGCCGGTGCTCGCCGTTCGTCCGGCCGGGGGACGCATGGACCGCTCCCGCGAGGTCCTGGCTCGCGAGCACACCCAACCAAACCAGCCGCACCGCGTCGTCGAAGGAACCGGCCTTCGCAGCCTGGTCAGCCTCGCTCAACCAGCG
>JAGSHC010000423.1 GCA_023954745.1 Deltaproteobacteria bacterium | reverse complement strand
CTCGCGGATCTCCACAGAAGCCCGCTCCCCTCGGAGCTCGGTGCCCGTGCACGCCAGGTAGAGCCAGCCCATCACGATCCGGACCTGGTTGTCGGCCGGCGCCGCGTCGGCGGCCGCCAGCGCCTTGATGATCTCGGCGTCGTCACAGGTTGGCGCGGAGGTGGCTGCGCAGGCAGAGAGCATCCAGGCCAGCCAGAGCAGGGAGCGGAGAGCGGACATGTGGCCTCGGTGCGCATCGGTTCCGACGGACGGTAGCATGGTGTCGCTCGTGCGAACCAAGTCCGTTTCCGTGTGCTCCAGCCAGCGGAGCCACCAGTTGTCAACCGGCTGGGGGCCCTTCTCCCGAGTGATGCTACTGGCCTGGCCGAACAGGCGGGACCGACTCGGGAAGCCCCACCGATGGGGCCCGGGCCGCCGCGGCCGCCGCGACCCGATCTCGGACCTCGGAGTCCCTCGCTACGAGCCGCTCGAAGCTCGAGCGGAACAGGGCCAAGAGGACAGTGTCCGTGGACGCACGCACGGTCGCGGTCCGGCGAACGTCGTGAAGGAGGCCTAGCTCGCCGAAGAAGTCCCCCGCGCCGACGGTCCGAAGCACGCGCACGCCGCCCTCGTCGGGCACTTCCACCGTCAGCCGCCCGCGCACGTTGAGGTAGAGCGCGTCGGCGAAGTCTCCCTTCCGGAACACCGACTCGCCCTCCCGCACGTGCACCGTCACGAACCGATCCGCCAGGCCAGAGAGCACGGCTGCGTCGACCCCCTGAAACAAGGGCAGCAACGCGAGGGCAGACGGCTCAACTTTCGCGATGCCGTCCGCGTTGGACTCCTCAATGCCCGCTTGAACCGTCCACAGGGAAGCGTACAGCCCATCCTGCGCCAGCAGGGCATCGTGGGTGCCTTGCTCGACGAGGAGCCCCTCGTCCAGGACGAAGATCGTGTCGCATGAGCGAGAGGCCGCCAGACGATGGGTGACGCTGACCACCGTGCGGCCGCCCCGAAGCCGCTCCAAGGTCCGGTTGATCGCGTGCTCGGTACGGGAGTCCAGGGCGGAGGTCGCCTCATCGAGCACGAGCAAGCTCGGATTCCGAAGGAGCGCCCGCGCGATGCTCACCCGCTGGCGCTGCCCGCCGGATAGGTTCCGCCCCTCCGGCCCCACCCGGGTGAGGTAGCCACCCGGCATCGCGACCACGAGGTCGTGCAGCTCCGCCTCCCGCGCCGCCTGCTCGACCTCGGCGTCGGTCGCATCCAGTCGTCCAGTCCGGATGTTCTCCTGGATCGACGCGTCGAACAGCCGCGAGTCCTGCGCCACGATGCCGGTGTGGGTCCTGAGGCTTGCGCGACTCGCGTCGGCCAGGGACACGCCGTCCCACGTGACCCGCCCCCCTTGGGGATCGAGGGTCCGGGTGAGCATCTTGAGCACAGTGCTCTTGCCCGAACCGCTGGGCCCCACGAACGCAACCGAAGTCCCGGCCCCCACGGTCAGGGAAAGACCGTCGAGGATGGCCTGGCCGGGCGTGTAGCCGAATGTGACGTCGTCCAAAGCCAGCCCCTGGGCAAGCGGGCCGACGACCACCCCGTCGTCCGCTGGGGCGGAATCGTCGAGGAGCGAGCGAACACGGGCCACCCCCGTGCCCGACTCGATGAGCGACGGCACGATGGAAGACAGACCGAATGCAGAAGCCGACACCGAGTTCACCAGGAGCAAGAACGCGAAGAGGGACCCGACGGACAGGCTCCCCTGAACCACCAGGATGGCGCCCAAGCCGAGCATGGCGATCTTCACGATGCCGAACGCCACCACTGTGAGGTCCTGGACCATCGATCCTGTGAACGCGGCTCGCCGGGCCCGCTCCCGCAGGTCATCGAACCGCCCACCCACCGCCGCGTCCCGCCACCGCCGCAGGCCGAACGACAGAACGAGCCCGCGTAGGGCCAGGCTCTCCCGTGTCGCTGTCAGGACCTCCCCTTCCGCGGCCTTACGCTCGGCACTCGCCAAGGCGGCCGGCCCCGCCATGGCCCGGGGAAGGTTGAGCACGACCAGCAAGGCGACCACGGTGACCAGGGCCAGGCGCCAGTCGAGCCAGAACATGAGGCCGACGCAGGCGACGATGTTGAGCGACAGGAACGCGAAGCGGGGGAGCAGCGTCACCAGCACCTGCTCCACCGCCACCACATCGACGGTGATGCGGTTCGTGAGGTCGGCCTCGTCGTAGTGTTTGGCTCGGTCTCCCTCCAGGGTGTGCACCCAATGGAGAAGGGCCGCTCGCACCCCAGTACCGGCGGTGGCGGCGAGGTCGGCGACCGTCCGGCTCTGCAGGATGGCGACGCCCAATCGGAGGACCAGGGCTCCGGTCATCGCACCGAGCAGCACCAGGACCAGGTTCAGGTCTCGGGTCGGCACTGCGACGTCGAGCAGGTGTCGGTTCACCCACGGGATGAACAGGTTGGACGCCACTTGAAGCACGATGCAGGTGCAGGCGACGATGACGGCCGCGGGCCGATCGGACAGTCGCGACACCGCAAACCCGAGGGTGCGAAGCATGCCGGTGCGCTCCGTCGTTTCCGTCATGCGAGCTCCACGCCGCGGGCGCAGATCGTCGCGCCATCCGCCCGCGCGACCTCGAAGACCTCGACCCGGTCGGGCCGACCCTTGGTTCGCAGCGGGGTGGCACGGCGAACGTCAACCGCACCCCGAGCCCCCGCGGCCACGTGCTCGTCCATCAAGACGGTGCCAGCGCTCATCATCAACCGCGCGGCAAGATTCACCGACCTACCGTGGATCGTGTACTCGCACCGGCGGTCGTTCCCGACACTTCCGCACCACACCTGCCCCGCGGTCAGACCAACCCGGGCGTCCAGGCCGAGCTGGGCCAGCCGCCCTCGGATTGCCAGGGCGGCCCGAACCGGGAGCAGGTGCTGCTCGACGGGGTCGTCGGGAGGCAGCCCCCAAGCGGCCAGGGCGACCGCCCCCTTGTCGTCCACGCCGAACCGGTTCAGCGCGCCGTCGTGGTCGTAGATGCACTCCTGAATCGCCTCGAGCACCCGCTGGGCGTCGTCGACCGTGGCCTCCCCCGGGTACCGAAAGCCGCGCACGACCACGAACATCGTGGTGATCGGTCGGAGCTCGGCGTCGTCGGCAGTTCCAATCTCTGGGCGGGTCGCCACCGCAGAGGGGAGGAATGACAGCAGTGCCTCGAGGCCCTCTTGAGTGAGGCTGACCTCGTGGGGCGGGACCGGCGGAAGGACGACGGGGAGGACCCGCGCCTTGCCGTCGACGTGCTCCAGGCGACCGGCG
>JAGSHC010000149.1 GCA_023954745.1 Deltaproteobacteria bacterium | reverse complement strand
GACGACGACTCCGCTGGTGACGACGACGACTCCGCTGGTGACGACGACGACTCCGCTGGTGACGACGACGACTCCGCTGGTGACGACGACGACTCCGCGCCCGTGTGCGTGCAGGAAGTCCTCGGCAACAACGTCGACGACGACTGCGACGGCGAGACCGACGAGTACACGTTCTCCGATGTGTACACGCTGCTCCTCTCGGCGAACTGCTCGTGCCACGCCGGCGCCTCCCACAGCACGGGTTGGTTCTTCAACAACGACCAGGCCACGGCGTACAGCAACCTGGTGAACGTGCCCTCGGGTCAGCTCTCGAGCATGCAGCGCATCCTCCCGGGCTCGTCGCTGAGCAGCTACCTGATGCACAAGCTCGACGGCACGCAGGCGGGCATGATGGGCAGCGGCAGCCAGATGCCCCTGAGCGGTGGCCCGCTCACCACGGCCCAGATCGAAGGCGTCCGCGGCTGGATCAACAGCGGCGCGGCCAACGACTAGAGCTTCGGTTCTTCGAACCAGGCAGCAGACGCCTCGGCCAATCGGTCGGGGCGTTTGCTCTTGGGGCTTGCCGCGCGATACTGGATTTTCCGTGACCCACCGCATTCTCATCGTCGAAGACGACAAGCACTTCGCGGGGCAGCTCAAGGAGCTGTTCGACTACCACGGGCTCCACGCACGTGTTGCGGTCACGGGGCCCGAGGGCATCGAGGCGTTCGGGAACGGCGGCGCCGACTTCTTGATGATCGACGTGATGCTTCCGCAGGTCCACGGCATCAAGGTGCTCGAGCAGATTCGGGGCCTGCCGGGCGGAGCAGACGTGCCGGCGATTCTCATGAGCGCCGTCTACAAGAACGCGTCGCTCTTCAAGCCCGACATGAGCCGGCTGGGTGTGCATGCCTTCCTCCCGAAGCCGTTCTCAATCATCGACGTCGGCCGCAAGGTCAACGGAATCCTCGCTGAGCCCGAAGCCGGGCGGCTGTCCGTACGCAGTCTCCTCCAGGACGCCGCCCAGGCCCCTGCCGCCGTGCCGAGAACCCCCAGCACCGCGAAGGGACCGCCCTCTCCTCCGCGCGTCTTCGAGAACGTCGCCACCGAGCCGGCGGTGGCGTCGGTACCCGATCCGCCCTATGCCCCCCCGAGCTCTCTCGCGTCGGGCTCGACCCGGGGAGACCTCAGCCGGTCGCGCTACGCCCGCCTCATCACCCACCTCTTCCACAGCCACGCGAGTGGGGTGCTGCGCCTCCGATCGGCCGCCGAAGAGCTCACCCTCTACCTGTTGAACGGGTATCCGGTCTGGGCAGAGACGGGCACCGCCACGGCCATGCTTTCGTGGTTGGTCTCCGAGGGAGTCGTGGAGCGGCCTAAGGTAGCCCACCTCGAGCCGCTGAACACCGCGCCAGAAGTTCGCGCGCAGCTCCTCAGCGGCGGGATCGTCTCGGCAGACGACATGCCGCCGCTCATGGAGGGCTGGGTTGCCTGGCAGGTGCGGCACACCCTGGATGCTGCCGCCGGCACGTTCGAGTTCGAAAAGACCGATGAGTTCGCCGGGATGATTCCGGTCTACGAGGTGAACCCAATCCGGGAGCTTTGGCAGGCGCTGCGGGCCGTTCCGGTCTCCGAGCTGGAGCCCGACCTGGCCGTCATCGCCTCCCGCGAGATTGGGAGAACCCGTAGCTTCAACCGTCTCTTCGGCTACGTGGCGAACACATCGGAGCTTCGTGAACTCGGGGAACACCTCCTTCGCCCGCGCAAGCTCGCGGAGGTCCGCGAACGGTTTCGCGACGCCAACTCCACCCGCTGCCTGTGGATCCTGGTGAGCGCTGGCCTCGTCGCGGTCGCGGACGCCCCCCACACCAGCAAGGCATCGCCGAAGCCAAAGAAGCGGCCCCCCCTCGCGCGCCCCACAGGCAGGGTGAGTTCTCGCGGCCCGGCTCCGGCTGTCTCCGACGAGCGCAAGCGAACCCCTTCCGCGGAGAGGCGTCCACGGGTCCCCACCGGGGAGCGGCTTCCCCCATCCCAGGAGACCCGGCGTTACGGCCGCGACATGGTCGACAAGCTGCGCACCGCTGCCCCGGAGCCTCGAGGCCAGGACGACACCCCCGAAGCGCGGGTAGCCCGGGACTACGTGACGAGGATGGAGCTCGACCACTACGCGTTCCTCGGCGTCGAACGTCACGCATCCGCCCAGGCGATCGACTCGGCGTATCAGGACCTCGCGCCCAGATATCGGCTCCGAAATCTGGGAACCGAGATGCACTCGGATACCCGCCGCCAGGCGAAGGAGCTCCTGACGAAGCTCGTCGAGGCCTTTGGCGAGCTGTCCGACCCGAGGTTGCGCCGCCGCTACGACGAAGCACTGTTGGCGTCGCAGGCGGCGGGTCGAAAGCCTCCTCGCGCCATGACCAACCCGGGGCGCGCGGCTCCCGCAGCGGCCGAGGGCCCCATGATTGGCTACCCCTCCGCCGAGTCCCACCAGCGGCTCGCCGAGCTGGGCAGGGCTGTCGGTCACGACGCGGTGAAGACGTGGCAGCAAGCCCGCCGAGCCATGAAGTCCGCCGAGTGGCGACGCGCCATGAGCCTCCTGGAGAGCCTGCGCGTCGACCTTCCGTCGGAGCCTGGGCTGCTGGCTGACATGGCCTGGTGCCGCTTCAACTCCGGGATCCCGACGGACGCACGCACCCAGGACAAGTCCCTGGAGTGGGTCGAGCTCGCTGTGGCGTTCCAGCCTGGGCACCCGGACGTCGTTGAGGTGAAGGCTCGCATCCTGTGCTTCTCGGACGCCCACGCCGAGGCCCTCGCGGCCCTGCAGCGTCTCGAGCGGATTGGCTCGACTCTCCCTTGGATCAAGTCGCAGCGTAGGCGCCACACCGAACGGGTCGAGGCGGCCAGCGAGAACGGCGGCATGCTGTCCGGACTCTTCGGCCGCGGGCGCGGCAAGAAGTAGGTGCCCTGGCTGCCCCTTCGCGCAGCGCCGCTGGTGGCGTTGGGCCTGACCCTCCTGTGCGGCTCCGCCAGCGCGGGGGAGGGCGAGTTCTCGGCGTGGCTGACGTCGGTGGAGCCCACCGTCGAGTGGGAGCGGGTGCTGGATGCAGCCTGTCCGGAGGAAGACCCTGCCGCCCTGTCGGCCCTGGGCCGCGCAGACCTGGCCCAGCGATGCACCGATCTCGCCGCCCTCGCATCCATCTGGTCGGACCCTGCGGGCGAGGCCCGGGTCGCTGGGTGGCGCGAGCATGGCCTGGCCTCGCTGAGGGAGTCGGCGAACCCCACCCTGGATGGGCCCATCCATGAGGCGCTGCTGACGGAGCTGGCGGACGTGGCCGGCCAAACCCGCTGGACCACCCTGGGGGGCGTCCTGGGGAGTCAAGAGAGCGAACAGACTCTGGAGTGGGACCTGCGGGTCCAAGCCCGTGATCTGCTCGACGCCGAGGCTCCGGCCCTCGCTCCCGGGGGGGTGAGCGACGACCCGGTCCTGGCCGGTTTGTTGGACGCCGCCATGGCCGAGTTGGGGGTCGAGACGGAGAGCGCGCCGTTCGCCAACACCCTCTCCGTCCTGGCCTCAGAGCTTGGTGGACGGGACGCAGCGATCCTCTACAGTCGCGCGTGGCGCGGCGGGGAGGGCCCCGCGCTCGATTCCCCAGGGAGCCCACAGATGAGCGAAGTCCTGGCTGTGAAGCAGGCTGCAGCGGCCCGCGCAGCGACCGCAGTTCGTCTGTGGGAACGGCTGTTTCGAAAGACGACCACGTTCGACGACGGGACGTCCGGGGTGGTCGTGGGCACGACGGACGATCTCGTCGGTCGTCGGCAGCAGGCAGCCATCGAGGCCCGCAGGCTGCGGGCTCTGCCTCTGGCCCGTCGCGTCGCCACCAGCGCCGGCAGTTCCCTCGAGCGAGCCGCGGCCGTGGGCCCGCGTCCCGAGCCTCCGCCCTGGGACCCGCGCATCCTCTTTGGGCTCCTCGCTGGCGTCGCCTTCGCCGGTGGTTGGGGCTTCTTCGTTCGTCGGTCCCTCAAGGGCGGCGGTCCCGCTCCTTGGAGCAAGGCGCTCGTGATGACGGCGCTCTGCGCGCTGGTGGCGCCGCTCGCCCAGGCGGCGCCGCCCTCCTCTCCCCACGAGGAGCTGCTGAGGCTGCACGCCAACGACGCGCCCTTTGGCCCCGAGGACGTGAACTTCCCCACCGCCGAACAGATCCTGTCCCGCGACAACGACGACGGCGTCACGGTCATCGGCTACTTGCCCTACTGGGTCGAGCCCGAGAACATCCCCTGGGACCAGATCGACGTGCTCGCCTACTTCTCCGTAGGCGTCAACGCGGATGGTTCCCTCGCATCCAGCGACCACGGGTGGGGCGACGCGGGGGCCGACGCGCTGATCGAGGCCGCTCACCAGGTCGGAGCGCAGGTCACCATCGCTGCCACGCGCTTCGGCGGTGAGAACCTCGCCCCGCTCATGTCGAACGCGACAGCGCGTCAGAACTGCATCGACAACCTCATCGCCAAGATGATCGAGGGGGGCGGGGATGGGATCGACATCGACTTCGAGGGTCTCAACGTCGCCAACCGCGCGCAGTACTCCCAGTTCATCATCGACCTGCGGGCGGCGATGCAGGTGGCGCAGCCGGGGTCCCTGCTCACCCAGGCGACGCCGGTGATCGACTGGCAGGGCTCCTACGACTTCGACGTGCTCGCGGACAACTCCGACTACGTGTTCATCATGGGGTACGCCTTCGCCGGCAGCTGGGGGGACCCGGGCCCGAACGCGCCCCTCGACGCCAGCTCCACATGGGGCTCACGCTCCTTACGTTGGTCCGCGCAGGACTACCTCCAGTGGGGAGGGGCCAACAACGGCCCGAAGTTCATCATGGGGCTGCCGCTCTACGGCCACACCTGGGACGCGTCCGGGCCCGCCGTGGGCGCCGACGCCACCGGCGACGTGAGCTCGACCTTCTACTCCTCCGCCCAGGACCGGCTGAGCGAGCACGGCTCCACGTGGGACGCCGACTCGGCCACGCCGTGGACTGCATGGCAGGACGGCAACCAGTGGGTTCAGATGTGGGGCGAGGACACCACCTCCATTGCCATGAAGGCCGAGATGCCGCGGGACGAGGGGCTCGGTGGCTTTGGCTTCTGGGCCCTCAACTACGACGACGGTGACCAGGCCCTCTGGAACGCGACCCAGGGCGTGCTCGACGACTGGTACGGGCCCGGTGACGACGACGATGACGACGACGATGACGACGACGACGACGACGGCACCGACCCCAGCGGGGTGCCCGTGCTCTCGATCCGCGCCCCCTCCGCGGTGGTGGTTGGGGAGACCGTCTACATCGACGCCGCCGACACCACCGACCCTGACGGCGCCGGCCTGAACTGGCAGTGGACCCAGGTCGAAGGACCCGAGGTGGACATCGTGTCCGCCGAGTCCAACCGCCCCTCGTTCTTCGCTGAGTCCCTCGGCACCTACTCCATCGGCGTGGTGGTCACGGACATGGATGGCGACTCCGACGCCCAGGAGGTCCTGGTGAGGGTGGTGCCCGAGGAGGACGGAGACCTCATCGACCAGGGCAACGCATGCGGTGGTGATTGTGCCCAGTCCCCCGCCACCGGCAGCCTCTGGGGCCTACTCCTCGCGGGCGTCGCCCTGCTTCGCCGTCGAGACCGAACATGAGCAGTCCCCGCGTCGTCACCACCGGTGCGCTCCTCGAGCGCCACTACACGGACTTCAACTTCGAGGCCCACGTGCCCCGAGATCCGGTCCAGTTCCCTCATCGCTACGAGCGCCCCGAGGACGTCGAGGTCATCGGCTTCATCGCGGCGTCCCTCGCGTTCGGCCGGGTGGCCGCCTTCGAGCCCCACCTCGCTGAGATCTGCGGTCAGCTCGGTGACGAGCCTGCAGCGACCCTGAAGGCGGCAGCGCAGGAGTCTCCCGACCCCAAGGCCCTCGCCCGGGTCGAGGAGGCATCCGGCTGGCAATACCGCTGGATCAAGCCGGCAGACTTGAGGGCGCTGTTGCTCGCCCTCGGGCGCTCACTGAACGAGTGGGGGACCCTCGAGAAGGGGTTCGCCGCCGGGCTCCCCAAGCGCGGCACGAAGGCCTGGAAGGAGCGGGGGATCTGGGGCCCGCTCGGCACCTTCCTCCAGGCCATGAAGCAGCACGCCATCGCGGTGCACGAAGCTCCCGAGGAGCGGGCGCGGGCGTTGGGCTTCCTCTTCCCGTCGGTGAAGGGAGCGGCCGCCTGCAAGCGCCAGCACATGTTCCTGCGCTGGATGGTGCGGCCCAAGACCGAGGGCATCGACTTCGGTCTGTGGACCAGCTTGAAGCCCAAGGACCTCGTGTGCCCCGCCGACGTGCACACCGCCCGCATCGGGAACGCTCTCGGGCTCTGCAGCAGCCCAGAACCGTCGCGCAAGGTCGCGGACGAGCTCACGCGCTCGTTGCGTCTCTTCGACAACGACGACCCGACCCGTTTCGACTTCGCCCTCGCCCACCTCGGCATCAGCGGTGGCTGCCGTGCCGCCTACTTCCCGACGGTCTGTGAGACGTGCGCGCTCAAGGAGTGCTGCCAGTGGTGGGGCAGGTACTGAGGCGCTCTGAGGCGCACCGAGGGTCCCGCGGCCTTCAGTCTCCGACGCCCGGTGGATCCCAGCCGTCCCCGGCGAGGTCCAAGAAGAAGGCGTTCGTGAGGGCGTAGGCGATGGCATTGCCGTAGGGCCCGCCCATGCTGACGACGCCTTCGGACTCGACCACGTACCAAGCGTCCTCGGCGGGACTGTCGCTGAAGGTCCCGCTCCACTCGATGATGGGCTGACCATCGGGGCCCAGCCCGTCTTCTTCGAAGACGACCTCCCCATTGCGAATGACCCGCACCGTCTCGGGCTGGCTCCACACGGGTCCCTTCACGGACAGGGCGAGGTCGAGGGTGGCGCCCGTGACGACGTCGCCGGGGAGCTCGCCACCCGTGGCGCTGGCGCGCAGGGTGATTCCTCCGCCCACGATGACGTGCCCTGCCCTGATGGCCTCCGCCAGTGCCTCCGGCGTGACGCTCGAGGGGTCCGTGGTGTCCAAGAAGACATCGGTCCTCCCGTAACCGCACCACGCCGTGCGTCCATGGGCGTCCGACACCCCCATGGGCACCTTGCGCTGCCCCACGCTCAGCCAGGAGAACCAGTCCGCGCGGGTCTCCTCCCAGTTGTAGCGACTGCGGCTGTTCACGATCTCGACGACGTCGAAGCCCCAGGACCATGAGTCGGGGCGGAAGGGCTCGCCGGTCTCCGGCTGATAGGCCGCGGCGCTCATCATCCCGCTGCTCTCACGTCCGTGGTTGACCTGGAGGAGGCTGCCTCCCTCCAGCTCGCTCCCGCGAATCAGACCGAAGAGCTGCCCCGTGGTGTCGTAGGGTTCCCACCACGCTGGAGCACCGCCGTTGCGCACCGAGGGCCCCTGCGGCTCCACGGGGAAGAGATTGAAGTGCCCTCGGAGGACCGGGCTCACTTCGACGCCGTCGATGACCCGCATCCGCTCCCCGAGGCCCAGGGCCCCTACCAGCGGCTGATACGACGCCATCCGGTCGTGATCCGTCGTGACGGGGAGGTCGACGCCGGCCGCGGCGCAGACGATGAGGCGGTCCTCCATTGGGAGGCTGCCGTCGTTGCTGGGCGCCCCGTGCAGATGCGAGTCCATGGAGAGCCAACCGTCCCGGGGGAGAATCTCGAAGAGAGGAATGGTCACGGCTCCGCCCTCCGCGCTGGCCGTGCCCGAGGAACCTCGCCGCTCGTGACGGGGCGAACCCCAGGCGTCGATCTCGTAGGTGCCGGGGGGGAGGGGCAGCTCGATGGTCCCGTCCATGGTCCAGGCCTGCATGACGTTGCCGGTGCGCGCCGGGAGGCCGAGTCCAGCCCGCCAGGCGTCGTCGATGGGCGAGGTGGGCGGACCGTCCACGGTGGAGATGCTCAGGTACGCCGGCAGGGGGGAGCCGTCGCCGTCCACGACCGTGACCGTGAGGGAAGCACGCGCCGGGAGCGTCAGGTCCTGGGCGAGTCCACCTTCACCGACCGTGACCTGAATTGGTGTCGCGTCGCCGTATCCCTGAGCGAAGGGGAGCGGAGTGGGGGTGCTCTCCCCGCGCAGGGCCGCCAGCTGCCGCGCGTTGACCGTGTCGTGGGCGAAGGGGGCATACCGACCCGAGCCCTCGGGGACGTCCACTTGCTGGTCCACTGCCGCCCCGGTGGGGAGGATCCAGTAGGTCGCGGCCGGGGCCCGGAGGCTGTAGGAGCCATCGACGCCCGTGATGGCAAAGCCCTGAAAGCGCGGTCCGTCGCCGGTGGGCTCCACGAGGTGGACTCGCGCCCCCTCGACCGCGGTCCCCGTGTCGTCGCGCACCACGCCCGTGATCTCGTGCGAGGTGATGCCCTGGGCCGCCATGCGACCGGCTTCCAGCGTCGCCGGGTCAGGACCGACCGCCCGCACGCGCTCCAGCACCGCCGACTCGCCAGGCGGGATGTCCCGCCAGCCGTGCGCCAGAAGCTCGACTCCACTCGACGAGAGCAGGTCGCCTGCGGCAAAGCGGGCCAGCGGTCCGTCGGCGCGGTAGAGCATCAGCGTGGCTTCGCCTTGCCTCCCGGTGATGCCCATGGCCGCCGGCTCCTCGATGTCGCCGGGATTGAGTCCCTCCCCGGAGCCATAGGTCTGCAGGTCCTCCTGGGACGCGATGAGGCCGTCGAGGGGATTGACCCGCGCGTCCTCGGTTCCGTTGTTGGTGAGCGTGGTCCGAATCAGGAGCTCGTAGGAGTCCGGCTCCAGCACGTAGTCGGTCACCACCGAGAGGAAGAGGTCCGCCTGGAGCGGAACGTCGGACTCGGCCACCCCCTGCACGAAGGTCCAGGGCACATCGCGCCCGGTGACTCGGACGGTGGCGGGTCCACCGTCCGTCCCATCTGCGATCAGCTCGATGGTGTCCGCGCTGGCGAGGCGTCCAATCCCAAAGGCGAGGAAGGCCTCCTCCAGCGTGTCTCGCCCGAGCTGGCCCGCGGGGCGCACGATGTCCGCATCGATGAGCGCGCCGGCAATCCCGACATAGCCATGGCCCGCCTGGGACCGGACGACGAAGCGGGCGCGGTCGTTGTAGATGGCGAAGTCACCAGGTCGCGCTTCGGCTGCGATGCCGCCCCAGGTGGCCTGCCCAAAGCTGGCGGCATCCTCCGGAAGGATGCCGGCCCGCACCTCGCCTGGACCGGCGGGCACCGAGGGGTCGACGCCAAGGGGCCGGGGAGTGGGAGGTTCCTCCGCCGGCTCCGAGGGGCAGCCACTGAGGAAAGCGAGGGAAAGAAAAAACCAGATCGTGCGCGCATGCATTGGAACACGAGGGTAGCGGTGTCGACCGAACTCCTGGTCTAGACTCGCCCCCACTACCGAGGATCCGCGCATGCGTCTCTTGCTCTCTTCAGCCGCTCTCCTGTCTCTTGCGATCCCCGCGGGCCTCGCCCAGGCCGAGCCCCTGGAAGTCGACATCGACGACATCGGCCCCCGCTGGGAGGGGGTCCAGTTTCATGACAACTTCGGTTGGCGCGTGGTGTCGCCCGGGGACTTGAATGGCGATGGGCTCCCCGACTTCGCGGTCACGGGGCCTCAGGACGATGGCCCGAGCACCTTCGACTCCACGGTCCGTGTCTTCTTGGGCCGCGACGATCGCCTCCCCGAGGAGGGACTCGCCGATTGGTCCGATGGCACCTTCGTGGACGCCGGCTCGCCCGACGACTCCGTCTTCCGCTTCGCGATCATTCCCGACGCCACCGGGGATGGAGAACCGGAGCTGATCGCTGCTGAGCCCAACGGCTCGACGGCGGGCGCCGTGTACATGTACGCCGGCGACGGGAACTGGAACACCGAGCGCACCGCGGCGGACGCCACGGCGCGTTGGACTGGATACACCCAGACCGAGTACCCCGAGCTCGCGGACGAGACGCGCCCCTCCGATGTCGTGGGCGGTGACTTCGACGGCGACGGTCTCGCAGACGTCGCCATCGCCTCGGTGCTCTTCAACCGCGTCTGGATCGACTACAGCTCCGATGGCTTCGCCGCGGACACCGATCTGTCGACCCTGACCACCTTCTTCACCGCCTGCGTCGACGACTTCCCCGGGGCTGGCTTCGGCAACGCCCTGGCCGTGGGAGACTTCAACGACGACGACCGCGCAGACCTCGCCGTGGGCGCGCCCGGCTGCAACGACGATGTCGGTGAGGTGCATGTGTTCTACGGGGCCGCGGGCGGCCTCAGCGCCTCGGCCGATCTCGTGATCGCCGGCGGTGATCGCCTGGGGAGCCGCCTCTTCGCGGAAGACCTGGATGGGGACGGCGACGACGAGCTGTTCGTGCAGGAGCTCCTCAGCGGAGACAACGAGAACAAGGGCGGTCTCTGGATCTTCACCGGTGGCTCCGGCGGGCTGGCCGCGACCCCATCGACCACGCTCGCGTCGGGTTTCTCGGACGGGCGCCTCGGAGCCTCCGTGGCCGTCCTGCCCGACATCTCCAACCCGCCCGATGGAATCCCGGAGTTGGTCGTGGGCTCGCCCGAAGCAAGCCTCTCCGGGGTCGGTCAGGGCGCGATCTACGTCTTCGAGGGACAGGCCAGCTGGCCGGCACAGCTCCAGGTGAGCGACGCGAAGTACCGAGTCGACGGGTCGAACCTCAACACCTGGTTCGGTCAGTCCCTGGCGACCATCGACGACTTCAATGGCGACGGGTACCCCGAGATCGCCATCGGCGAGCCGAACTTCTCCTCGGACAACTCCGAGAACGAGTTCCACCGCGGCCGCCTCTACCTCTTCACCGCGCTGCCGGACCGT
The DNA here is from genome assembly GCA_023954745.1 of Deltaproteobacteria bacterium. Classification (GTDB taxonomy): domain Bacteria; phylum Myxococcota_A; class UBA796; order UBA9615; family UBA9615; genus JAGSHC01. The sequence goes on along the minus strand of JAGSHC010000149.1, from coordinate 5,487 downwards.
GACGACGACGGGGACAACGTCTCCACCCTCAACGGTGACTGCGCGGACGACGATCCCAACGTGCGCCCCGGCTTGCTGGAGGAGTGCAACGGCTACGACGACAACTGCAACCACCAGGTCGACGAGGGCTGTGGGGACGACGACGACGCCGCGGACGACGACGACGTCGCCGATGACGACGACACCGCCGGGGACGACGACGACGACACCACCGGTGGCTGCGAGTGCGGCTCGTCCCTCGCCGATGCACAGCAGAGTCCAATGGCCATTGCCTTGTTGGTGCTCGGTCTCGGCGCAGCTGTGGTGCGCCGCCGGGCCTGAGAGGTCGTGGTGAACCTGGGCGCGCTCCGGCACGACTTCGCCCGCGTGAGGGTGCGTCGACTGCATTAGGATCGTCTCGCCGGGCAGGCATCGCTCAGGAGGCGTTCACATGACTCCCAACATCAGCTGCTCTCTTCCTCTCTGCATTGTCGCTGCCGTGGTGGTGGGGTGCGCTCCGGTGCGCGACGACGGACAGCTGGGCGAAGGGGGCGGCGGAACGACGCTGCAGAGTGCCTTCGTGGCGACCGACCCCTGGACTGGTGACCAGTACCAACTGGCCTACGTCTACCTCGTGGACCAGGAACACACCTGCCAGCAGATCCTGAGCAACTACGGGGTCGCCTGGTGGGACATGCCTTCCGATGTCACCTGGGTCCAGGTCAACGCATACAAAGGCCGTGACTTCGACTGGGCGGGGATGACCCTTCGGTCGCAGTACCAGTGGAATCAGGAAGGCCAGTTCGACTACGCGGTGGCGGACTTCTTCAGCGGTTCCTACGGCGACGGTGGATACGGGGACGACGACGATGACGAGGTCCCACCTCCCCCCGGCGACGGCGGGGACCCCGACGGCGATGGGCAGCGCGACCAGGAGGGGAACATCGGAAACGACTTCCAGCATGCCGAGGACACACTGACCATCCACGCCTGGAGCGGGGACACCGTGCGGGGTGACATCGTCAGCGAGAGCGGCGAGTGGTCGTTCAACGCCACCTATTGCGGCGATCTCAACGGCGACGTCGTCGGCTTCGGTCCTTGATGGAGGGGGTGTTCCGCCGGCTCGGGGCCCACAGGCCTTTGACCCTGCTCGCGCTGACGCTGACTCTGGGCGCCTGCGAGCCCGCGACGCCCCAGGGGCCGACGCCCCCAGTGCTGGACCCCATCGAGCGCGAGGCGCTCCTCGTGTGGCGGGTGACCGACGCGACCCGGTCGCTGGGACCGGCCGCCTCCGCCGCAGTGGCTGAGATGAGGCCGAACGGCATCCTGGCCGGTGGGTCTGCGGGTGCCTGGTTGAGCGGCGATGGCGACAACCCCGCCCTTGCACAGGTGCTGACCTGGGCACTGGACGCCCAGGACGCAACGGGAGTGCCACTGACCCTCGGCGTCGAGACCCCGATGTTGCCCGGAGAGGTTGCGCAAGCCTGCTTCGACCCCAGCGATCCCACTGCGGACCCAGCGTTGGCGGCGATCCAGACGGGAATGATCAGCTTGCTCGAGGCCTGGCCGGAGATCGCCTCGGTGATGCCCGACCCGACCCTCGACTCCCGCTACTGGGAAGTGGAGTGCACGTGTACCCCCTGCGACTCGACGGATGCGGCCGGCATGTCGAGTCGAGCGCGTGTGCTCTGGAGCACGGCGCTGGAGGAGATCGCGGTGCGCCAGCGGGATGCGTGGTGGTGGCATCACGCTCCGGACACCATCGACGAAGGCGCACCCGAGACCACGCCGGCCCTCCCGCGGCAGTCGCTCGACCTCCTTCTGGCGGATGCGATCGGCCCGCAGGTTCCGTTGCGGGCTGCGGCGGGGCGGGGCGGGGCGGGTCCGTGGGCACCGGTGGACCCGGTCCTGGCCTCTTCGTCGGAGCGGAGGGTGGCGGGCTCCCTGGATGTTGCGGCAGCGGCCTACGGACCCACAGACGCCTTGCTCCTCTCGCCGCTGGACGTCTACGCGCAGATGCGTGAAGAGCGCTCTCGTGGGGTGACGGCCTGGTTCGCCGAGGTGGACGGCGGGGGACGCACCGCAGTGGGCACGCTGGAGCAGCTGGATTTGAAGCTCGTCGAGCGCGCCTTCCGAAGCCCCTCTTCCGCGCCAGCGGAGGTGTTTGCAGAGGCCGTGGCGGAGCGCTTGGCGCTGGATGAGGAGGACGCGCGCTTCATGGGTCGCGCCCTGAGTGAGACGGGTCACGCTCTGGACCTCGCGACCCACCCGACCGGGGTGCCCATCGCGGGCTATGGCGGCCCGATTCCAGCCGCTCTGCCGCTGCAATTCGACAGCCCGGCGGTGTTCGACGGCGCCTGGCAGGACCGGGTCGATGCCCTCCTCAGCCCAGACCTGGACGCTCTTCGGGCGGTGAATCAGTGGGCGATGGAGGCGGCTCTGGCGACGTCGGTCGCCCTGGGAGAACTCAACACGCAGCAGGAGCGACTCGATCCCGTCGATGAGGCCTTGTTGCGTCGACGCCTGAAGACCACGGACTTCGCCGTGCGCGCTTGGGGCCGCCTCGCGGTGGCCGACTCCACCCTGCGCGCTCTGGACGCGGGCTACGACGAGCCCCGCCTGGCCGGTTGGCTCGCCGACGACATCATCACTCTCGAGTTCCTGGCCGACGAGGTGGATGGCGCGGTAGCAAGCGGGGCGATCGCCGATCCCCATCCGGTCGTTTCCGGAAACCTGCGGGCGATCGCGGATCAGTTGCGGGGGTCCGCGGGCCCAGCAGAGGCTCTGGCGCGGGACTTCCCGGTGCTCTACCGGGCCCGGCACGACTTCGTGGACGGACGTGTCAACTACTACTGGACCGTGAACCCGCCAGGAAAGGGCTGGGTCGAACGCGGCACCAGTTGGCCCGCGTACGACGAGATGAGCGACGTCGGCGAGGATGACGCCACGTGGTGGCACGCCTGGACGACTGGGGTTCCTTCGGACACCAAGGTCACCTGGCGGGCCTGCACGGAGACACTGGACGGCGCGTCCGTCTGCAGCTCCGATCGGGTGCTCTGGACCCCGCTCTAGTCGCCGATTCGGGGGCCGTGTTCCGCCTCCTCAGAACCCGGCCAAAGGCAGTTCTCGGCGGGCTTGTCGGCGAAGTAGGACAAACGGGGACATTCCCGAGGTGATCGGGGACATTCCCTTGACCGGCTTCCCTTACATTTCTGAGGTACCAATTCCCCCCGCCGAGGGGATGCCGAGGAATGCCCGCCATGCGCCACTCATTCACCGCCGCTCTCATCACCGCGCTCTGTACGCCGGCCCTGGCTCTCGCCCAGGCCGCGCCGCCACAGTGCCCGATGGTCCTCGACTTCGACTTCGACGCGCTCGGCGCGCCGATCCTGGCCGGCCAGGACCTCTCGTCGGCGTACACCAACTGGGGCGTCGATCTGGTGGTCTACAACGCGGTTCCCATGACCGCAGCGAACCTCGGTACCGGGATCGCGTTCAACTCTGCCAGCCCGACGGGCGGCGACTGGGATCTCGGCACTCCCAATCAGCAGTACGGTGGTCCTGGAATTGGCAGCGGCGGCGCCACCAACGACTACCCGCAGGGCAACCTCCTCATCTCGGCCGAGAACACGATCGACGCGGACGGCGACGGATACGTCGACGACCCGGACGATGACGCTGGCGGCGCCTGGTTCGAGTTCCTCTTCGATCAGCCCACCTGCGTGTTCAGCGGCACGGTGATCGACATCGACAACAACGAGAGCCCGCCGGACATGGTGCTCTACGACGCCGCCGGCAATCAGCTCGAGTGGGTCGACTACACCACGACCGGAAACAACGGGAAGCAGACCCTCAACATCGGCGTCTGCGGCGTGTCCAGCGTCATGTGGGACGTCTACAGCTCCGGCGCCGTCGACGACCTGATCCTCTGCAACGGCGGAACCCCGGAGGTCTGCGACGGCGTGGACAACGACGGTGACGGAGTCATCGACGAGAACGGTGGCGCGGCCACCTCCGCCCTGGCCGACCCCGCCCTGTTCGGCGGCAGCGGCGACCACTCGCTGTGGTTCCCCGGAGTCGGTGACTTCGTGTTCAACCCCCCTGGACAGTTCGTGGAGAACGAGGCCGCGGGCACCGCCACCCTCACGGGCACCCTCGAGAAGTCCAACGACCCCACGAAGACCTTCGAGGTCAACGTCACCTTCTCCGGTCGCACGACCAACGCCATGTCCGGCAGCCCGAAGCTCGAGCTGCTGTCCAGTGCCTATGTCTCCGGTGGCGGCAACATCGACCCCTCCACCTGGTACTACTACGACTCCTTCTCTGGGACCCTGACGGGCACCGGCGCCTACACGGGCGCTTCCGTCACCCTCAACGAGACCGGGCCGAACTTCCAGGTCGGTGAGGGCGCCAGCGGCAAGAACGGGAACTACGGCGGCTCCGGCTGGCTGACCGTCACGATGAACAGCCAGCCCAACAGCGGCTCGCCGCTCTCCCCGAACGGCAACGGAGACTTCAACCTCGACCTGGGCACCTCCTGCTACATCCAGGATGTCTGCGACGGAATCGACAACGACGGCGACGGAGTCATCGACGAGGACGGCGGCAGCGCCCAGGGCGCGTTCGCGGACCTCACGGTCTACAACCACGCTCCATCCGGCAGCCTCGACCGGGCCTTGTGGCTCTCGGGTCTGGGCGACTTCGTCTTCAACCCCACTGGCGTGTTCGCCGAGAATGAGTTCGCCGGAACGGCGACGATCACGGGCGACCTCGAGGAGCAGGGCAACGCAGGCTGCGGCTTCGAGATGACGATGAACCTCACGGGCCAGACGAGCGTGGCGGGAGCCGGCAGCCCGTTCCTCGAGCTCATCCCGGCGGCCTACGTGGCCGGCGGCGGCACCATCGACCCGAGCACCTGGGAGTACTACGACGACTTCACGGCGACCCTGGTGGGCACCGGCTGCTACGCCGGCGCGATCATCGAGCTCACCGAAGACGGCCCCAACCTGCAGATCGGCGAAGGCGCCAACGGTCGGAACGCGAGCTTCGGCGCGTCCAGCTGGGTCACGGTCAACGTGGCCTCCCAGCCCAACAGCGGTCCGCCCCTGTCCCCCAACGGCAACGGCGACCTGAACCTCGACCTCGCGGGCTGCTACGAGAACGAGGTCTGCGACGGCCTCGACAACGACGGCGACGGAATGGTCGACGAAGGCTTCGACATGGACGGTGACGGCGTCACCACCTGTGCCGGTGACTGCGACGACAACGACGCGGGCAACTACCCCGGCAACGCCGAGACCTGCGACGGAACGGACGAAGACTGCGACGGCCTCATCGACGAGGACTTCGACGCCGACGGCGACGGCTACACCAGCTGCGACGGGGACTGCGACGACACCGACGCGACCGTCTACCCCGGCGCGACGGAGGTCTGCGACGGCGACGACGAGGACTGCGACGGCGTCATCGACGAGGGCTTCGACCAGGACAACGACGGCTGGACCACCT
>JAGSHC010000211.1 GCA_023954745.1 Deltaproteobacteria bacterium | reverse complement strand
GGGCTGCAGTCGTCGAAGGTCACCGTGATGGGAAGCCCGTCGCACACGGCCTCCCCGGAGAAGCCCTTCTCCCGCCAGAACGGTCGCTCGTACACCGCGATGCACTTCATGGTGGCGCCCATGGGCATCCGGCTCGTGAGCTGGTCCCGCGCTGCGGGCAGCAGCGGGTCGTATCGCAGGGTCGCGCCCAACGCCGGAGGGAGCGCCACGATGACGCGCTTGGCGCGGTGGCGACGGGTGCCTCCCCGGGGGCCCAGGGACTGGACCTCGACTCCGTCGCCGTCTTGCTTGATGCCGGTCACGGGCGTCTTGAGGGACACCACGTCCCCCAGATCGGCGGCCATTCCTTCACAGAGCTGGGGCATGCCTCCAATGAGGAGGTCCTGTTGGGCGCCCCCGTCCGACTCCACGAGGCGCATGAGGCCTCCACCGAGGCGCAGGTAGTACAGGAAGTACAGCAAGGAGAGCTCGGCGGGCTCGGACCCGAAGACCACCCGCACCATGGCGTCGACCAGGCCGCGCACCTTGGTGGAGAGGATGGTGTGCTTGTAGGTCTCCACGGTCTGCGCGTCCCACTCCGCTGCCTTTGGGCTGGCGAGGGGGGCGTCGGGGTCGATCTGCGCCGTGAGTCGATCGACCCGGCGAATCGTGCGCTCCAGCTCGAGCAGGTGCACCGGGGAGAGCGAGGGAATCGCTCGCTTGTACGTGCTGACGCGCCCCTGGACTTCGAGGACCTTGCGTCCCGCGATGTGTTGCGGGTGGGTCCGCAGCCCCAGCCGCTGGACGAGCCTGCCCACCCGCTCCTGCCCGGGCCCAGTCCACTGGGCTCCCAGGTCGTAGCGGACGCCGCCGATGGTTCCGGACACCGTGCGCCCACCCACCCGGTCGCGGGCTTCGAGGACCTGGACCGTGGCCCCTCCGGCCACCAGTCGCTCCGCCGCGCGCAAGCCCGCGAGCCCAGCGCCAACCACGATGGCGTCGCGAGTCATCGTGACACCCGCCCCAACCCGAGCGAGCGGTGGTCGGCCAAGGTGCAGCGGTCCTGCACGACGGTGATCCCGTGGTCGCGCAAGGTCTCGGCGAAGGCGTCGTTGCGGATGCCCTGCTGGAGCCAGACGACCCTGGGCAGGGGCTTCATCGCCAGGATCTCGTCGAGGTGCTCGGGGACCTTGTCGCTGGCGCGGAAGACGTCGACGAGGTCCACCGGCTCCTCGATGGCGTCCACGCTGGGCAGCACCCGCTCGCCCCACAGCACCGTCCCCTTGCTGCCGAAGCGTGGGTTGCACGGCAGCACCCGGTACCCCATGGAGTGCAGGTACTGAGGCACATAGAACGCCGCCCGCCAGGTGGTGGGGTGGGCGCCGAGGATGGCTACGGTGCGGGTCTCCTCGAGAATCGCGCGCACGTCTTCGAGTCGGTCGGGGTCACCCATGAGTGCAAGCCTACCGGGGAACCCTCGGGCGCCCTCGGCGAAGGGCGGTGCGTCCGCTGATACGGTCACCTCGTGGAGACGCCGCCCCCTCGCATTCCCTCCGATCCGGACCGCCCGTCCCCCCGCGTTCCCTTGCACAAAGACCGCTCGGTGCTCGTCTTCGTGCTGATCTTCGGAGTGGGCAACCTCGTCCTCTACACCCTCACCGGCATCACGCTGCTGCCGCTTCCTCGCTTCTGAGCGGTGGAGCCGACGCCACCTCAGCGCCGCGCCATCATCCCGTGGGGATCGAAGTGGGTCCGCTGTCGCTCCCACGCGTCGACCGCTGACTGGGGAATGAGGTCGTCCGCGAGCACCTGGCCCTCGCGGTCGTTCCACTGGCCCCAGTGCAGCGTGAAGGGGATGTCGGACGCCCGGTAGGCGTCGATGTGCGCTTGCAGGGTCTCGTACCGGTCCTCGAGGTCGCGGGCCGCGGGAATCTCGATGCTCACGTAGTGCTCGCCCTCGCCGACGTGGGGGAGCAAGAGCGCCGTGGAGCCTGCGACGAACCGAATGGCCACCGGAGAGACCTGCCAGTACAGCGGCTTCTCGAACCTGCGCTCCCGAGCAAAGGCGCGCTTGTGCAGGGCACGAGTCGTGGTGAGCATCAGGTCCACGGCCTCGGCCGCCCGGTCCAGCGGGACGAACACCTCGGTGGCGATCATCGGCGCGTACGCCGCCTCACGGAGCTTCAGCGTGACGAAGCTGAGGCGCTCGATGTCCTCGGTCACTGCCTCGCGCATGGCCGTCGCCGCGAGCAGGTCGGCCATGGGGAACGGCAGCCCCTCGATGAGGTTGAGGAACCACGTGGGGCCCTGGCGCATGAAGCCGAGCATCTGGGCTTGCAGGGGCCGCTCCTCCAGCAGCTCGGGCGGCACCTCGCCGTCGGGGCCCAGCTGGGGCTCGAACTCTGCGCGCCGCATGCACACCACGCGGTGGTCCTTCTTGGCGCCCCGGAGACGAGGAAAGCCGCTGATCATGTACTGCACGTGGCGGAAGGCGGGGTCGTCGAGCTCCTCTTCGAGACGGTCCTTGAGGTCGCCCCACCACTCCATGGAGACCTGGTCCGAGAGGCCGTAGCGGTCCTTGAGCCACACGTTGGCGCCGACCACGATGCCCATGAAGCCGAGGCTGACGGTGATGGCATCCAGGGCCTCGTCGCTGGAGTTCAGGGTCCAGCCCGCCTTGTGTGGGTTCGCTGCGAAGCGCGTCGGGTCGGTCACCGCCCGTGATCCGACTCCTTCCACCTGCTCGATGCGCGGCCGGATGGAGCCGGGGTGATCCGGGTCCTCCTCGAGCACGATGACCTCGACGGAGGCGACGACGCCGGGCAGGGCGGCGAGGCCGCGGCCGGTGCCGTGGGTGCCCGTGGTGCACGCCCCCCAGAAGCTCTGGGCGTCGTAGCCGCCGAGGTTGGGGAAGCCCATGGCCGGCATGGGAGCGAGGTGGGGATTGAGGCGGTCGAGCACCGCGCTCTCATCGTCATCCACGAAGCGCCGGTCCAGGAGCCGGGTGAGGTTGCGGATGGAGAGCCCCACCGGGAGCCGCACCAGCCGGTCGAGGCCCGCTGGCGCCTCAACGTCGTCGGCGTAGTCGCCCGCCCAGCCGGGAGCGTCGACGGAGCTCAGGGTGCGCATGAGCGACAGGTCGATGAGCACGGTCCCGGCGTCGACGTCCACGACGTCGCTGGAGCTGTGGCCGCCGCCCACCACCCGCACCCGGGCGTCGATGGGCAGGCCGTGCAGGAACTCCATGAGGTCGCTCAGGGAGCCAGGCTGGACCCGCTCGACGACGCGCCCCCCGCGCTGCCCCACGCAGTTGAACCACTGGTGAAAGGTGTTCAGTGGCTCGACGTCGCGCCTCTTCCACTCATTGCGCACGGCCTTGCGCAGGTCGCTCACGTCGGAGTCGGGCTCGCCGGCGGTGGGCACGCCGAGCTGGGAGGCGAAGCGACGGACCTCCTCGTCGGCCCAACCGTCGATGGGGTCGTCGTGCAGCCCTTCGAGGATCTCCTCGTCCTCGTCTGCTTCGGCCGGTGGCCACGCCGCGTCCTCATACGCCGCATTCATGGCCGCCCGAAACGCGATGGGGTCTTCCTGAGCCAGGGCGTCCAGTCGCAGCTTGAGGGCTTCGAGGCGTGTGGCGACCTCGGGACTCAGCGCGTCGAGAGGGTCCTGGTCCTCGGGGGCCTCCGGGCTCTCCTCGAGGGACTCCTCACTGGGCGCATCCGAAGCGCTCCACGCATCGTCGTGCAGCGCACGCAGTTCATCGAACAGCCCCTGAATCTCGGACTCGGACGGTTGCATGGCACCCCCTGCCCGGCAGTCGTTCCCGGGCGCGCTCACGGTACCTGGGGGACGGCGCCCCGGGCGAGGGGCTCAGGCGTGCGGTGCGGAGACTCAGCCCCGCGGTTCGCGGGGGCGCAGCAGGGCGTCCAGAGCCCAGGGGGAGCGGAAGGCCTCGCCCCAGGTGTCGCCCTCGCCCGTCAGCAACGCGCAGTTCGCCGTCGTCATCTCGATGGGCTGGCGGCTGAGGCGGCTGGCGGCGTGCGACCAGCCGGGGTTGTGGCCCAGGACGATGACCGTGCCCCAGCCGTCGGGCCAGTCGGCGGCGTGCTCGATGATCTCCTCGAGCCCCGCCAGATACAGGGACTCGCTGAACAACACCCGCTCCACGTCGAAGGTCGGAGCGAGCAGCCCCCAGGTCTCCCGCGTCCGCTGGGCGGTGCTGCTGACCGCGGCGTCTGGTGCCCAGTCGCGGTCCGACAGCTCGGCGGCCATGAGCGGCGCGTCTCGGCGCCCTCGGCCGTTGAGCGGGCGGTCGTGGTCCGACATCCCCGCCTCTTTCCAGGAGGACTTGGCGTGGCGCATCAAGATGAGTCGGCGGACGGTCATGGGGCCTGATCCTCGGGAGGCACGGCGCGGAGATGGCCGAGTCGCCAGGTGTTGCCGCCGTGATTGTGCACGTGCACGACGACGTCGGTGCCCTCTGGGATGAGCTCGGGCACGTCGAAGAAGGACTCGTACACCTCCGCTGACGCAGGAATGGCCACGTCGATCTCCCAGAGCACCTCACCGTCGAGGAGCACCGCCATGTGTCCTCGGGCATCCGGGTCCGTCGATGCCAGAGCCTGGTGCCACGCGAGCAGGTGCAGCTGGTCGCCGGGCTGAGCGTCGGCGAGGGACGGCTGGGACGCGCTCACGTAGGCGCAGGTGTTGGTGTCGATGTCGAGCACGCCCAGGTCTTCGCCGAAGCCCGGGCCGGTGCAGAGGCGCTTCGCGGCGGCGCGGTGGGTGGGGAAGGGGTCTTCGTCGGCATCGAGGATCCTGAAGAGGCTCGGGTCCACCAGGTCGGCGGTCTCGCGCGGAGCCGGCGGCGCGCAGCCGATCAGCGGGACGAACAGCAAGCTGAGGACCGTGGCGCGCACCGGCGGAGCATACGTCTCCTGTGGGCCGAATCCAGATGTGGAAAACGACCCTCCATTCCTGCGCGATTACGTGGTGATTGACTCGCCAGTCAAAACCGCCAAGATCACGCCAACTCGATCCCCCCGATTTCTGGAGCATGCCCTTGTCACGTCTCAGCAGCCTCCTGCTCGTCCTGCCCGCCTTGCTCCTCCTCGGCTGCCCCTCCGAAGGGGAGCCCGAGCCGGCCACGGACCTGAGCTACTACGCAGACATCAAGCCGATGCTCGACACCCACTGCACCCGCTGCCATCAGCCCGGCGGCCAGGGCGTGGGGGACTTCACGGACGACGTCGAGGCAATGGCTCTCGCAGACCGCATGCGCGCTCGGGTGGACGCGGGGGAGATGCCCCCGCCGGTGGCGGACCCCTCGTGCCGTGACTACGAAGGCAGCGAGCACTTGTCGATGCCCGACCACAAGCGCGCGATGCTGGCGGAGTGGGTCGACGGCGGAAAGCCCATGGGCGAGCTCGCCGAGTACACGCCCGTGGGCGAGGTCATCGCGCAGCTGGACCGCGTCGACATGACCATCGGCCTCGAGTACGCCTACACGCCGACCTTCACGGACGCGAGCAACCCCGGCAACGAGTACCGCTGCTTTGTCGTCGAGCACGGCCAGACCGAGGACTTCTTCCTCACGGGCATGAACCCGCTCATCGACTCCGAGCCCCTCGTGCACCACATCGTGCTCTTCAAGATGCCGCGCGAGGAGATCTGGGACGACTACGACCCGGCCGTGGGCAAGGACTGCATCGACGGCACCGGCGGGGCCGACGTGGATGGGATGATCGCCGGCTGGGCTCCCGGCGCGCTGCCGGTCGCTCTTCCCGAGGGCATGGGCCTGCGGGTGAACGAGGACGACGTGCTCGTCATGCAGATGCACTACTTCCAGGCGGGCCCCGAGGTCGCTGGGCTGTCCGACCAGAGCGGCTACGAGTTCACCATCGCCGACTCCGTGGACACGCCGATCCGCATGCTCCCCGCTGGCATCTTCGACTTCAACATCCCTGCGGGCGCGGAGTCGCACACCGCCACGGACAGCATCAGCCTGCCCGAGGACATCGGCCTCACGGTCTACGGCACCTTCCCGCACATGCACGTGCTCGGGACGCAGTACCGGGTGTGGGCGGACCAGGACGGGGTGGAGACCTGCATCTCCGAGGGTGACTACGACTTCGACAATCAGATCACCTACATGTTCAAGGAGCCCCTGGACTTCCCGGCGGGCAGCGACCTGAACATCTCGTGCACCTGGAACAACAGCACGAGCAACCCGGACCTTCTCGTCGATCCGCCGGTGGACACCGGGTACGGCGAGCGCACTGACGAAGAGATGTGCTTCGCCTTTACGCTGGCCGCGATTCGCTTCGAGTAGGCGCGACGTCCTCCGGTGCGGAGGCGGACTCCAGCCCTGGCTGAGCTGACGGCGCTTCGCTCGGTCGGCTCAGCAGCCAGAGCGAGACGCTGATCCCGATCGTCGCCATCCCGATCTTCCCCGGCAGGACCGGGATGACGTAGATGATCGCGAAGCCCATGGACGCGGCGATCATCGCGATGGCGAGGATCTTGGCTCGCAGGGGAATCACGCCCGATGTCCGGTAGCCGGCGATGGGCGGTCCCAGGCGCTTGTGGGTCAGCAGCCACACGAAGAACCGTTCGCTGCTGCGCGACCAGAGTGCGGCGCTGAGCAACAGGAACGGCGTGGTGGGGAGCACCGGCAGGAACACGCCGATGGCCCCGGCGACGAACGACACCCAGCCACCCACCAGGCAGAGCCGCCTCAGGAATGGGTTCTGGATGCGCATGGCTGCCGCTTCGGCGGCCGCGGCTTCTGGTGTCATGAGCTCGGACACGTCGCGCAGGGTAGTGCCTGCGCGCGCTCCGTCTACTCCGCTGGCGGCTCGCCCTGAATGCAGACCGGCTTCTTGGCGGGGTCGTACCGCAGCTTGTAGGGCACGAAGAGCATGCAGCTGCCCGTCCACTTGTCGCCGTGGCACAGCTCGTCGCAGATCTTCAGCTCCGTGCGGTGGCCCACCATCTCGGTCTCGCCCGTGCGGGCGTGCACGATGCGCATGCGCCCCGAGGATCCGCCTCCGGCGGAGTGCGCAGCGGTCACGATGACCTCGGGCAAGCCCTTGGCCCACATGCCCATCTCATCGATGCGGGCCTTCTTCTGGAGCTGAATCTCGGCGGGGTCTGCCGGGTCGTCGTAGGCGAACAGGTGAGCGAGCCCGCGGCGCAGCATGTGGCGACGCAGCTCCGGGCAGTCCACCAGCAAGCGGTCGTACGCGTCACGCTTGCCGTTGGCGAAGCACTCCCACTCCCGCTTCGCGGCAAACCGTCCAGCCTTTTTGCTCAATGCCCACAGCTCACGGCCCGTCCACTCGCCCCAGCGGTGCACGGGACCGTAGGACTCCAGCGTGTTGAAGCCGATGAGGCGGGTCTCCTTGCCCTTGCGCGCGCCGCTGCGGAACTGGAAGGAGTCTCCGTCGGCCCAGTGCACAGCGACGCGGTTGCCGCCGAGGCGAACCCAGCCGTCGTAGGCGTCTTCCTTGCCTCCATCGCCGGCGAGGGCGGGCGATGCAACGATGAGACAGAGAGCGAGGAACAGGAGATGAGTTCGCACGTCCGGAAGATACCGATCCCGAGCCTCTCTCGGGTCACTGGAGTGGGCTCAGAATGAGCGAAGCGTCCGAGTTACCTCCCGGGCCCGAGCCCCCCCCGGAATCCGAGTACGCCTACGGCGAGCGCCGCACCCCCACCGCGGCCCAGGTGGCGGCCTTCGAACCCGGGCGCGGGCGGATCAGCGGCTACCTGTCGGCGACCCTGGGGGTGATGAGCCTTCTCGGCGTGCTCTGCTTCCTGTACCCCACCTTGTTCACCACCGCGGAGCTGCGGGAGGCGTACGAGGTCGGCCAGATCCGCTTCCTGCTGCGGATCACCCTCATCGGCAGCGTGGCCTTCGGGCTGTTCAACATGGCGCGGCTCCAGAACGCGCGCCTGGGCGCCGTCGGCCTGCTCTGCGCGGGTGCCGCGTTCCTGCTCGGGGGCTGGCAGGCCGAGGTGGGCACGCTCGATCCCACCAAGGTGGGGCTCGGCCTCGACTGGCTGCTCCTCGACCTGCTCGCGTCGGCGGGGCTCTTCATCTTCCTGGAGAAGCTGTTCCCCAGGTACCCCGACCAGGCGATCCTCCGGCCCGAGCTGTCGCTGGACGTCGTCTACTTCGGCATGAACCACCTTGCGCTGGGCTTCCTGCTCATCGCGAGCAATGGCTTCGCGCCGGCGGCGGTGGACTGGGCGGTGAACGCCGAGCTGCAGGCCTTCGTCACGGGCCTGCCCATCTGGGGCCAGGTCATCCTGCTGGTCTTCGCCGCAGACCTCGTCCAGTACTGGATTCATCGGGCGTACCACGAGGTGCCGTGGCTCTGGGGGCTGCACGCCGTGCACCACAGCACCGAGCACATGGACTGGATCGCGGGGTCACGCACTCACATTCTCCAGACCCTCTTCGACCGCACCCTCGTGTTCCTTCCGCTCTACCTGCTGGGACCGAGCAAGGAGGCGCTCGACGTGTACGTGGTCTACGCCGCACTGCTCGCGGTGTTCATCCACTCCAACGTGGGGCTGCCCATGGGGCCCCTGAAGTGGATCATCACCACGCCCCAGTTTCATCACTGGCACCACAGCAGCGACCAGCCAGCCATCGACACCAACTACGCCGCCTACTTGCCTTTGTACGACTGGCTCTTCGGCACTTTTCACATGCCCGACGCCCACTGGCCCATCAAGTACGGGACCCTGACGCGGCTGCCGCGCACGTTCTGGGGGCAGTTCGCGTATCCGTTCCAGCGAGACCGAGGGCGCGGAGACGCGGACGCAGGGACCCCGGAAGAGGCTTCTGCGGGCAGCTAGTTGCCGGCCGCAGCCTCGGCGAGGAGCTGTGCTTCGCAACGCGCCAGGCAGCGGGCGATGAGGGTCTGGTCGCGAATCATCGCCAGCTTCGGCCAGGTGCCGCGCTGCCCTTCGAGGACGAACCGGCCCAGCTCGTCGGCAGAGGGGTTCTTCATCACCTTGAGGTACATGCCCAGGTCGAAGCGCGGGTGGATGTCGATGTCCCCGCCGTAGTCCTGCTCCGCGAGGGAGAGCAAGAGGCCGAGCGTCTTGGGGAGGGGAGTGTTCCTCGTCAGGGACTGGGCGGTGGAGAGCACCGGCCCGACCCGGCGCCGGACGGGCTTGGTCGCGAGGCGCAGAGCGAGGCCCGACGCACTCCACCTGTTCCGCTCCGAGAACGGCAGGACGTGGGGGTTCACCTGGCTGACGATGAAGTGATTCACGTTGTGCAGGCGCCCGATGCGCATCATCGGCAGGTCGTTGCCGAAGGAGCCATCGATCCACCGCTCCGTCCCGATGTAGTCCTCCTCGCGGCCGTCTCGACGTCGGCGTCGCAGGGTCACTGGCGGGAACATGCCCGGCACCGCGCTGCTCGCGAGCGCCGCGCTCTTCAGGAGCACGTCCGGCGCGGTGAGGTGGCTCAGCACCCTCGGCTTCTGCCGGGTCCTTGTGGGGGCGACCGAGATGTTCAGGGTCCTCCCGGACCGGGCGTGGGCCTCTTCGAACGTGGCCTCGCCGCAGTTGGTCTCGATGGTGTGCAGGAGGATGGAGGGGTCGAGGAGCGCCTTGTTGTTCCAGATCGTGGCGAGGTCCGCGAAGCCCAGTCCGATGCGGCGGATGTCCGGCACCTCGTCGGCGAAGAGGGTGTCGAGCTCTTCGTCGGTCCGCGCCCCCACGCCAGCGGCGATCATCGCGCCCATGGACGCGCCGGAGATGACGTCGGGCAGCAGGTCCGCTCGCCACAGGGCTTTGACTACCCCCAGGTGATAGAAGCCCAGCGTCGCGCCCCCGCTGAGAAGAAGCGCCGAGCGCCCGAAGTTGCCCAGCGCGCGCGTGAGGATCCCCAGCTTCTTCGTGGCGTCGAAGCCCGGCAGGGGGTGGAGCACCAGCTGTTCGATGGTCTCCTCGGTCTCCCGCAGGTACTCCTCGATGAGGTGCTTCGTGCCCAGCGGGCTGACCTCGTAGAGCTCCGCCGCTTCGAGGTCGCCCAGGTTCCGGTGCAGAGATTCGTGCAGGTGGTCCAGCAGACGCTCCACGTCACCGCTGCCGCGTAGCCGCCGCAGGGTGTCGAGCTGCTGCTTGATCAGGTCCGCGTGGTAGTGCGGCGATGAGGGCTCGGCCCGCCAGCGATCGGCGCCCGTGGCCCGGTCGTGATCTGTTGCCGCCTCGAGCCACTGCTCGTAGGTGGTGGCGGTGCGCATGGCCTTGAGGATGGAGCGGTTACGAAGCACGGCGCGAACTCTACCCAGCGGCTCCGTGCGCCGTCAGGGATGTGCGGGGTCTGGGTCCTTCGCGGCTGGCGGCGCCGGCTCTCGGCGCTCAGGAAGCAGGTACCTCGATGGGCTCCAGCGAGCCCCATCGCCGCCCCACCTTTGCGGTGACCCGCAGCGGGACGCGCAGGTCGTAGGTGGTGCGCATGGCGTGGGCCGTCAGCCGCAAGGTCTCGTCCAGCTGGTCCTCCGGGACCTCGAAGAGCACCTCGTCGAGCAGCTGAAGAACCGGGAAGCCGTCCAACCCCGCCGCGCGCAGCGCCTGATCGCTGTGCAGCAGCGCTCGGCGGGTGACATCGGCGACCGAGCCTTCGTGGGTCGCCCGGCGCCCAACCCGCTCGGCGTAGCCCTGCAAGGCGTTGTCCCGGGAGTCGAAGCCTCCCACCCGCTGGCGGCGCCCGCCGAGGGTCTCGACGGAGCCCTCAGTGCGCGCCTGATGCAGCTCTCCGTCCTGAAAGTCGCGCACGCCGGAGTAGTGGTCGTAGAACTTGGCGATGACGTCCTTCGCTTCGGCGGCGGTGACGTCGAGCTGCAGCGCCAGGGCGCTGGCTCCCTGCCCGGCGAAGGTGGCGAAGTTGACCACCTTGCCCATCTGGCGTTGCTCGTGAGAGAGGGACTCGGGCGAGACATCGAGGATCGCGCCCGCGGTGATGCGATGCAGATCGTCGCCGCGCTCCAGGGCCTGCACGAGCTTGGGGTCCGAGCTGAGGTGGGCGAGCACATAGAGCCCCAGCTGGTCGTAGTCGACCGACAGAAGGACCGAGCCCGGCGGCGCTGTGAATGCGTGACGGATGCGGGTCATCTCCTCGGTGCGGCCCGGCACGCGACCCAGGTCCGGACTCGAACAGATGATGCGTCCCGAGAAGGAGCGGGCGTGGTGGAAGGTCGCGTGCACGCGGCCGTCGGGGTCGATGGCCTTCGCGAGGGCCTCCGTCCAGGTGGTGCGGAGCCAGCGCACCCGGCGCCACCGCATCACCAGGGGCACGATGGGGTGAGAGTCGACGATGCGTTCCAGGGCCGACGACGCCGTGCTCCATCCGGTCTTCGT
>JAGSHC010000105.1 GCA_023954745.1 Deltaproteobacteria bacterium | reverse complement strand
GCCAACGACGACGACTCCGGGGACGACGACGACTCCGGGGACGACGACGACATCGCCAACGACGACGACTCCGGGGACGACGACGACTCCGGGGACGACGACGACATCGCCAACGACGACGACTCCGGGGACGACGACGACGACGCCACCACTCCCCCACCTCCACCGGACACCGACGGCGACGGCACTCCGGACGACGGCGACTGCGCGCCCAACGACCCTGCGATCTACCCCGGCGCTCCCGAGCTCTGCAACGGCATCGACGACGACTGCAACGGCCTCATCGACGACGGCGCTCCTTGCCCGTGCACGGTCCAGCAGTTCGGGGGCCACAACTACCTCTTCTGCACGTCGGCGGAGTTCTGGCCGGCTGCGAGCGCCGCGTGTGCGTCCCAGGGCTACACCCTCGCCGCGCCGACCACCTCTGCCGAAAACACCTGGCTGTACGACACCGCGCAGTCCACCCAGTCGGGCTTCTGGTGGTTTGGCCTGAGCGACCTCGCCGTCGAGGGCACCTTCGTGTGGGAGACGGGTGAGGCCCTGGCGTTCACGAACTGGGGGTCGGGACAGCCCGACAACGGCGCCACCACCGAGCACTGTGTGCAGTACGGCTGGGGCGGGGCCTACAACTGGAACGACGACCAGTGCGACAACGCCATGGCGTACGTCTGCGAGAGCCCGTGAGCGACGCCTCATCGGGACCAGAGGCCATCTAGTCGAGGGGGGTCAGGCCCTCGGGCTCCCAGCGCCACAACCCAGCGCTCAGCGGCGTCGGCTCCTCGTTGTAGCCCTGCTCGGCCAACTGGCTGAGCTTGCGCCGTGCGCTCGGTGTGTCCCGCCACACGTGGATGGTCCACGCGGAGGGCATCGCCACCAGCAAGGGGCCACCCAAGGCGCGCTCGAGCTGGGCGCGGAAGTTCGGGCTCAGGAGGCGACCCGAGTCGTATCCGTCTTCGTCAGCGAGCATGAGGCCGCGAGGCATTCCGTCGTCGTCGGCCGCCGCGATGACTACTGAGGGGTCGTCTCGATCGAGCTGAGCCACCGCCGAGGTGAGCAGCGCGCGTCCATCGAGGCCCCAGCGCTCTGCTTCGGACGAGGGGATGAACGTCATGCGGTCGCCGGTGTCGAGCACCGGGCAGGCCACCAGCCCACCAGCCAACTCCACTTGCACCACGTCGAGCTCTTCGACGGCTTCGCGGCGTCGCAGCACCACGCGGATGTGGTCGGCCACCTTGTCCCAGGACAGCCCCCCCCACCGTCGCTCGAGGAAGCTGCGGGGGTGGGAGTCCACCATCGCCGCGACCACGTCGAGGTCCCCGTCGCTCTGCAGGTACGCCCTATAGAGGCTCGGCATGCGCACGATGAGGGAGCCAGAGCGCAGGTGGCCGTCGATGCCCGTCTCCCACAGATCCTCGCCGACGCTCACCGCGCGCTCGTTGAGCACCTCGCACAGCGACTTGCCGAAGCTCTGGGGCGAGAGAAGATCCGATGGAGAGAGGCGAATGCTGGCGAGGATGTGGTCGCACACTGCCTCGTGGTGGGCCACGTCCTGCGGGTCGCCGTGCACCATGGCGGTGACCGCACCCTCGTCGTGGCCGATGACCACGACCTGACAGGCGCGGGCGCCGTCGGGGCCGTTGTCGAGCCAGGCCCAGCAGCCGACCCATGCCTCCTCACCCCAGCGGTCGAGGCGCACCGCGGCCGGGTCGAAGGCCGGGATGGACTCGGCCACGACCGACTCGAGCACGTCGAGCAGCCCCTGGGGTCCGTGCACGGCGACCTGACGCCAGCTGATGGTGACCGCGACGTCGGCCCCCGAGACGATCCCGGCGAAGCCCTGGGATCGCCCCGATCCGGTCGCGCCGATGGCGGGGAAGGTGCCGGACGTGAGGCCGCGATCGGCAGGTTCGAGGTGGAGCAACTGGGCTCCTTCGGTCTGTCGCGCGCTCAGATCCCGGGGTGCCTTCAGGGAGAAGCACAAGTAGGGGCCGTAAAGCACCTTGTGCTCGCGCCAGCCCGGCGGAGCCTCTGTGGGCGTCGGTGGGGGCGGAACGACTGTAGGCGCCTGCGTCGTCGTCTCTCCCGAACGGGAAAGGAGATCTTTGAAAGCCGATACGAGCCGCGCTGGCATGAACTCATCGTACACGCGAGAGCAGGGATGGCTGCCCGGGCACCGAGTGTCCCGGCGGGGCGGGGAGGGTGATCTGGGCGACGCGACCGCATCGTGCGTTGTGATCAGACGGGCTGACGTGGTACGCCCAAGATCCCCCGATGCGCGGACGCCGTCGCGCAGGGAAGAGGTAGCGATGACCACACCGACCGTTTCGCCATGTCGCCCGCGCACCGTCGCCGGACTGCTCATGCTCTTGCTGGCGCTCCTGCCCGGCCTGGCTACCGCACAGGACCTCATTCTCAACGGGACGAGCACCACCCTGGGCGGCACCGTCACCTACGGGAACGTGAGTCTCACCAACGGTGCGACCATCAACGTCGCCCCTTACAACGGGGACCCCACCACGACGGGGATCCTGCACATCATCGCCACGAGCGTGACCATCGACGCCACCTCGTCCATCAACGGCGACGGCGACGGCTACCGCTCCACCACCAACAACGGTGAGGGCCCCGGCGGCGGGCAGGGCGGCGTGTTCGCCATCGACGGCGGCGGCGGCGGCGCCCACGGCGGCGACGGCGGCGACGGCATCCGTGACTACTGGCAGGTCGTGGGCTGCGGCACGCCCTGGCCCGATGGCGGAGGGGGCGTCGGCTATGCGACCACGACTCTGGACATCGACATGGGCTCGGCGGGCGGCGCTGGCGGGTCCGGCGATGGCGACACCGGCAACGGCGGCGGCAACGGCGGCGCGGCGGTTTGGATCGAGGCCGACACCATCAACATGGCCGGCACGATCCAGATGAACGGCTCCGATGGCTTCAACTGGCTCAACGACTCCGGCGGCGGCGGCGCGGGCGGCGGGATCATGCTCTCGGGTCAGAACATCACCGTCACCGGCACGCTGAACGCCGTGGGCGGCGATGGCGCCAGCTTCGACGACGGCGGCGGAGGTGGCGGCGGCGGCGTCGCGAAGATCTTTTTCGGGAACGACAACGGCATCACGCCCACCATCGACACGTCGGGCGGCGTCGCGGGCGGCAACGTATGTGAGTCGGCGGACCCCGGCGGTCCCGGCTCCTTCGGCACCACGGACATTGACGTCGATGGCGACCAGTACATCGACACCTTCTATGCGGGGACCGACTGCGACGACAACAACGCGGCGGTGAACCCCGGCGCCACAGAGATCTGCAACGTCATCGACGACGACTGCGACGGCTTCGTGGACGCAGCAGACCCCGACACAGACACGGACAGTGACGGCTTCTCGGCGTGCGGCGGCGACTGCGACGACACCGACAGCGGCGTCTTCCCGGGCCAGGCCGAGATCTGCAACTCCATCGACGACGACTGCGACTCGCTCATCGACGGCGCGGACCCCGAGACCGACGGCGACCTCGACACCGTCTCGGTCTGCGACGGCGACTGCAACGACCAGAACGCGTTCATCTCCCCGCTCCTCCCGGAGATCTGCGACGGCTTCGACAACAACTGCGACGGCAACGTCGACGAAGGCTTCGACTCCGACAGCGACGGCATCCCCGACTGCCAGGACCAGGAGACCTGCGACGGCGTCGACAACAACGGCAACGGCCTCATCGACGAGGGCTTCGACCTCGACGCCGACGGCTTCACGTCGTGCGGCGGTGACTGCAACGACGGCTCGCCTCTCGTCTACCCCGGCGCTCCCGAGCTCTGCGACGCCATCGACAACGACTGCTCGGGCGTGGTGACCGCGGACGAAGTGGACGACGACGGTGACGGTCTCTCCGACTGCCAGGGGGACTGCGACGACGCCGCAATCCTCGTGTTCCCCGGCGCGCCCGAGGGCTGCGACGGCATCGACAACGACTGCGACGGCATCGTGCCCGCCGACGAGTCGGACGCCGACGGCGACGGGTTCGAGATCTGCGCGGGCGACTGCGACGACGCCGACCCGACCCTCAACCCGGGGCAGGCCGAGGTCTGCGACGGCCTCGACAACAACTGCGACGGCTTCATCCCGGCCAACGAGAACGACCTGGACGGCGACGGTCTCGCCCTGTGCGACGGCGACTGCAACGACCTCGACAGCACCACATACCCAGGGGCCATCGAGGCCTGCGACGGCATCGACAACGACTGCGACTCCATCGTGCCCACGGACGAGCAGGACGCGGACGGTGACGGCTTCGAGCTCTGCTCCGGCGACTGCGACGACCTCGACGCCTCTTCCTTCCCCGCCGCCCCCGAGCTCTGCGATGGCGCGGACAATGACTGCGACTCGGTCATCCCCGCCGACGAGCAGGACGCGGACGGCGACGGCGCCTTCGTGTGCGACGGCGACTGCGACGACGGCGACCCCACCATCTCGCCCTTCGCGGCCGAGCAGTGCGACGGCGTCGACAACGACTGTGACGGAAACCTCGCGCCCACCGAGGTGGACTTCGACGGGGACAACTTCCTCGTGTGCGAGGGCGACTGCAACGACAGCAACAACACCGTGTTCCCGGGCAACCCGGAGATCTGCGACGGCCTCGACAACGACTGCGACGGCGTGGTCCCGGTGGACGAGGGCGACGCGGACAACATCGGCGGCATCGACTGCCAGGACAACGACGGCGACGGCGTCACCGAGGTCGATGGCGACTGCAACGACGCCAGCCCCTTCATCTCGCCGCTGCTCCCCGAGGTCTGCGACAACCTCGACAACAACTGCGACGGCACTGTCGACGAAGGCTTCGACTCCGACAACGACGGCATCAGCGACTGCTTCGACACCGAGGTCTGCGACGGTCTCGACAACGACGGCGACGGCCTCGTGGACGAGGGCTTCGACCTCGACGGCATTGGCGGCGCGGACTGCATCGATGACGACGGCGACGGCCTGTCCGAGGATGACGGCGACTGCGACGACTCCAACAGCGCCATCAACCCCCTCGCCACCGAGGTGTGCGACGGCATCGACAACGACTGCGACCCGCTGACCCCCGATGGCACCGACTTCGACGGGGACGGCTTCGCCGCGTGCCTCGGTGACTGCAACGACTTCGACAGCAGCACGTTCCCCGGAGCGCCCGAGGTGTGCGACGGGCAGGACAACGACTGCGACGGCTTCTCGGACGACCTGTCGGACAACGACGCCGACGGTGTGACGGTGTGCGACGGCGACTGCGACGACGCCAACGCCGTGGTGGCGCCCGGCTTCGCTGAGGTCTGTGACGGCTTCGACAACGACTGCAACGGCACCATCGACGACAGCTTCGACCTCGACGGGGACGGCGTCTCCACGTGCTCGGGCGACTGCGACGACCTCGACGCCACCACGTTCCCCGGGGCTCCCGAGCTCTGCGACGGCGGCGTGGACAACGACTGCGACCCCACCACCGATGAGAACGCGGACGACGACGGGGACGGCTTCAGCGTGTGCGCCGGCGACTGCGACGACGCCGAAGCCCTCGCCTTCCCCGGCGGGGTGGAGGCCTGCGACGGCGTCGACAACGACTGCAACGGCATCGTGGACGACGGCTTCGATGGCGACTTGGACGGCTTCTCGGCCTGCGCCGGGGACTGCGACGACAACAACAACCAGGTGAATCCCGGGGAGACGGAGGTCTGCCTCGACGGCATCGACAACAACTGCGACGGGCAGGTGGACGAGTCCGACGACCTCGACGGTGATGGTGTCGGGTCCTGCGAGGACTGCGACGACACGAACGCGGTCATCAACCCCTTCGAGACCGAGGTCTGCGACGGCTTCGACAACGACTGCGACGGCATCGTGGACAACGGCTTCGACGCCGACGGCGACGGCTTCGCGGTGTGCGACGGGGATTGCGACGACTTCGACGCCGCCATCAACCCCGACGCGGTGGAGGTCTGCGACGGCCTCGACAACGACTGCGACCCAGCCACCAACGAGACGGTGGACGTCGACGGCGATGGCGACTCGCTGTGCGACGGGGACTGCGACGACGACGACCCGACCATCGGCCCCTCGAGCCCGGACATCTGCGGCGACGGCATCGACAACAACTGCGATGGGTTTGTGGACGACGGCTCGGACAACGACCTCGACGGCATCCTCGTGTGCGACGGGGACTGCGACGACAACGACGCCCTCGTGGGGCCGGGGCAGGCCGAGGTCTGCGACGGCATCGACCAGGACTGCGACGGGCTCATCGACGAGGACTTCGACCAGGACGGCGACGGCTGGAGCACCTGCGACGGGGACTGCGACGACGGCGACGCCACCATCAACCCCGACGTGTTGGAGGTCTGCGGCGACGGCATCGACAATGACTGCGACGGCTCCATCGACGTGGACCAGGACCTGGACCTGGACGGCTCCTCGCTGTGCGACGGGGACTGCGACGACAGCGACGCGGGCACGTTCCCGGGCGCAGTGGAGGTGTGCGACGGCGAGGACGACGACTGTGACGGTCTCGTCGACGAGGACTTCGACCTCGACGGTGACGGCGTCAGCTCGTGCGGGGGGGACTGCGACGACAACGACCCCAACGCGTTCCCAGGCAACCCGGAGATCTGCCCCGACGGCATCGACAACGACTGCGACGGCGAGGTTGACGAGGATGTCGATCTCGACGGCGACGGCTACAGCACCTGTGGCGGCGGCGACTGCGACGACACCAACGCAGACATCAATCCCTTCGCCGAGGAGATCTGCGACGGCATCGACAACGACTGCGACGGAGACATCGACGAAGGCTTCGACGCGGACGGTGACGGCCTGAGCCCCTGCCAGGGCGACTGCGACGACGACGACCCCGCGGTGTTCCCTGGGGCCGAGGAGATCTGCAACGGCATCGACGACGACTGCGATCCGCTCACGGACGAGAACGTCGATGAGGACCTCGACGGCGTCTCCACCTGCGACGGCGACTGCGATGACGCCGACGACCTGACCTTCCCCGGGGCGGACGAGCAGTGTGACGGGTTGGACAACAACTGTGACGGTGATCTCGGCGAGGACGAGCTCGACGTGGACGGCGACGGTTGGTTCGTGTGCGACGGGGACTGCGACGACGACGAGAACGACGTGAACCCCGACGTAGAGGAGATCTGCGACGAGGTGGACAACGACTGCGACGGCGAGGTCGACGAGGGCTTCGACAGCGACGGGGACGGCACGGCGGACTGCGTCGATGACGACGGCGACGGCTGGACCGAAGGGCAGGGCGACTGCGACGACCAGGACGCGGAGATCAACCCCGACGTGCTCGAGGACTGCGAAGACGGCATCGACAACGACGTCGATGAGGCCAACGGACGTCGGCGACGAGCCCATCTACGTGGGCGGTGCCGGCTGCGCGCGCTGCGGCGCGAGCGTGGGTGCCGATGAGCCGGGGAGCGCGACGTGGGCGCTGATGTTGGGGCTGTTCGGTCTCGCCCTCAGGCGCCGCCGGGACTGAGAATCCCCTCAGGTTCGGCGCGGCCTGTGCTATCTCGCCGTGCATGAGCTTGAACCGCACTGTCCTGCTGTCCTGCGCGCTGCTTAGCGGCGTCGCGACCCTCGCCACCACTGGCTGCGCGCCTGCGCCTCCGCCGGCCCCCGAAGGGCTGGACGACTCGGCGCGTTACATGATCCGCGAGTTCTATCGGGACGACGCGTTCTTCGGCGCTGGTGTGCAGGGCTTCATGAACTGGTTCAACGACGAGGGCTACACCCTGGTGGGTGAGGCGGCGACGGCCGAGAACACCGACTCGTTCACGGTGAACGACCTCATCCAGTCGGACATCGAGCACCTCGAACTCAACGATCTGGCTGCCACGGGCGGACGTGACGTGACCACCGCCGCCGGCGTCGTCTCCCTCGCGGAGATGGACTGCGACTGGAAGAACTCGGAGGCGCTCCTGATGCGCTCCGACCAGCACGTGCTGTTTGATGAGACCTGGGAGAACTACGGTCGCACCTACCAGACGAACCGCGCGGCCTTCGAGGAGGCGACGCAGTCTGAGGAGTTCGCCGAGGTGGACGTCGACCTCGACCGCTTCGGGGCGGAGTTCGATCCCACGCCCTACGAGACCTCCATCCTCTGGACCGTGAACCAGGTGGATCCTGCTCCGCTGCTCGGTGTGGACGTGCCCGAGTACGAGATGTTCCTGGACAGCCGACACGGGATCTACGACGTCGATGGTGTGCCCACTCCGGTCGTGACCATCCTGACGTTCGCGGTGGACGAGACCTACAGCCCCAACGGCGAGAACGGCCTGCGGCAGAGCTACTCCATCGAGCTCAACGTGGCCCGCCCGGACGGCAAGACGCTGCGCATGCTCGCGGTGTGGGCCGAGCCCATCTCGCTGCTGTTCGACAACGCCGACTCCCCGCTGGCCTTGAACTACGCGGTGAACAAGTCGCTCGACGCGTCGGACCGCATGACGGACGTCTGCACCGGCGCCGTGGAGATCCCGGCCGAGGACTAGACCGAGCCGGGCGCGCGGCGCGGACCACGCTAGGCTCTCGCCATGAATCGCCTCCTGCTCTGTGGAGCCCTCGCTCTCCTTCCCGCTTGCCAAGCGCCGGCTCCCGACGCCCCCGAGGGGGCTGAGGAGGGCACGCGCTTTCTCATGAGCTCGTTCTACGCCGACGACGCCACCATTGGCGCCGGCCTGACGGGACTCATGAACTGGTACGACGACGAAGGCAGCGCCATCGAGGGCGACACCCCCGGGATCGAGGAGGGCGAAGCCCAGGACTGGACGTTGGCGCCGCTCACGGCCGACGACCTCGCTCCCACCCAGGTGTCCACCACGGATCGTCCTCTGGACTCCATGCCCGGATTCATCGGGGTGGGCACGGTGCTCTGCACGTTCGAAGAGGCGGAGGCCCTGGGTGGACGAGCCGACCAGGACGTCGTCTACGACGGGGAGTGGGCGCACTACGCGCGGACCTTCGAGAGTGCCCGCGCGGACTACGACGCGGCCACGGCGGGGACGATTCCGGGGCTGCCCGACGGGGTCGACCCCCTGGTGGATGACCTCAGCGCCACCGCCCATAGCCTGATGACCACGTCGAACGCTCTGGGCACCCTGGAGGTGGGGGTGGCGCTGGACTACACCCTGAACCTGCACTTCCGCCACGGCGTGTTCGACATCCAGGGGGAGGAGCGGCGCGCGACGCTGATCCTCACCTGGCAGCCCGACCCCACCACCGGGGAGGGGGGCAACAACTCACTGCACCAGACCTTCGCCATCGACGCCCTCGTGGAGGTGGACGGCGGCGTGCGGCGCTTCGCGGCCACTTGGAACGATGTGGAGTCCGCGGTCTCTGCACCCACGGTCGTCGCAAGGCTGACCATCAACCGCATCAACGACTTCGCCGAGCGCATGACCGAGATCTGCACCGGAGCTGCGGAGCTCCCGGCGGAGTAGGTCGATGCGGCTGCTGACCCTGCTGGCGGTCGTGTGTCTCGCTGGTTGCTGGGGGACCTCCCGCGAAGCCGGGGCGCCCGATGGCGCGACGGAAGCCCGCGGCGGGAGCGGCGAGGGCCAGGACGGGGCAGCGGACCCCGGCGGACCGGCCGCGAAGGGCTCTGGTTCGGCTTCGACGGCCAGCCCCTGCGGCCTGCCACCGGCCCAGGGGTCGGCGCCCGCCTTGGGCGTGGTGGCGAAGACGCGGCGCAGCGCGCGGGTGGGCTTCGAGTCCACCGGGGCGCTGTTCGAGTTCGTGGAGGGGCCGTTTCCTGACACCTCGGGCTGCGAGGGAATTCACCAGCAGGCTCTGACCCACGCCGCGGCGAACCGGGTGGGCTCCCCGGCGGGCGCCCCCTTTGTGCACATGGATCGCCTGACCTTCGCCTCGGGGCGTGATCCGAAGGAGCCAAGCCCCGCCGTGGGGGAGCTCTATCTGCACGGCGACACGGGGGAGGCGGGCTACGTGGTGTTGCGCGGCCTCGATCTGCGCAAGTTCCTCTTCCAGGACATCGTATTGAACGACTGCACCGCGGCGCCGGGCAGCTGCGACCTCGAGCGCCTCCCGGGACCAGACAGCTCGTGGATGGGCGCCGAAGCTGCGGCGGCGGGCTACGAAGGCGAGCCCTTCGACTCAGACCGCTTCAGCTGCATCCGCGACGTGCACGGCTTCTTCGCGGAGTTCAATCGCATCACCAAGAAGATCCGCGAACAGCGTCCCCAGCCCGACGACCGGCGGCTCCTGCACCTCACCAACAACTGCCGCGAGCCAGGGAACTACGAGCTCGCCCTCATCAGTGACCGGGACGGCAAGCTCTGGAAGGACCACGTGTCGCTCGACATCGGGTTCTATTCCCGGGTGCTGGCCGACATCTCCGTCGACCACGAGTCGCTGGGTACGGGACTTCGGGTGGTGGGGACCGAGCGCAAGCCGGATGGCACCTACGCCTACGAGGACGTCGCCCCGAAGGACTTCCCCGCGGGCTGCTCCATCGCGAACCTCGCGCCGTACGTGGGCAAGGCACAACGGCTGCTGACTCCGAAGCCCCAACTGGTGGCCCTGGAGCTGCGGTCGATCCCCTACGAGGAGTTCAGCGGCGAGACCAACGCGAAGTCCGGGAAAGGGGACGACGAGTCCATCGTCTACACCGAGGTGCGCGCTGGGAGGCCCGGCCCCACCGCATGGCGGCCGGCGGGCTTTCACTTCGTCCAGCGGGACGGCGGGCCGGTGGAGCGGATGACGGGGACCGAGAGTTGGCAGGAGCTGGTGCGCGGCTTGGGTGAGGGCACTCGTATCTGGGCCCCGCACACCTTCCTCAGCTTCCGGGATGCCCAGGCGCACCCCATCGCCATCAGCGCCTTCGAGGTGGACGGCCGGTACCTGGGCCGCTTGCCTGCGCGGCGGTTGGCCACGGATGCGGCGCGGCTCTACTCCTTCGACTACCGCTGGCTCGACGACCTGCGGCGCTTCGAGGTGCGGGAGGCCATCGAGCAGGATGGGCGCGCCGACGCGGACCCGAGCCGGCTCGAGTTCCGGCTGCTGAACCGGGCCTGCGGTAAGCCGAAGGGGGAGTGCATCAACCTCGTCATCGGCAACATCGCCCTGGCGCCGGGGGAGGAGACGTCGCTGGTGCTGGGCATCGGCACGCAGCCGTTGCGCGAGATGTACGAGAACTCCGTCTTGCAGGGCGCGCAGCAGTACGCGCTCACTTACGACGAGGCTGGGCACATCACCGAGCTGGTGGGCCGCTACGGGCTGGGGCTGGTGGTGGTGAGGCGGTCCAAGGAGGAGCCGAGCCGCTACACCATCGACCTCGTGTCCTACGAGCGCGCGCTGCCCTTGTGGCGCGGGGTGGTCGCCATCGAGGGCTGAGGTCGAACGACCCGGCCGGTCAGCCTCTTCCCAGCTCTCCTCGGAAGAGCGGAGCCTGGCGCCTCAACGCAGTGGAGACGGCCGCTCGGGTGGCTCGCAGTCGCGCGTTGTCGCGCAGGTCGGGGTGACTGACCATCCAGAGGTCTGCCATGTGGCGCAGCCCGCCCCGGGGAAGGCGCTGGAGCTCGGGGACCCCGTCGCCCACGTAGGTGGGGAGCATGCAGATGCCGAGGCCGCGGCGCACCGCCTGCACCATCAGCTCGAGGGAGGAGAACCCGCCCCACGGGGGGACGTCGGGATAGCCGGAGCCGGCCACCATCCCGCTGAAGAAGTTGCGATCCGTGAAAGAGATCCAGCGCGCCTCCGTGCCGTCGCGCTCCGGGTCGAGTCGCTCCGCGTGGGCGGTGGCTACGTAGTTCGCGATATGGATGGGGACGAGCTTCATGCCGATGAGGTGGTCGGCGGGCTGGGAACCGATGCCGAGGGTGCGAATCGCGATGTCCGCCTCGCGCTTGCTGAGATCGAAGGAGCGGCTGTCGTTGGTGTAGGCGATCTCGATCTCGGGGTGCTCGGCGCAGAAGCCCACCAGGTCGCCGATGACGAGGTCCGACACGAAGCTGTCGCAGCAGGTGACGGCCACGGTCCCTGCCAGGCGCTCGTCCGTCCCGACCAACCCGCGCTCCAACGTCGCCATCTCGCGCTCGATGACCTCGGCTCCCGGAAGCATCTGGCTTCCGGCGTCGGTGAGGGAGTAGCCGTCGCGGCTGCGGTCGAAGAGTCGCGTGGAGAGTTGGGCCTCCAATGCCTCGACCCGGCGCGCCACGGTGGAGTGGCTGACCCCGAGGGACGCGCCCGCCGCCCGCACCGATCCGGTGCGAGCGAGAGCGAGGAAGTGGCGCACGTCATTCCAGTCCATGGAACTCCCCTGAGGGCATCTTCCTATCACGGTCCCGCCGACGCCAGCGCGACTCCCGCGGCGCGGTCGTCGGAGCCGAACCGCGCGAAGCGCGCGTCAGCGCGCGCGCCGCCTGAACCGGGCCAGCAGGAAGAGCAGAGGCGCTCTCAGCCCCCGACCACTCCACGTTCCACGAGCAACGCGACGATGGTCTCGACCGCGGCGTCGACGGACGTCGCCTCGGTGTTGATCGTCAGGGCGGGGCTCTCGGGCCGCTCGTAGGGAGCGCTCACCCCGGTGAACGACTTCACCTCTCCGCGACGGGCCTTGGCGTAGAGGCCGTCTCCTTCGGGGAACAACTCCGCGTCCCGCGCCTCGCAGACCTCCACCGACGCATCGAGGAACACCTCGACGAAGCGGTCGTCTCCGATGGTCTGGCGTGCGGCGTCCCGGTCGGCGGCGTAGGGCGAGGCGAAGGCGGCGATGGTCACCATGCCCGCCCCGTTGAACAGCCGCGCCACTTCGGAGGCCCGGCGGCCCGCTTCGCTGCGCTCGTCCGCGGTGAACCCCAGGTCCTTGCTGAGCGCGAGGCGCAGGTTCACGCCGTCGAGCACGTGAGTCGCGACTCCCTTGTCCCAGAGGCGCTGCTCCAGGGCGTGGGCCACCGTGCTCTTTCCTGCGCGGGGAAGGCCGGTGAGCCAGACGGTGGCTGGCTGGTGTCCGAAGCGCTCGGCACGCATCTCTGCGGTGACCTTGCCCGTGGACGCCTGCAACAGGGCAAGGCGACGCGCCTGCTCCTCCCGGCTCCGCTGAGAGGCGTCGGCCTTGCGGTCGAGGATCATCCCCGCACCGACGGTGACGTTGCTCAGCTTGTCGATGACGATGAAGCCACCGGTGGTCTTGTTCCGCGCGTAGGGGTCGAAGGCCATGGGGCGCGTCGTCTCGAACATGAGACGCCCCACCTCGTTGAGCTGGAGGCCCGGGCGTCCATCGACGTCGATGGGCTCGGTCTTGTGCAGGGTGTTCACGTCAAAGCGGTACCGCAGGAGCGACGCCTCGGCGGTCACGAGCTGCGTCCCCGACTTGAGCAGGTAGTCGCGGCCCTCGCGCAGCGGCGTGTCGTGCATCCACACCACCATCGCCTCGAACGCCTTCTCCACCCTGGGGGTGTTGTTTGGCTTGACGATGATGTCGCCGCGGGAGATGTCGATCTCGTCCGTCAGCGTCAGGGTGACCGCCTGGGGCGGGAACGCATGGGTCAGGTCGCCGTCGAAGGTGACGATGCGCTCGATGTTGCTGCGCTTGCCCGACGGCAGGACCATCACCTCGTCGCCGATCTTCACCACGCCACCGGCGATGGTTCCCTGGTAGCCACGGAAGTTCAGGTGCGGACGCACCACATGCTGGACCGGGAACCGGAAGTCGATGAAGTTCCGGTCGCTGGCGATGTGCACGCTCTCGAGGAAGTGCAGCACCGAGGGGCCCTCGTACCAGGGCATGTTCTCGCTGCGGTGCACGACGTTGTCGCCGAGCAGCGCCGACAGCGGGATGAAGTGCACGTCCGTGACCTCGAGCCGGGTGGCGAAGTCGGTGTACTCCTTGCGGATCTCCTCGTAGCGCTCCTCGCCCCAGTCCACGAGGTCCATCTTGTTGATGGCCACGAGCACGTGCTTGATGCCGAGCAGGCTGGCGATGAAGGAGTGGCGCTTGGTCTGGGGCAGGATGCCGTGCCGCGCGTCGATGAGGATGACCGCGAGGTCCGCGGTGCTCGCGCCCGTGGCCATGTTCCGCGTGTACTGCTCATGGCCGGGGGTGTCGGCGATGATGAACTTGCGGCTGTTCGTGCTGAAGAAGCGGTAGGCGACATCGATGGTGATGCCCTGCTCGCGCTCCGCCCGCAGCCCGTCGGTCACCAGGGCGAGGTCGGTCTGGTCGCCGACCGTGCCGTGGCGGGTGCTGGCGGCCTGCACGGCGGCCAACTGGTCCTCGTAGATGAGCTTGCTGTCGAAGAGCAGGCGCCCGATCAGCGTGGACTTGCCGTCGTCGACGGAGCCACACGTGATGAAGCGGAGCAGGTCCTTCTCCTCGTGCTGCTTGAGGTAGCCGAGGATGTCCGTGCTGATGAACTCGCGGTCGCGTTCGTTGATTTCCATGGTCCCGACCTTCCTAGAAGTACCCGTCGCGCTTCTTCTGCTCCATCGAACCATCTTGATCGAAGTCGATGACGCGTCCCTGGCGCTCGGATGTGGTGGTCAGGAGCATCTCCTGGATGATTTCGGGCAGCGTGCTGGCGGATGACTCGACGGCCCCCGTCAGCGGGTAGCAACCCAGCGTGCGGAAGCGGACCATTCTCATCTCCGGCTCCTCGCCCTCCTCGAGGGGGAACCGGTCATCGTTGACGTAGATCAACGTGCCGTGGCGCTCGACGCAGGGACGCATGCCCGCGAGGTAGAGGGGCACGATCTCGATCTTCTCGAGGTGGATGTAGAGCCACACGTCGAGCTCGGTCCAGTTTGAGATGGGGAAGACGCGGATGCTCTCCTTGCGGTCGCGGTTGATGCGGCCGTTGTAGACATCCCACAGCTCGGGGCGCTGGTTCTTCGGGTCCCACTGCATGTGGCCGTCGCGGAAGCTGTAGACGCGCTCCTTGGCGCGGGACTTCTCCTCGTCGCGGCGGGCGCCCCCGAAGGCTGCGTCGTACTTGCCCGCCCGCAGCGCCTGCTTGAGGCCCACGGTCTTCATGGCGTTCGTGTAGACGTTCGAGCCATGGACGAAGGGGCTGATTCCCTCGCGGACCGCGTCCTGGTTGGTGTGCACGAGGAGCTCGAAGCCGTTCTCTTCGCAGAACCGGTCCCGGAAGCTGATCATCTCGTGGAACTTGTAGGTCGTGTCGATGTGCAGGAGCTTGAAGGGCAGCGGACCCGGGTGGAACGCCTTGCGCGCCAGGTGCACCATCACCGAGCTGTCCTTCCCGATGCTGTAGAGCATGACGGGGTTCTCGAACTCGGCGACCACCTCCCGAAGGATGTGGATGGCCTCCGCCTCGAGCTGCTTCAAGTGGGAGAGCGAATAGCGTTGCAAGGGAGCTCCTCTCGCCAGGCGCGCATCTAGGAGACGCGCGAGGGCCTGTGCGGGCGCGGGATTCTGACCGCGGCAAGCAAGACCCGCAAGCGTTGAGGACGTAGCCTAGGCCGATTGGTGAATTGGTTCAACCAATATGAGCGTTCCCCTCTGAGCGCGCTACGGCTTCACCGTCAGCACAACCTCAAGGGTCGTCATCTCCAGGTCCAGGTCTGACAGGACGATCCGGACTGGGTGCTCGCCCGGAGGAAGGCGGACCCCGCGCGCCGTGAAGGTCCCACCCTTCCAGTCGCCAGCGAGGCGAGGGAGCAGGTCGAGTCCGTCTCCACGCAGGTAGATCACGGCGAGGGATCCGGGATCGATGGGCACGCCAGCCGGGCCAGGCGCTGCTTCGATCTGCAGGGTGAAGGCATCGCCCTCGAGGAGGGTGTCCGTGGACGGCGAAGCCACGGTCAGGGTCGGGCCCACCGCGCGCGTGGTGACTGTCCCCCGGACCGCGCCCTCCACAGCCGGCGCCCCAGCCTCCTCGATGCTGACCAGCAGGGCCTGTTCGGAGGAGGTCCAGAGCCCCAGCACGAGCAGCGCCGCCACCGCGAGGGCGGCGAGGGGCCACCAGGGGGGGACGGTCCCCTGCGTCCGCGTACTCAGCCCTCTGCGAATCTGCGTCGCTCGGGCCTCGAGGTCGCCGTCGATCGCGCTCGCCCCCGCGAGGGCCTGGTCCAGCGCATCGAGGTCGGCGTCAGCATCCGAGTCGAGCCAGCGGTCGACAGCCGCGGCGATGTCCGGTGGGAGCTCCTCGCTGCTCATCGCTCTCCTCCGGCGTCGGCTTCGAACACGGCGCGTGCTGCAGGGAGGAGGACCGAGGTGACCCGCATGCGCAGCGCCGCCGGGGTGCGCGTGCGCCCCACCGTGACCTCGAAGTCCACCCGCGGAGGGCCTGCATCGACTTCGGCTCGCGGGATGAGCCGGGGGACCGATGCGCCATCGGGGGTGCGCGTGGTGCGAGGGTCCAGGTCCTCGGTGAGGGCGCGGATCACGGCTGCCGCTCGTTGATCGGCGAGCTCCGCTTCCTCCTCTGGGGTCGCCGTGCCGCGGACCGCGACTTGGACTTTCGGGCAAAGGCGCAGGGCTCGGGCGATGGGCTCGAGCTCGCGTACATGCTCTACCTCCGCCTGGTGGAGGGCGAAGCCGATGACCTCCTCCACCTCGACCGGGAACTCCTCGGCCCAGGCGGTCCAGGGGATCCGTCCTCCCTCGCTCTGCTCCGCCAGCCAGCGCTCGAAGAGGGCGACGTCCTGGGGGAGGAAGCGGCGCGCGAGGGCCTCGCGCATGCGGGGGAGAGACTCCCTCAGGGTGATGGCGGCGTGGAGCTGGTCTCGGGGATCCGCGCCGACGTCCGGGGCCTCGGCCACCACGTGCACCCGCTCCCTGCGGCGGGCCCGGTCGAGGGCGGCGTGCTTCACCAGAGTCACGTAGAAGCTGCGGAACGGGGCCTCGCTGGGCGCCGCGCGCTCCGCGTCCCAACGCCCGAGCGCACGGACGAACATCTCATCGGCGATGCCGCGGGCCTCGTCGAGGGGGGCACTCGTCCCCCGCAGAATGCGGGCCCCAATGGCCACCGCGAGTCGCTGGTAGCGGCGCCAGAGCTCTTCGGCTGCGCGCTCGTCCCGGCGCTCGAACCACGCGGCGAGGAGCGCCGCTTCGTGGGTCTCCTCAGGGTGGGTGGGGCGTGTGGGCACCGCAGAGCGGTACCACACCGGCTGCGCGCGACGAAAGCCACCGGGTCCCTCAGCGGTGGGGCCAGACTGGCTGAAGCAGTCGGCTGAGGTCGAGGCGCGTCGAGACATCGAGCCGCTGGTAGATGGCCTTCGCGTGGGTGCGCACGGTCTCTCGGCCGATGTTCAGGGTGCTGGCGATCTCCTCGAGAGTGGCACCTACCTCCAGATAGCCCGCGACCTGGAGCTGCCGAGGACTGAGGAGCGACTGAAGGGGGGGCGGAAGGGGCTGGGCGGGCGTCAGCTCGAACAGAACCTGACTCCCCCGGCCGCTGCTGAGTCGGGTGAGGCGAGCCGTCGCCAGGCCGGTGTGGGTCGTTCGGTCGTCGTCGCCGTCGAGGAGGAACTCGTTGGCGAGTCGGCAGAGCTCTGCCGGCAACTCGGGGAGCGCGAGCCATGGGGGAGAGCTCGCGCAGCCCCACTGAGGCCCCTCCTCGGGACAGACGATGACGGTGGCCGACTCCTGCGGGAGTGGCGAGGCGGCGGAGAGAGTTCGAAGGATGCCGTCGCGCGCTCGCTCCCAGGCGTCTTGCTGCGCCCGCCGGTTCGCTCGCGTGCCGGGGAAGGCGGCGAGCCAACCGATGACACCCTCGTCGTGGCCGATCAGCCCCGCCAGGACTTCGGACTCGATCCCCCCGAACGCGAGCCGTCTGGCGCTCGGCCGATCGAGGGGTACGAACTCGGTGGCCGTCCATCCTCGTCTGGAGAGGGTGGTGGGGTCGCGAAGCCATCGGCCCACGTGGAGCGGGATGACTCCTGCGGACCAGCGGGCGCCCAGGTGCACGTCCTCGTCGGGTTGACCGCGGAGCGTGACGAGGATCGCGCCATCGACTCCAGGTTGGCGAGTCAGCTCGTCAAGCACGATGGTCAAGGTGGCCAGCATGTCTTCGTGGTCCCTTCGTTCGGCAGAGTTGGTCCTGGCCACTGGGCCCTCCCTCGTTCTTCGTAGGTTCGATGGGGAGGTACGAGCGACGACTCCGAAGCGAAATGGCTGGTTGACTCGCGCGAGGGAACGCGGTCTGCCACTTGGACCTCGTGTATCGTTTGAAAGGGTCTGGGGGATGGAATGACCTTCTGCTGACGAACCACCAGGCCATTTCGGTCGTGCTGCTGTGCCTGGCCCTCGCCGTCGCGTGGCCCCTCGGGGCGGCCGATGCTGCGGAGGCACGCGCCCTGCTGATCGGCGTGGGCAACCCGGCCGCGGACCACTGGGAACCTCTGTCGGCGCAGCGGGACCTCTCGCAGTTGACCCGGTCACTGGATGCCCGAGGGGTCTCCCGCTCGACGGTGCGCATCCTGGACGGCGAGCTCGCCACGGCGGACGGGATCCTGGGAGCCATCGAGGATCATCTCGGGACGGCCCCCCCGGGGAGCCAGGTGCTCCTTCACTTCAGCGGACACGCGGAGCAGATCCCCGACGACGGGAACGACGAGCCCGACGGACTGGATGAGGCATGGGTGCCCTTCGGTGCGGTCGCCGGGGACGACACCTCGTTGCTGCGCGATGACCAGATTGGCGTCGCGCTGGACGCCGTGCGGCTCGCCCTGGGGCCCCACGGGAGCGTGGTGGTCACCATCGATGCGTGCCACGGGGCGGGAACACTCCGAGGCATCGGCGCCCACCCCCGTGCTCATGGAGGGGTTCTCGAGGTGGGGGAGGGCTCAGGCTTCGCCCCCATGGTCGTGCTGGCGGCGACCCGATCCGGAAGTCAGGCTCGCGAGATCACCGACGGCGAGGGAGAGCCCGTCGGAGCGTTCTCCGCTGCACTGGCGGACGTTCTGGTCGCCCGTCCGGTCGCGGCGAGCTGGGGCGGTGTGTTCGAACGGGTTCGGGACCGAATGAGCGCCGTGCTCCCCGGCGCGCGGCCCGAGCTGGGCGGCGCGGGGGCCTTGGCGATCTTCGGCGGGGACCTGGCGTCTGGGGCCTGGTCGCTCGGGGTGAGCGGGAGGCTCGGGGACGGTCGCTTCGTCCTCGAGGGAGGCCTCCTCCACGGTCTGACGGACGGTGCGACCGTGGAGCTCCATCGAGATGAGGGGGTTGCGCCCTCGCCGGAGACGCTCATCGCCGTCGCCCAGGTGGAGAAGGCAGGAGCCGCCAGCGCGCTGGCGCGGACCCAGTCCACCGATGTGGACGGCGCCGTCTCTCTTCGAGCCTTCGTCTCCACTCCGCCGGCATCCAGTCTGCGTGTCTCGCTCGAGGGAGCGGCCGGAGCGAACGGGCTCCGGGAGGTCGTCGAGGAGGCGGGGGTCGTCGTCGCGGACACGGGAGGTTTTGTGCTCCGGCGGGAGGACGATGAAGTCCGGCTGATGGCCGTCGGGTCTACGGAGGTGCTGGCTCGCTCCTCCATCGTCGAGGGCCAGTTCACCGAGGTCTCCGCCGTGTTGCGGAGGCTCGTGGCCGCGCGTCGGGTGCTGGAGATGCCGCTGGCGGATGGTGAGCTCGCCGTCGCTGTCCGCCTCCAGGAGGCTTCTGCGGGGTCCTGCGAGCAGATCGGCTCCGAATACCTCGCTCCCACCGAGGCGCCCGATGTCGCTGTCGGTCAGACGATTCGGCTCGAGGTCGAGCATCGCGGGAGCCTGCCGGCGTGGGTGACGGTGGTGCATGTCGACGAGCGGGGCTTCGGCCACCAGCTCGCGCCGCTGAGCGACAGCCCCCTCGAGCCCTTGCAGCCAGGCGTGAGCTGGGTCGCACCCACCTGCTGGACCGTGACTCCTCCCGCGTCTCCCCAGACCCTGCGTGTCCTGGCGACGCGCCGCCCGGCGGAGCTCGGGGCCCTGCTCGAAGGCGAGACCCTGCGGGCGCTGCCTCCCGAGGGGTACGCCGTCGACATCGCGCTTCAGGTGCGGCTGGAGGCGACGAAGTGAGTCGTTGGGCGGTGGCGATGGCCGCGCTAGTTCTGGTGGGTGTCTCCTCGGAAGCTTGGGCAGAGCCTCCCGCTGAGGTGCGCGGGCTCGAGGTCGCGGGGCGGGTCGAGGCGCCGCCGGCGGGGGCCTACAGCTCGCGGGTCGCTTTGGTGGTGGGGATCGACGACTACGAGGCGCCGGCGCTGCGCCTGAAGACGGCG
The DNA here is from genome assembly GCA_023954745.1 of Deltaproteobacteria bacterium. GTDB lineage: Bacteria > Myxococcota_A > UBA796 > UBA9615 > UBA9615 > JAGSHC01. The sequence continues at coordinate 876 of JAGSHC010000105.1, read as the reverse complement.
CGAGGGGGTGCCGCCGCCATCGCCGACGTCCTGCGCCACGAGTTCGGCTTCGACCGAGTCATCACGCTGTACGACGAGGAGGCGAGCCGCCAGGCGGTGCTCGGGGCCCTCGCCGACCTGCGGAACACCCAGCCCGACGACGCGCTGCTGATCTTCTGGGCCGGGCACGGCACGACTCTCCGCACCGCGGACGATGAGGAGCTCGGCTACCTGGTCCCCTGGGACGGCGCCCTGCGCGGCGACCGGGCCCTGGTCAGCAACATCTCCATGGAGGAGGTGCGCAGCGTGGTGGGCCTCGCGATTCCGGCGCGGCACAAGCTGCTGGTGGTCGACGCCTGCTACGGGGGGCTGCTGACCATGCGGGGGAGCCCGCTGCTGCCGGAGGACGAGGCGTGGCTGGGGGGCGTGCTCCAGCGTGACGTCTTCCAGATCCTCACTGCCGGGGAGGCCGACCAGACCGTGCTCGACACGGGCCCGAGAGGGCAGTCCGTGTTTACGGGGCGGTTCCTCGAGGTGCTGGGCGAGACCAAGGACTACGTCACCGCCACGGAGCTCGCCGCCGCCGTGCAGCGCCGCGTCCGCGCGGACGCCTGGGCCCGAGGAGGCCATGTGCAGACGCCCGCCTTCGGGCGCATCGCGGGGACTGGGGACTTCGTGCTCCTGCGGGAGGCGGCGCCTGGAGTGCGAGCACAGGTGGACCGAGGGCCGAGGCGGTCGAAGGGACTGGCTGCCGTGTCGGCCGCGAGCTGGGTGGTGGGGATCGCGGGGATGGTCGTGGCCGGAGTCGCGCGCTCTCAGTACCTGGACGCTCCCCTCGGAGCCCCGGCGGGTCCGGGCCTGCTGGCCACCAACCGCGCGGCGGGGGTCGCCGGCGTC
>JAGSHC010000133.1 GCA_023954745.1 Deltaproteobacteria bacterium | reverse complement strand
GCGTCGGCCACAGGGCCATCTGTCTGCCCCAGGTGCAGGCCATCGGCCGCTACCGTGCGGGCGAGGGGAGGTGCGTCGTTGACCACGAAGGCCACCCCCGCGGCCGCGCCCAGAGAGCAGCCGCGCCCGGACCCCGCGCCCGCCCCCGTCGCCGAGACGGCTCCGGAGCCAGAGCCGACGCCCGAACCGACGCCCGAACCGGAGGCCGAGGAGCCCGCGACTCCGAAGAAAGAGATGCGCGTCGACGACGTGCGTGACCCCTGGGGGGGTTGAGCCCCGCGCCGCGCTGGTAGACTTGTCGACGATGCGCGCGCTCTCGGTGGTCCTGGGCCTTGCCCTCTTCGTCGGTCTCTCCATGGCCGGTCCCTTCGTCCCCATCGCACATGCGGCTGAGGACGACCGCGCACGAGAGCTGTTCGAGAACGGCAAGCGGCTATACGACGAGGGCCTCTACAAGGACGCCGTCGCCGCTTGGCAAGCTGCCTACGACCTGAGCCCCGACCGCCATCTCCTCCTGTTCAACATCGCCAACGCCTTCGAGCGACTCGGGCGATACCAGGAGGCCCTGGACCACCTCAACCGCTACCGCGCCCTCGCTCCGGCCGACGAGCGCGAGACCCTCGAGCGGCGGATGCGCAGCATCGAGCGGCGCATGCAGGAGTTGAAGGATCGCGCTTCGAGCGAACCGGAAGGCGACCCTCTGCTCGACACGAGCGGGTCGCAGATCACGGTCAAGAGCACCAGCGGCGGCGGGGGTGGAGGCGCGATCACCGGTCCCCACCCGGCGGGAATCGCCCTCATCGCAGGTGGGGGCGCGGGACTCGCAATAGGCGGCGTCTTCGGAGGTCTGGCCCTGCGGGAGCGGGCCTCGGCGCAAGCCCTCTGCGTGGACATCGCGAGCGGTGACACCCTGTGCTCGTCGGACGCAAAGACCCACATCGACAGCGACCGGAGCTTCAGCCTCGGCTCGGACATCGCTCTCATCGCCGGCGGGGTAGCCCTCGGCGCTGGCGTCATCATCCTGGTGGTCGACGCCACGTCCGGCGGCAAGACCGCCGGGCTTCAGGTCATCCCCTCCGGCGGGCCCAGCGGCGCCTCGGTCACCCTACGAGGCCGATTCTGATGCGGCTGCTGCTCTCCTCCCTCGTGCTCCTGGGGGCGCTCGCCGGCCTGTCGTGCTCTGCGGGCGTCATCAAGCCCGCCACCTGTGCGACCGACGGCGATTGCCGCTCAGCCTTCACCCCGAATCATTTCTGCGCCGAGGACGGCCTGTGTTCGCTGGGCTCCTGCTCCACCGACACAGAGTGCCGCGACACCCTTGGGCTCGGCTGGGGCTGTGGGGACGACAGCCTCTGCTTCCAGCCGGCGCCGCCCGCCCGCTGTTCATCGACCCCGGCCACCATCCTCACCGCGCCCGACCAGCACACCGACGACCTCCTCATCGGCAGCATCTTCGACCAGTCCGACTTCTCGATCATGGTGAAGGCAGCTCGCCTCGCGGTGCTTCAGGTGAACGATCGCGATGGGCTCGGGGGGCGCCCGGTGGGCATCATCGAGTGCACCAACGAGGAGAACGCGGACTTCGACGCGCTGACCTTCGAGGAGGCGACGGCGGCGATGGGCCGCATCCTTGTGGAGCGCTACGGCGTCCCGGCCATCATCGGCCCCGCCACTTCGGGGCGGAGCGAGGTGGCCTTCAACGCGTTGTCGCCCATGGGCACCCTGCTCATCTCGCCCTCGGCGACGAGCCCGGCCCTCACCAACATCGACGGCTTGCCCCCGCACAGCGACGGGGACCCAGGCCTCTTCTGGCGTACGGCCCCTCCCGACTCGCTCCAGGGTCGCGTCATCGCCGAGCAGATGGTGGATGTGCTCGGGGCGACCAGCGCGGCCGTGATTCACGAGACCGGCGCCTATGGCGAGGGGCTCTCGCAGGTGTTCCAGGAGAACTTCGCCGGCGGAGGGCGGACGGCCCAGGCCTTCCCCTTCGCCAACTCGACGGACCTCGCAACCATTACCGCCACGGTGGGCGCGGACACCTTCGACCAGGTTCTTGTGATCAGCTCGCGGACCGGCGACGTCTCGGCGTTCCTCAACGCGGCCGCCGGCATCTCGGGGTTCGCAAACAAGGGCATCTTCCTGACGGACGGCGCACGCGACCAACAGCTGCTGGACGAGACGGCGGGCATCGCCGAGGCCCTCTATCCGAACATCCGCGGCACGGTGCCGGCGTTCCGGCCGGGGCTCGTCTACGACACCTTCAGCGCCGCCTACAGCATTGTCTTCGACGGTGAGGACCCGGCGGAGTTCGGCTTCTCCGCTCACGCCTGGGATGCGGGATGGCTCGTGCTGTTCGGGGCTGCGTGGGCCGACGCGCAGCAGGGTGTCATCAACGGCACGAACATCGCCACCGGCCTGCGCAAGGTGAGCGCCGGTGATGCGCTGGACCTGGGTCCCACGGACTGGACGACGGCTCGGGCGACCTTTGCCGAGGGAACCAGCGTGGACATCAGCGGGGCCTCGGGCGCGCTGGACTACGACGATGCCAGCGGCGAGACCACCGCCCCCATCGTGGTGTGGGGCATCACCGGCAGTGAGTTCGTCGACGTCGACTGCGTGGACTACAGCGCGGCGGACGAGCAGTGCGAAGACCTCGGCGACGACGACGACGCAACGGCAGACGACGACGACGCAACGGCTGACGACGACGACGCGACGGCAGACGACGACGACGCAACCCTCGGCGACGACGACGACTCAGCCAGCCGATAGGCGGTCGCCCGTCGACACGAGGCCCCCCGGACTGAGGCGGGGCCGAAGGAGGGCTCAGGGAGAAGGAGGGCTCAGGGAGAAGGAGGGCTCAGGGACGTCGAGGGCAAGGAGCCGAGAGGGACGCGTATCTCAGATACGCAACCGAGCGAGCGACGCCGCCATCGGCGCCCCTCCACGCGAAGGAGGGCTCAGGGACGTCGAGGGCAAGGAGCCGAGAGGGACGCGTATCTCAGATACGCAACCGAGCGAGCGACGCCGCCATCGGCGCCCCTGAGCACTACTGGTAGATGCGGGGGCCGTTGCCCTGGCCAGCCAGTTCAATCCACAACACGATGTCATTCGACACGTGGGGGACGATGACGACCTGGCGCTCGCGGAGCTTCCAGTAGGCGCCAGAGCGGTCGTCGTAGAGCTCGGTGTAGACGGCCGGGTCGCCGGGGAGCTGCTGGACGGGGACGGGGGTCACGCCGTCGTTGACGGGGAAGGCCCAGGCATCTCCCTCGGTGGTGGCGGCGTTGCCGGGCAGGAGCAAGACACTGATCTCGCCCTTGTCGCTGACGTAGCGCTCACCTTCGTAGGCGAGACCCTGCTGCTCTCCACTGCGGCTCCCGCTGACCTCGTAGGCCTGCAGCGTCTCGCGGTACAGGAAGGTCCAGACCTCGGTCAGCGTGACTCCACCGCACGGGTGGGTGGTCATGGCCGAGTCGGCCTCGTCGTCGTAGAAGAGGACCGGGTCGCTGGGGTTGCCGACATCGCGGAAGGCACTGTCCTCGTTGCCGCCGGCAATGTCGAGGAACGCGTTGGCCGGCAGATCGTGGATGAGGCACCCGCTGGCAGCATCAATCCAGTACATGGTCCCGGCGAAGGTCGTGGCGAGGACTCCGTAGCGAGGCAATCGCTCTCCCCGCTCGTCGACCTGCCAGGTCTTCGCAGCGCCGGGGGTCGCGGCGAGGCCGCTGATGGGCGCGCCCTGGCCGAGGCTGCCAGCAGACAGGTTCATCGGGTCGATCTCGGGTGTCCACGTGTTGATGTCGATGACCTCGTAGGTGAGTCCATCGAGCATCCACAGCGCGTCCGTGTAGGCAGCGCCCACGAAGACCCGGTCTGCCTCGGGGTCCCTGCCTTCGGCCACGTCCACGTTGGGCTCGGGCACGGGGATGGTCGTGACGGCGAGGCTGTCGACGTCGCCCGGCAGGTAGTCGAGTCGGTGGATCTGCCCGGCATCGCCAATCTCGGCGCTGTCCGCGACCCAGAGCACCCCGTCATCCATACCCAGAGCGAGAGCCTCTGGCACGCTTCCCAGAGGCAGGGCGAGACGATCGATCTCGGTGAAGTTGATGGCGTCCCAGACCGACACGAAGCCGCGCCCATCGTCCGGCAGAACCGCCGCGAACACCCACTCGCCGTCGAGGCTGGTGCGGATGTCCATCACGAGCCCACCTGCGTCCGCCTCCTCGATCCCCGAGTCCACGGTCAGCACGATCTGGTCGCCCATGGCGGGCTCGGCGCCATCCAGGGACAGCTGAAACGCCAACTGGCCGGCATCGAGTTGGGTATGGGACCCTGGGACGACCCGCGCGCGCTGCAAGCCCGAGGCCGTGCCCCGCGCTTCGTAGTAGCGACCCATCCAGGTGAAGGTCCAGGTCTCGGTGGTCGCCCGTCCCGGTCGAATGCGCAGACCACGTAGCTGCGGGACGGTCCCGCTCTTGGCTGCCCCGCTCGCGTCGAGGACGGTGGGGCCATCGACCAGGCTCGGCCGCGACCAGACGGGCACTCCATCGTCGCCCATGCGTACGTAGGGGCCACGCAGCAGGCTGTCTGCCATGTCGTCGGAGACCCAGATGTCCAGCTCGCCCGGGCGCTCGGCCAGGGCGATCTGCGACAGAGCCCGGTCCGCGCCAAAGGAGAAGTCCGGGGCGGGCATCCACGCGGCGGGCCCATCCTCCACCAGCAACCGAGTGCGCTTGAGGTCGAGCTTGCTCACCCGCCCCGAGCGAAAGTTCGACACGAAGCCTACGGGGACCTCGAAGAACTCACCGGGCTCGAGCAGGGCCACGTCGCCGGGCCCGTCGAGGCCGGCGAAGGCGCGCTCCGTCTCGCCGCACCCGGACAGGAGCACTCCGAGCAGGCCCAAGGCCGCCGCGGACCGGAGGAGGGTCGGGCTACTCGCAGCCACGGTCACTCCGGCTCGTGATGTTCGACAGGGTGGTCAGCACCTCGCCAAAGGTCTCGCTCGTCTCGACGACGTCCACGACGGCGATGGTGGAGTTCACCACGGAGTTCCTGTCCTGGCCGATGTAGTTGCTGACGTACGCCACGGACTCATCGGGAGAGAGCACCACCTCGGTGGGAGACTCTCCCAGGGAGGTCGCCCGCTCGATGACTGTGCCCCGCGCGCCGGTGTCCAGGGCGATGATCCACAGCGAGTTGTCGTTGGCGTTGGCGACGTAGGCCCGATCGCCAGCCTTGTTCAGGACGAAGGCGTTGGCGCCCACGCTGGTGTCGTTCCGGTACCCGACGTCCTCCTCGGCTCCACGCGCGAGGGGCGCCCAGGACAGCACGGTGTCGTCGAGGAGCAGCGTGGACTCGGCGAGGTCTTCCACCTGGGTCCAGTCGAGAGTGATGAGTCCCTCGACCCCGGTGCGGAACTCGGGGTCGCCCGACTCCGCGATGATCTGCGGCGCGAGGGTCACGTACAGCTTCGTGCCGTCGGGGGAGAAGGCCAGGTCGCGGGTCCCGACGACGCCGAAGCGCTGGGGAATGCGGAAGGCCGCCTCGACACCAAAGGCGTTGGCGTCAGTCCAGTCATCGGTGCTGTCGTCCGTCAGGTCGACCACGAGGACGAAGTCCGTGCGCTTGTTGCTGACGACGCCAAAGCGGCCGTCTGGGCTCAAGATCATCTCGGTCGCCCCGGCGCCATGCACGCGATACGGGCCGGCGTAGATCGTGGCGTCATCGTCCTCACCGGACTTCGGAGGCTCACCCAGGTCGATGGCCGTGCTGGCACTGTCGTCCCCGGCGCGGGTGGTGATGGTGAAGGTGTCGCCCGCGGTGGTCGGGTTCACCAAGCTGCTCCAGGAGATCCCGTCCTCGCTGACGGCGCGACCGACCCGGGGCACTCCGTCGAGCTCTCCGTGGAACCACATCTCGAACCGACCCGTGGGCAGCCGGCGCACCGCGATGTGTTCGGGACCATCCGCGCCGAGGAAGGCCAGGCCCGAGGGCTCGAAGACCGGCAGGGTCGTCTCTCCGATGGAGTACCGGTCCCAAGAGAGCCCGTCCGCGCTGGTGGCCATCCCGACGCGGTAGGTGGCGCCATCCGAGCCGAGGTACCAGAGGCGGTAGAGACCTGCGTCTTCGTCCCACAACAGGCTCGGCGAGCCGACGCTTGCGTCGTCCCAGGTGCCGGCCCCCCCGCGGGGGAAGCTGACCGCGTCGGGACGCACGAACGGCCCCTCGGGAGTGGGACCCAGCGCGATGCCGATGGCGGTCACATCGCCGCGCGCGCCTTCGTAGGCGAGGCGAGTTGCGCCGTCGTGTCCGTCGGTGAGGAGCGAAGGCGACGACACGCCCGCGCTGTCGAACCGGAACTCGTCTGCGCTGGCGGCGAGGGCGACCCCCGGAACCAGAGGCTCCAGGGTGGAAGCGACCCCATCGACGTAGCCGACGCGGCCGACCGAGATGCCCTGGGTGGTGGAGAACGCAACCACGGTGTCACCACCCGAGACGCGCGCATCAGGCTCGTGCAACGCCACTGTCGGCGCGTCGCCATTGAGTCCGTCGAGCGAGTCCGTCCAGCCCGCGGCGGTGACTGCGCTGATCCGCTCTACACCGGCGCCGAGGTCCTGCCCGACGGCGAGGGTCGCGCGGGTCCCTCGTACCGCCTCGTAGAACACGAGGTCGGTGTCGTCCAGGCGAGAAGCGGCAGCCGCGCCGTCGCGGTCGTACGTGCCGGCGGGGCCTCGGCCGAGGGCCTGTCCGCCCACCACGAGGAATCCGATGGGACTGACGGTGTTGGCGTACTCCTCGCCCTCGAAGGCGAGCGCCGCGACCTCTCCGCTGATCTCGCCTTCGACGAAGTAGCCGCTGCGCGGGCTGACCTTCTGGGCGAAGACGCGCAGGGGGGCGTCGGTCCCGACGGGAGCTTCGAGGCCCTCTCCCACGACGGGATTGCGCGGATCCTTGGTCCAGACGAAGCCATCGACCGACGTGGCCCGCCCGACCTGCCAGGACACGCCGTCCGTCCCGCGGTACCACATCTGCCATCGACCGTTGTCGAAGAACACGGTCGGCCAGGCCACTCCGAGGTCGTCCCAGGCGCCAGCCTCCCCGGGCTCGAGCACCGTGGAGCCGCCTCCGAGGCCACGGTCGGTCCGCGCGAAGGTCACGTCGTCGTCAGACACCGCGAGTCCGATGGCCGTGGCGCCGTCGAGATCGCCCAGGGGAACCCCGTCGTGCCCGGAGTAGTACAGGTGACGTCGGCCCGTCAGGCCATCTTCGATGACCGACGGTCCAAAGACGGCCGCGCTGTCCCAGGACCCCACGGCCGCGCCGAGCACTTCCCCCTCGGCGCCGTCCGGGAGGGTCTCGTCGCCCACCCGCGTCAGCGAACCGAAGCTGCTGCCCTCGGCGTGACCGATGGAGGTTCCCCAACCGGGGCCACCGGAGAAGTACACGTCCACCGTGAGGCCGTCGTCGACCCAGTCGGGGCCGAACACGCCTGCGCTGTCCCACGCCGATTCGGTTGGTGTGATGACCGGGTTCGTGGCCACCGTCCACTCCACGGCGCTCTCCGCAGACGACATGCGCCCAATGGAGCGCCGGCCATCCGCGGCAACCCCGGTCAGGAGCGCCGCCTGGCCGTCTCCGAAGAATCCGACCGAGGCATCGACCACTCCGGCCTCGGCCCACTCCACCTCGGGCTCCACGATGGCGCCACCGGCGAGGGGGACGAAGTCGATGCCGTCGCCCGAGTTCACCGCCACCAGTTCGTTGGTCCCGGTGCCGTCGTCGGCGCCGAAGTAGAGCCGCGTGGTCCCCTCCTGGAACGTGAGGGTGAGCACTTCGTCTTCGAGCTCGAGCGGCACCACCGACTGCAGTGTGAAGTCGGGCGCGCTGCCGGAGGAGTCGCCGTCGGCGAAGTCGGCACCCGAGATCGCGAGGTCGCCGATGAGGTCGACGAACCCGATGGGGTCCGAGACGAGATCCAGCGCCGCCACGGTGTGGTCCGTCAGCCCGAGCACGTAGGCCCGGCCGTCCCACGGGTTGATGCGGACGGACCAGGGGTCCGCAGACACCTGGATGTACCGGAACGGGCCCCAACGCCGCGGCCCCGCGTCGCTGAACGCGAGAGCCCGAGGGTCGGACATGTCGAGGGTGAAGACCACGTCGGTCAAGTCGCCATCGAACTGGCCGTTGACGCGCGCGGACATGAGACCGAGGCCTCGTGCCTCGTCGATGGCCATGCGCCCCGCGAACTCCTGCATCTCGAGGGAGAACGCGCTGACCTCGTGCAGCCCGTTGGCCGGGCATGTGAGGTCGATGGTCGACGCGTCAATCGTCAGCACGCTCGAACCTTCGAAGTTCGAGTACGCGTTGGAGTTCACCACCATCACGAAGTGATTCGTGGGGTCCTGGGGGTCCGGGAGGACCTGCAGGTCCGAGGGGCTCGCGAGGCAGGTGCCGACGCCGATCTGACCGAACTCGTACAGTCCCCCCTCGGGGGTCACCGCGCAGTCACCCAGAGCCGGCAACGCAGCGTTCTGGACGCACCCGCCAGACAGCAGCACGCCCACCAGAAGCAAGCTTCCGGTCGTGACGCTTGCCGGCGCGCGAAGGGCGCCGGGGCAAAAACGCTGCAATTTCAACACCTTGAGTCCTTTTGACGAGCGGCGGGAAGGTACCATACGATGCGCCCGGTGTCGAACGCCTCAAACACGGCCGCGAGGGTGCGCGCGAGAGGCAGATCCGCGGGTCCCTCCGCGCTACTGGTCCTGGCGGTCTATACACCTCTGGCGCTGTATCTGTTCCGGGCGACCGAACACACGGGCGACGGTGCTGCGTACACCCTTCAGGTCTCGGCCGGAGTTGCCCTCGACCGCGCGGTGCATGCCGGCTGGCTGGCACCCCTGACTGCATGGACGCAGTTGCTCGATCTCTTCGGAGTCCCCGCGGCCGGAGCGACCAACGCCGCGAGCGCGCTCGCCATGGGATTGGGCCTCCTGGGTCTGGAGCGACTGGGGCGCGAACTCGCCCGAGAGACCGGCGGACGGGCCACCGACGGTCTGCTCGCGCCCGCCACCGCCCTCTGCTCGGTGGCGGTCTGGGACGCAGCCACCTTCTGTGAGGTCTATGGGCCCCTGTCGGCGACGTGCATCGGGGCGGTCCTCGCGCTCCGCAGCGGTCGCTCGGTCGTCGCGGGGATCGCCGCCTTCGCGGCCCTGGCGGTGCACCCTGGGGCCCTGGCCCTCCTCCCCGGGCTCCTGATCCTGGGCACCCCGCCGGGGAGGAACCTGCGCCCAGCTTTCGAGGCGGTGGTTGTCACGACGGTCCTCGCCACCGCCTGGGTGCTGTTGCTCGGGCCGTCCTCCTGGCTGGGGCCTCGCGGTCTGCTCGCCCCCGGCGCCGACGTGCTCGCTCCCCAGGCTCTCCAGCGCGCCTGGCGACTGCTCGCGCGAGACCTCGGGATTTCCGCGCTGCCTCTCCTCGTGGGAGGGCTCCTGGCGTGGACTCGCCGGGACGCGCGAGGCCTTCGCTGGCTGATGGGCTGCGGCCTCCTCCTTCTGGGCACGGTGCTCGGGCTCGATCGATTCAGCGACAACCCAGCGAATCTGCCTCTCTTCCTGCTCTGCACTCCGCTGGCGGCCCTCGCCCCCGCAGCCCTCCGCGCGTTCCCCCCGCGGGCCGCCCGAGCGGGATCCTTCCTCGTCGTCGCCGTCCTCGTCCTCGGGATCGCGGAGGCGACCACTCGCCAGGATGCCGTCGCCCGGTCGGCGAGCAAGGCGGCGGAGGCCCGACAACTGGAGTGCGACTCCCCGGGTCCCGCAGGCGTTCCTTGGCGGGAGCGCATGCTCAGCGAGCTGGCCTGCGCCGCGCGATGACGTCGAGCGAGTTCAGAGAGGAGCGGGCTCCAGCGGGATGCCCATGCTCTTCAACTCGAGAAACCAGGCCCGCAACTGCTCCAGGGACTCCACGAAGTCGGCGTGGTAGCCCTTGTTGGCGATCGCCTCGGCGAGGCGGAGCTGTTCGTCCGCCCGTTCGAAGTGCCCGGCGACCGCCAGGAAGACCGCAGCGTTGTAGTGCGCGGCGCCATGGCCTTCGTGGGCCTCCACAGCAGCGAGAGCCAGAGCCGTGGCCCCTCTCCGGTCGGACTCCTGCTTCAGGGCATCCAGGGACCGGCGCGTCTTCGGCGTCCTCTGCAGATGCAACTTGAGCGTCGCCCAGTGGGGTGCGACGCGCTGAGCGATGGCGACGGCCAACGCACGCTTCGTCACGTCCTCCTGATGATCTTGCGGGCTCAGGTACCTGACCTGACGCTGGCCCGTACGGGAGTACGACGGGCATTGCTCCTCGGTGGTCGTCTCGGCGAGGTCCTCGCGGATGACTCGCCCCAGGGAGGTGTCGACGAGCTCGAGTTCGAAGGTCACGCGGACCATCCGCACCTGACAGCTCATGGGCACGGAGATCGTGTCCCCATCACGGTTCGAGACCTGCTCGTACCGGGTGCGGGTGGACCAGGTCACCTGCGGAAATCCGAGGGTGCCCAACAGCAGCGTTCCTCCGCCGGTCGCCTCCCGCAGGGCCTCCATCGTCGCCGTCGGCACCGCTCCATCCGCCGGAACCCGCGGCACCGGAAGGTCGTAGGGCATGGCCTCGAGGACGGGGAGCGCGTCGGGCCAGGCGAGGACCGCGTCGTCGGTGCCGATGCCCTCGTTGGGGCGCAGACCGCGATCACGATCTCGCAGGGCCTCCAGGACCCAGTAGTGAAACACCTCCTGGTCCTTGCGGGGCAGGGGGACCACCAGCGAAGAGCCCCCATGTGGGATCTCCGGCGGCCTCAGCACGTGCACCTTCCAACCCGTCGCTCCCGCCATCGACGGGACCACGAGGGTCACGAAGAGCAGCAGCGCAGGGGCAAGTCGGCTCAGGGAGACTCCAGGGCGGCGTGGGCCGCCGCGATGCGGGCCACGGGGACTCGATACGGCGAGCAGCTCACATAGTCGAGGCCGGCGCCATGGACGAAGGCGATGGACGCGGGATCGCCCCCGTGCTCACCGCAGATCCCCACCTTGAGGTCGGGCTTTCCACTGCGGCCGCGCGCCGTCCCCATCTCCACCAGTTGACCGACGCCCTGTACGTCCAGGGTCACGAAGGGGTCGCTCTGCAGGATCCCCAGCTGCGCCGACGTGTAGGCCTTGAGGAAGCCGGCGTCGTCCCGGCTGTAGCCGAAGGTCGTCTGGGTCAGGTCGTTGGTGCCAAAGGAGAAGAAGTCGGCGTGCTCGGCGATGCGGTCGGCGATGAGGCACGCCCTCGGCAGCTCGATCATCGTGCCGCACAGGAACGAGACCTTCGCTTCGCGATTGAGGAACACCTGCTCCGCCGTGCGCATGGTCAGGTCGCGCAGACGCTTGAGCTCGGCCTCGGCTCCCACCAGGGGGATCATGATCTCCGGCCGGACGTCGATGCCCTCGCGCTGGGCGTCGATGGCCGCGTCGAGGATTGCGCGCACCTGCATCGTGTAGATGGAGGGGTGGGTCAGGCCCAGCCGGCATCCGCGATGACCCATCATCGGGTTGGCTTCGCGCAGGTGCTCCACCTGGGCCTGCACCCGCGAGATCGGCACCCCCAGCACCTGGGCGAGCTCCTCGATCTCGTGGCCCTCGTGGGGCAGGAACTCGTGCAAGGGCGGGTCCAGCAGCCGGATGGTGACCGGGAGGCCGTCCATTGCTCGGAAGATCCCCGCGAAGTCCGCTCGCTGCACTGGGTAGAGCTTGTTCAGAGCCCGGCTTCGCTCCTGCTCGTCCTCGGCGAGGATCATCTGGCGGACGGCGGCAATGCGGTCCGCCTCGAAGAACATGTGCTCCGTGCGACACAGGCCGATGCCCGTCGCGCCAAAGGACCTCGCCAGCGCCGCGTCATCGGGGGTGTCGGCGTTGGCCCGCACGCCCAGACGGGCGAAGCCGTCCGCCCATGCGAGCAGCTCCGTCAACCCCGAGCTCGCGAGCTCCGGTGTGCTCACCGCCACCGCGCCGAGCAGCACCTCCCCCGCACCGCCGTCCAAGGTGATGAGGTCTCCCTCGCGCAACGTCACGATGCGGTCGCCGCGCGTCTCGAAGAAGCCCTGGCGCTCGTGCACCACGATCTCCTTGCAGCCGGCGACGCAGCAGACACCCATGCCCCGCGCGACCACGGCGGCGTGGCTGGTCTGGCCACCGCGGGCGGTGAGGATGCCCTTCGCGGCGGCCATCCCGTGGATGTCCTCGGGGCTCGTCTCTTCGCGCACGAGGATGACGTCGTGCCCCTCGGCCGCCTGCTTGACCGCTTCATCCGCTGTGAACACCACGATGCCCGTGGCTGCCCCCGGACTCGCCGGGAGGCCGCGCGCGATGACGGTGCGCTCGGCGCTGGGGTCGATCGTCGGGTGCAGCAGCTGGCTCACGTGGGCCGCCGACACGCGACGCACGGCGGTCTCGGCGTCGATGAGGCCTTCCTGGACCATGTCCACCGCGATGCGGACCGCCGCCTGCCCCGTGCGCTTGCCGGTGCGGGTCTGCAGGAGCCACAGGCGGTTGTCCTCGACCGTGAACTCGATGTCCTGCATGTCGGTGTAGTGCGCCTCGAGAGCCTCGTAGGCCGCCACCAGCTCCTCGTAGGCCTTGGGCATCACCTCCTGAAGCGTCGGCAGCGTCGTGTTGGCGTCTCCGCCTTCGCGATTGAGCGGCTGCGGTGTGCGAATGCCGGCCACCACGTCCTCGCCCTGGGCATTGAGGAGGAACTCCCCGAAGAAGACGCGCTCGCCGTTCTTCGGGTCCCGGGTGAAGCACACGCCCGTCGCCGAGTCGTCGCCCAGGTTCCCGAAGACCATGGCCTGCACGTTCACCGCGGTCCCCCAGCGGTCGTCGAAGCCGTTCTCCTTTCGGTAGAAGCGCGCCCGCGGCACGTTCCAGGACGAGAAGACCGCCCGGACGGCGCCCGCCAGCTGCTCCAACGGGTCCTCGGGGAAGGGACGCCGCTTCAGCTCCTGCACCCGGTCCTTGAGCTTCGGCACGAGGGCCATCCACTGCTCGGCGGTGACGTCGGCGTCCTCGGTGACCCCGTTGCGCTTCATGTCCGCCTGCACGATGGCATCGAGCTGCGCGCGCTCCAGACCCATGGCCACGTTCGCGTACATCATCACGAAGCGGCGGTAGCTATCCCACGCGAAGCGAGGGTTCTCGCTCTGGGCGGCCAGGCCTTGCACGGTCTCGTCGTTGAGGCCGAGATTGAGGATGGTGTCCATCATCCCGGGCATCGACTGCCGCGCGCCGCTGCGGACGGAGACGAGGAGCGGGTTCGCCGCGTCGCCAAAGGAGCGCCCGGTGATGGCTTCGACGGTCGCCAGGGACGTGCCGATCTCGTCCATCAGACCGTCCGGAAGCAACGGGTCCGACGGAGGCGGCGCCCCGAGGGTCACGCCCTCCATGATGCCCGCGCCCGCGCCCGCTCCGCGGGAGGTGTAGAAGCTCGACTTGTTGGCTTCGATGCCGTCGAGGTACTGCATGCAGACCTCGGTGGTGATGGTGAACCCCGGGGGCACCGGCAGACCGAGGCTGCTCATCTCAGCGAGATTGGCCCCCTTTCCGCCGAGGAGGTTCTTCATCGAGGTGCTGCCATCGGCAGAACCTCCGCCGAACGAGTAGATGCGCTGGGTCATGAGGCTCCGGTCGATGCCGGGGCCGTAGCCCCGAGCGGGGGCTGGCTACTTCTCGGTGGAGATGCGGGAGAAATCGGCGATGTCCTCGAACTCCCGCTGAATGGACGCGAGCAACCTCAGGCGGTTGGTCCGCAACGCGGCGTCCTCGGCCATCACCATCACGTCGTCGAAGAAGGCGGCGAGGGGGCCCCGCAGGGTCGACATGGCGGTCAGGGCCGCTGCGTAGTCCTGCCCGGCGATGGCTTGCTGCGCTGCGGTGTGCACCTCGGCGAAGGCCACGAAGAGAGCCGACTCGGCGGGCTCCACCGCGAGGGACATCTCTGCGGTGCCAGCGATGTCCGCGCCGGCGCTGCCCGCCTTGCGCACGATGTTGGCGATGCGCTTGAACGCGACCATCAAGTCCGCGAAGCCGTCGCTGCCTGCGGCTCCTTGGACCGCCAGCACCCGCGCGCGCGCGTCGCCCAGGGGCCCTTCGGCAAAGCCTGCGGAGAGGACGGCCTCGGCGGTGTCGCCCCCGATGCCCTCGCTGGTCCAAGACGCCTTGAGGCGCCCGCGGAAGAACTCCAGCAGATTGCTGCGCACAGTGGCCTTGTCGAGGCCCTTCTTGAGGTAGTCCTCGGGCACGGCAGCCAGGCCGAGGTCCACGAGGTCCGCCACCGGCAACCGAAGGTCCGCGCGCGACGTGAGGATGCGCAGGATGCCGAGGGCTGCCCGCCGGAGGGCATACGGGTCCGCCGAGCCCGTCGGCACCTTGCCCAGCCCGAAGATCACGCTGAGGGCGTCGACCTTGTCGGCGAGGGCGGCGATGGCCCCGATCTGGGAGGCCGGCAGGTCGTCGTCGACCCCGCGAGGCTGGTAGTGCTCGAAGATCGCCTGGGCGACGGCGTCCTCCTCTCCATCCTGGGCGGCGTAGATCCGTCCGATGGTCCCCTGAAGCTCGGGGAACTCACCCACGAGGTTGGTGGCGAGGTCGGCCTTGCTGAGCAGACCGGCGCGGCGAGCCACCGTCCCGTCGGCGCCCACGCGCTCGGCGATGAGTCCGGCGAGCTCGCTGAGACGATGGGCCTTGTCCGCCATGGTCCCCGCACCCCGGAGGAACGTGATGCCCCCCAGGCCTTCGCCCCACGCTGCCAGCACCAGCTTGCGATCCTGGAGGTGGAAGAACTCGCCGTCCGCGAGTCGGGCGGAGACCACACGCTCGTAGCCCTCCCGCACCAGGGGCTGCTCCTCGGTGGGGTTGTTGGAGACCCCGAGGAAGTGGGGGAGCACGGTGTCGCCGTCGACCACGGGGAACATCTTCTGGTGGTAGTCGAGGATCGACGTGATGACCGGGCGCGGCAGACTCAGGTAGCGCTCGTCGAAGCTTCCGTGCACCACCCGGGGAAACTCCACGAGCCCCACGACCTGATTCATGAGCCCTTCGCTCCCGACGGCCTTGCCGCCGAGGGACGAGGCGGCAGCCTCGAGTTGCGCTTCGATCTGGCTGCGGCGCGCGGCGCTGTCGAGCACGACGTACCGCTCGCTGAGCCCCTCCTGCAGGGACGCGAGGTCGGTGACAGCGAATTGCTCGTTGCCGAAGAAGCGGTGGCCCCGGCTCCGATTGCCGGACGTCACGCGGGCGAACTCGAACCGCAGACTGCGTCCGCCGAGCAAGGCGACGTACCAATGGATTGGCCGCGCAAAGCGCTCGTCCAGGTCGGACCAGCGCATGGACTTCGGCCAGGGCATCTTCGCGATGATCCCGGGCAGAGCGTCCTCGAGCAGCCCAGCGGTGGGCTCTCCTCCCGAGACCGTGCGGACCGCGACGTATTCACCGGCCTTCTTCCCCTCGCCCTTCTGGACACGGAGGAGGTCTGCGACGGCGACGCCGTGACGCTCGGCGAACTTGATCGCGGGGATCTTGGGCTCGCCGTCGGCGTCGAAGGCAGCACGCACGGGGGGACCGGTCTCGATGCTCTCGTTGTGAGCCGAGAGCGGGGCCACGCCCTCCACGGCCAGCACGATGCGGCGCGGGGTCGACCACACCCGGGCGTCACCGTGGGGGACGCCTTGGGCGTCGAGGAACCCGATCACGCCGCTGCGCAAGGCCTTCTCTCCACCGGCGAGGAAGCGCGCGGGCAGCTCCTCCGTCCCGATCTCGAGCAACAGCTCGCCCGCACCCACCGCTGGGGTCTGCAGCTCCGTGGTGGGAAAGCTCCCCGCGAGGTCCGAGCTCGTGATGGCCATCGTGTCGGCTACGACGACTTCGGCCGCGGGCGCGGGGGCGGTGGTGCGCTTGAGGATGGGCCAGCCGAGCTTGCTCCGTTCCTCGACCCAGGTCTCCGCGCAGGACTTGCTGAGGTTGCGGATCCGCCCGATGTAGGCGGCGCGCTCGGCCACGGAGATGGCTCCACGGGCGTCGAGGGTGTTGAAGAGGTGGCTGCACTTCATGGCGAAGTCGTAGGCGGGGAACACCAACCCCTTCGCGGCGAGCTCCTTCGCCTGGTCCTCGTAGTCCTTGAAGGACCGGAAGAGCTGGTCGACGTCCGCCTCTTCGAAGTTGTACTTGCTCCACTCCACTTCGGTCTGGTGGTGGATTTCGCGGTAGGTGAAGCCGTGGCCCCACTCCAGGTCGTAGACGTCGTCCACGCCCTGCAAGTACATGGCGATGCGCTCGAGGCCGTAGGTGATCTCCGCGCTGACGGGCTTGCACTCGACTCCACCCACCTGCTGAAAGTAGGTGAACTGCGTGATCTCCATCCCGTCGAGCCACACCTCCCAGCCGAGTCCCCAGGCGCCCACCGTGGGGGACTCCCAGTCGTCTTCGACGAAGCGGATGTCGTGCTCGTGGGGACGAATCCCCAGAGCGGTAAGGCCCCGCAGGTAGCGCTCCAGGATGTCCGCCGGCGAAGGCTTCATGATGACCTGGTACTGGTAGTAGGCGCCGAGTCGGTTCGGGTTGTCGCCATAGCGGCCGTCCGACGGGCGGCGACACGGCTCGACGTACGCGACGTTCCACGGCTCGGGCCCCAGGGAACGCAGGAAGGTGTGCGGGTTGAAGGTGCCCGCGCCCTTCTCGGTGTCGTACGGCTGACCGAGCACGCATCCCTGCTGGGACCAGTAGGACGAGAGGGCGAGGATCAGCTGCTGAAAGGTCACGGCGGGCTCCGAGTGCTGGTTCCCGATGGGCCACGGGGGCGCAATCGGGACCTCCGTTGCCGAAGGAGTCGCGAGGGTGCCAACGCGGGGGGGAAGGGGCAACCCTGACGGAGGGCGGCCGCGGGAGAACGTAGACTCCATCCCGTGCTGATCGGCCGCCAGGACGAGATCTCCAACCTGACGCGGATGCTCCGTGGCGGAGTCGTCTGCGTCGTCGGCCCCCCCGGCGTGGGCAAGAGCGCCCTGGCCCGGGCCGCGCTCCCCCGTGACGGCCTGCGCATCGACTGCTCGGGGGCGCAGTCCTCCGATCAACTGCTCCAACGCCTCACCAGCGCCCTCGCTCTGCCGGACGGCCCTGGCCGAGGGCCCCGCCTCGTGCACGCCCTCGCGGGCGCGCGCGCCGTCTTGCTGGACGACGTGGACGACGTACTCGCTGCCTCGGAAGACCTCGCGAAGAGCTGGCTCGACCTGGTCCCCGGCCTCACCGTGATCACCACCAGTCGGGCACCCCTTCGTGCGGCCGGGGCGGAGCTCCTCGAGCTGGCGCCGCTGGCGCCGTCGGATGGCGCCGCCCTCCTACTCAGGTCTGCGGGGCCCCGAGCGGGCCTCGACCCAGACGACGACACCCTCCTCGCGCTCTCGGAGGCCCTCGACGGCCTGCCCTTGGCCCTCACCCTGGCTGGGGACCGCCTTCGGCTCCTGACACCAGCGCAGCTCCTCGCGGCGAGCGCGCCTACCACCCTGCTGGGGGGCGCGCTCGGGCGCACCATCGCCTCCGCGCGAACCTCCTTGCCCCCACCCGCCGCCGAGGCCCTCACCCGTCTGTCCTGTTTCCACGGCGCCTTCGGTCTGCCCGAGGCCCTCGCTGTGCTCGGCCCCGACGGGATGGATGCCCTTCAGGAGCTTCGGGACGACTCGGTCCTCAGCAGCGAAGGCGGCCGCTTCCGACTGCTCCGGGCGGTGCGCGAGCGCGTGGCCTCCAGCCTCCCCTCCCTGCCCGACCATGCCGCGGTGCGCTCCGCCCATGCCCAGGCGGTGCTCGCCGCAT
>JAGSHC010000371.1 GCA_023954745.1 Deltaproteobacteria bacterium | reverse complement strand
CTCTTCGGCGGCTTCGGCCTCGGCGGGCTCTTCGGCGGCTTCGGCCTCGGCGGGCTCTTCGGCGGCTTCGGCCTCGGCGGGCTCTTCGGCGGCTTCGGCCTCCGGGTCGGGAACAGCGGGGGGCTGGGGAGCAGCTGCGATGACGTCGGGCTCCGGCTCAGGGGTTCCGTTCTGCGGCTCCGGGGAAACTGGGGCGTCCTTTGGGGCGCTGTCGACGGCAAGCGCAGCCGTCTCGGGAGAGGCATCCTCGGCCTCGACCACTACGGGCGCCTCCTCCGACACGGGGTCGGGGAGCGGCGCGGTTGACGGTTCCTTGTCGGGACGCGGCGTATCCCGCGGACCGAAGAGATTGATCTGCATGTGCGGAGTTCGCGCCTCGAAGAGCTCGGCTGGGCACTTCCTAGCACACCCGGAGACCCATGACATCCACTCAGTCCGGTGAATGGCGCGCATTGTTTGCGGGCCTCGCAGCCCTCTTCGCGATGGTCGCTGCTCCCTCCCCCGTCATGGCCCAGGAGGAGGTGCAACTCGTCCCGGTGGTGAGCGGAAAACCCGCGGGCCCCGATGCGGACGTGGTGGTGTTGTGCCCCGACCTGGGACTGCGGCCCGAGGTGTTCCTCTCGCGGGGTACTGGTGGGCTGGCGACGCGCCTGGCCGCGTCGGGCTACCGGGTCTATCTCGTGGATCCATGGAACACGTCGATGGCGTCAGACGACGGCTTCGACGGGGTGGTGGCCGAAGCATTCCCGCAGATCCTCGGCAAGGTGAAGACGGTGGCGGGCGCCGCGCGCGTGACCTTCGTCGGGCACGGGCTCTGCGGTTTGCTGCCGGTTGCCGCCGCCGCCGACCCCCGAGGCACCTCCTTGCAGTATCGCTGGGTCGGCCTCGGCACCCGCTTCGCCTGGCACGTCGCGGCGCCGAGGTGGACGCAGTGGCTGCAGGCGTTCGTCGATGGAGAACGTCCGCTACCGGCCGTGGCGAAGAGCGTGCTCCTGACCGGCTTCCGGCCGGGGGTGGGCGCGCGCGCCAGCTCCATTCCGGCGAGCTTGCCCCAGGAGGAGGACATCGACGAGGCGATGTACCGCTTCTACGACCGCAGCCTGTACCGGGAGCCCCCCGCCGGGGTCATCCGTGACCTCTTCCGGTGGATGCAGACCGGCGCGATGACCAGCCGCCAGGGCTGGGTGGACTACGGGCGCGGGCTGGACGTGGTCCAGGGGCCAGCGCTTCTGGTCGCGGGGATGTCCGATTCGGTCGCTCCCCCCGAGGACGTCTTGGCCGGGGTCGACAGACTCCGCGCGCGCATCTCGGTCGACCACCGCCTCCTGTCCCGGGCCAATGGACACCGGGAGGAGTACGGGCACCTCGGCATGCTCATCTCCCGGCACGCCGCCCGCGATGTCGACCGCCTGCTCCTCGCATGGCTCGCCGACCGGGAGCTGCCATGAACCGCCTGCTCCTCCTCGCCCTGGTCCTGACGCTCGCCGGCTGCACGGCGGCGCGCATCCAACAGCCCGAAAGGCTCCCGTCCTTCGAAGGGTTCGCAAAGACCGGGGACGGCTGGACCCTCTCCATGTTCCGCGTTCCGCCCCAGGAGACGGGTGCGGCGCACCAGGGCCAGCCCGTCGTGCTGGTGCACGGGACGGGAACGAATCGATTCACCTTCATGCTCGAGGGGAGCGACCTCGCGACCTACCTCTCCCAGGAGGGCTTCGACGTCTGGGTCGCGGAGCTACGAGGGACCCGGACCAGCTCTCCCCCGGACAGCGCCACCTGGGCGCAGGGAGCTTGGAATGTCGACTCCATGGCGAGCCAGGATGTGCCTGCCATCCTCGACCACATCAAGGCGGCGACGGGGCGCGAGGGCGTGTATTGGGTCGGTCACAGCCTGGGCGGCCTGCTCGGCTACGCGGCGGTACAGACGCCTCTGAAGTCCCGCATTCGTGGAGTGATCACGCTGGGCGCCCCCGTCGCGTTCACCCACGGGACTGATGCCGTAGCACGCATGTCGACCTTCCCCGGGATCAAGGCGAAGCGGGGGCGGTTCCCCATGCGGGCCCTGTCACAGCTCAGCAAGGGCGGACTCGGGATCGCGCCGGACGGGCAACTGGTCCACCTGCTGATGAACGCCGACAACCTCGATGTCGACGCCGCGGCGGCCTTTGCGACCCAGGGCACAGAGGACATCTCCACGGGCCTGCTTCAGCAGTATGGGGGGTGGTTCGAGGGCGGCCGCATGAAGAGCGCCGACGGGTCCCGCGACTGGCTCGAGGGCATGGCTACGGTGGACACGCCGCTGCTGGTCCTTGCTGGCACCGTGGACCAGATCGCACCGGCGTGGTCCGTGCGTCCCGCCTACGATCGGGCGGGCTCGTCCGACAAGACCTTCATGAAGCTCGGCCGTGGCTGGGGACAGCGCGAGGAGTACGGCCACGCCGATCTTCTCGTGGGCGACTGGGCCTTCGAGGAGGTCTTCCCGACCCTCAGGGATTGGCTGGCAGGCCGGGCCGGGGGAGCTGGGGGCGGGGTCCCTTCCGAGGCGCCCTGATGGGTCCGAGGACCCCGTCGAGCAGGAGCGAGTTCCCCTGAAACCGCACGATGCGGGCCTCTGAGGGGAGATCTCCGGGACCGAGGAGGGGCAGGCGCGCGACGGGGAGGGCCAGCAGGTCCAGGCCTGCCCGTGCCAGGGCAGCGTCTTCGGTGACCTCCCCATGGACGGCGACGCGCTGCGTTGCGGGCGCCTTCCAGCCGAGTCCGCCTGCGGCGAGGGCAGGGCGCGTCTGCACCGCGAGCTCGGTCCAGACACAGGCATCGGCGCGCTTTGCGAGCACCGGGACCTCGAGACCCCGCTCGGCCAGCACGGGCGGAAGCGGGGCCAGGCTCCATCCGTCGGGCGCCGCTCGGGAGGGAAGCGGGGCGCCTCCTCGGAGCACGGGCTTCCAGCCGCCGCGGGCGAGGGACGACAGCAAGGGCATCGAGAGCGCCAGCGTGAAGTCGTCGGCCATGCCGGGACGGATGGCGCGCTGGCCTGCGTCCAGGGCAGCACCCGGGAGGGAGGTCCCGATGGGCACCGTGATGACCCCGCCGGAGATTGTCGGTGCGTCTGCAACCAGTGCGAGGGTCGCGCCAGGGACGAACCAACCGCTGAGGGTCACCAGACGCAACTCGGAGAGCCAGCCGGCCCGCAACGAGTCCAGCCACGGCGCAAGGTCTCCAGGGGCGCCCCCCCCGGCGAGGGTCAGCGTCGAGTCTCCTGCGGCCTCGATCCCCAGGGCGAAGCCGCCCCCGCGCACCTCACTGGTCAGTTCGATGGGGAATCGGAACGTGCCGCCGGTCAGCTCGCCTTCCCGCTGGACGCGGAGACCCACCATGGCCTCGCTGCCCGCGGTGCCGAACTTGGTGGCCAGGGTGTCCCACAGCACGGTCGTGCCGTCCCGGGTCGCCTTGCCCTCGGGAAATGCGTCTCCGAGGCGGGCGGACAGTCCGATGCCCGAGATCGACAGCACCATCTGATGGGGCGTCGGGGTCGACGGGAGGGGAGGGGCCATGCGCGCGTCGAGATCCCGACACGGGTCACAGCCGGTCATACCCAGGAGGAGCAGCACGACCGCGAGCAGGTTCCAAAGTGAGCGCATGGCGAGGTCGTTTAGCAGACAGCGAAGATTGCGGGAACCTCTCGCGTCGCTCCCTGTCCCACCCGAGGCCACCCGCGCTCAGCGGGCCCTGGAGACGCACCATGCACTTTCCTCGATCTCTGCTCGCTGCCGCCGCCCTCGCCGGTCTCCTCGCCCTCCCAGGTCTCTCCCACGCCGGATCCGCTCGCGGCGTCTCCATGGAGGTGTTGGTGGAGGGCCGACCTCTCGCGGAGATCGCGTCCGACGGGCGCACCTACGTGGAGGCGAAGAGAGGCCGCAACTACAGCATCCGCCTGCGCAACGACACGGGGGGCCGCGTCGCGGTGGCTCTCGCAGTGGACGGACTCAACTCCATCGATGCCAAGCACACGAGGGCGCGGGATGCCGCGAAGTGGGTGCTCTCGCCCTACGAGACCGTCGAGATCAAGGGCTGGCAAGTGGACGACTCCAACGCGCGGCGGTTCGTCTTCACCAGCGAGGAGAAGAGCTATGGATCGTGGGTCGGCGACACCCGCAACCTCGGCGTGATCCAGGCGGTGTTCTTCGCGGAGCGGGGGCGGGAGGTGTGCTGCGTACCGACGCCGTACGAGACGTATGGATCCGACGGGCGCGCGGACGACGGTGACCGCCTGTCCGAAGCCGAGAGCGGGACCCTTGGAGGGCTCGCCCGGGGAGAGGCAAAGAGCCGCTCCGCGAAGAAGCCTGCGCCCAGCTCGTCCCCGGCCTCTGAGGAGTCGAGGAGCCCGTCGGGCGCCGGGGGATCCGTCGCACGAGACCGGTCCACCGTGGCTCCCCCCCCGCGGCGCAAGAAGAAAGAGGAACGCGCAGCGACTGGCATGGGGGGGCGGACACCCCACGACGTCCAGTGGACGACCTTCGATCTCGACCCCACCCCCCTGAGCTCCTTCAGCGTCCGCTATGCCTACCGCGACGAGCTCGTAGCCCTGGGGATTGACCCCGATTGGGGGACGGTGACTCCGGCCATTCGCCGTCGCGAGCGCGCCGCGGGCTTCGCCCCCGACCCGGGGAGCGCTTGCTGCCGCTGAGCCCGACCGGGGGGGGCGACTTCGTGTTCGGCGTCGGGTGCTCAGCCGCGACGACGAAGGGCGGGAATCGCCAGCGCCAGCATCACGAGGAGGCCGACCGGGTGGGCTGACGAGTCGGCCTGGGAGCACCCGCGGCTGCTGCTGCGGCTCCCGCTGCCCGTGCCGCCGCCGTCGTCGTCGTCTCCAGCGGAGTCGTCGTCGTCGCCCGTCGCGTCGTCGTCATCATCGTCGTCGCCCGTGGCGTCGTCATCATCATCGTCGCCCGTGGCGTCGTCATCATCGTCGTCGCCCGTGG
>JAGSHC010000403.1 GCA_023954745.1 Deltaproteobacteria bacterium | reverse complement strand
CGCAGCGAAGCGATGGAGCTGGGGAACCTGGCGGTGGTTCTGCGGCGCCTTGGACGACTCGACGAAGCGGCGGAGATGAGCCAGGAGGCGGCGACGGGCCACCGGGAAGTGGGCAACTCCACGAGCCTCGGGAGCACCCTGCTCGGCCTCGCCATGGCCAGGCACCTCCAGGGACGGCCCGCGGATGCGGAGCCGACCTATCGCGAAGCGCTCGGGGTGCAGCGAGCCGTGGGCAACCGACGTGAGGAGTGTGTCACCGCCGGGAACCTGGGGGCGGCGCTCCAGGATCTGGGGCGGCTCGACGAGGCCGAAGTCGCTCTACGTGAAGCGGTCGATGCCGCCGAGCGCGTCGGCGCGCTTCAGGTGGAGTGCGTGCACAGCTCGCGGCTCGCGGACGTCTTGCTGGAGCGGGGACGGCACGAACAGGCGCGCAGTCCCCTGCGGCGATCGGTCGAGCTGGCCGAGCGGTTCGCCGTCGAACCCCTGCTCTCCTCGCTCCGTGTCCTCGAGTCCGAGCTCGAGCTGGCCGCCGGGAACATGGACGCCGCCGAGGGCGCTCTGGAGCAGGCGCGCCCGCGTCTGGCGGACGCGGGTGACCCGGGAGCGAGGGCGAAGTTCGCGGCTCAGGCGGGGCAGCTGGCCCTGGCCCGGGGGGATCGGAGCCGGGCCATGGCGTGGCTCGTCAAGGCGCGGGGAGGCTGCACGGCGGCGTCCCCCTCCGATCTGCGCCGCGTCGTGTCCCGCCTCGAGGCGGAGCTGGAGTAGCGCCCGAGCCCTCCCGTGGTCACCTCGACAGAGGACGCGAACCTGCGAGGAGCCGACGATGTCCGCCCCGGTGGGATTGGCCCCGCGATCTGCGTCGCTCGCCCGCCTCGACTCGGGTCAGGTGACCTCGCAGGCCTCGGCGACCTTCTTGGCGTAGTGTCTCCCGGGCTTGCTCCGCTGCCTCTGATTCGGGCGGTCGAGGCTTCGCCGCACGCTGGCTGCCGTGCGCGGATGGCGTCCCGCGAGGATGGAGAGCGTTGAGGCGGCCCTCGTGATCGTCTGGATGGGCATGGCTCCGAGCGCGTCCACCGTGGAGTCGGTCATCTCCCCGGTGAAGATCACGCCACGGGTCGCAAGGACCCACGCCGCCAAGGCGGCGTCGCACTGAACGGTTGGGTTGTTCGACCTCAGCGCCGCCACGAGGGCGCGGTCGCGGAGATGGGGTTTGCTCCTCGGATCGAGGATGGGCCCAATCGCAACCTGGGATTCCGGCGGCAGGCGCCAGAAGGAGACCTCGTCGAAGGATCCAGCGGGGTCGTACTCGTAGGTCTTGTGGAACCCGTAGAGCAGTCCGCACTGGTGACAGCGATAGAACGCGTGCTGGTGATCCCCGGTGGTGGGGTTGATCTCCACCAACCGATCCAGAGACGGAATCCGATGCACGGGCTCCGTGCCCACGCGTTCTTCCCACTTCGTACATGGCGTGCAACTGCGCTGGGGGTTGCCCGTAGCTCTGTGGATCTGGGTGGCGGCGATGGACATGCGTCGCCCGATCCGGGGGAGGTTCGCGTGAGCCCGAAGGTCGATGCGATGGACCTCGGGGCCGAGGGGGTGGGCGCGCGCTCGCTCGAAGAGGCGAAGCGCGCGAGCCGACACGTCGGCGGAGGCTTCTGGTGGAACGTCGGGCAGCATCCCCGCGAGGGCGAGCCCGAGGTATGCGTTTGCGCAGTAGTCATCGGGGGCCTGGACCAAGGCGGCTTCGAAGAACGGGAGCGCCTCAGCGTGGCGGGACCGTTCGAAGTGGAGGATTCCCTGGACGAGCTGAGGTCCGTATCCGGCGCGTGCCTCGGCGCTGAGGGCCTGTAGGGAGCGCGTGTTTCGATGAGACATCGCCGTGACGAGCGCCGCATCCACCTGATCGGGCTGCGTTGCGAGGACCGCCTCCGCGCGGGCTTTGGCGGAGCCATGCTGGGCGTGCTGCGAGCGTCGCATCAGTCGGACCTGTCGCTGGATCCACGCGTCATCATGGGGGCGGGCGTCGGCGAGTAGCTCGTGGAAGCAGTCGATAAAGAGAGCTACGTCCTGCTCGGGGACCGTGAGGGTGAGGTGCACCAGGCTGAGGTGAGCCTCCTGTGCATCGGCCCACCGCACGTACCGGACTCTCGTCTGCGACTTCCCGCGGCTGGCACGCACCTCGAAGCTGCCGTCACTCTGGACCCGCGTCGTGGCGTCGCCCCCGCGGGTCACCTTCCGGGCCAGGGCCTCGAATCTCTCGGGGGTGGCAACCTCCGAGAGATCCCATTCGCTCGCATGGCGGGTGACGTACTGGGCGTGCTCTTGGATCAGTCCCTCGATGCGCGAACGCATGGGAGAAGGGCACATCAGCGCGACCGACCTGCCCGATGTGGGAAGAGCGACCGCCCACCCTTCAGTCATGGAAGCCACCCGCAGGACGCTCCTGCCGAAGCCGGCTCCGACCCGGGCAGCGACTGTGTTGTCGCCGACATCCCAGACCAGCCACACGAGCCTCAGAGCGCCGTCGAGTTCGATGCTCTGCCGCTCCTCTCGGACGGAGAAGTCCCCCTTGATTGGGCTGTCGACGTCACTCGACCACACGGAGACGGTGCTGTGCTCCCGGCTCTGGGGAGCCGTCCTGACCGCGTCGACCTGGCTCCGGGAGACTCCCAGCAGTTCGGCTGCGGCGGAGAAGACCGGCTCCGTGTCGAGATGAGGAACGTCGGAGAGGTCAGGGCTCAGCGCCTGTGTCGCCTCCCACGCGTTGGCGAAACCCGCGTCGAGCCACGCCTCGAGCTTCTTGAGCCTCGACTCGGCAGGCATGTCTCGTCCTCCTAGGCAGTTGATCCGATTGAGCCCCGCTCCCACGCCCGCCGCCGGGCCCAAGGGGGGCTGGGCCTCCGCAGCGTGCCATGCTCCCCCATGGGACCAAAGGCCGGTTCCAGGAGGTGTGCGGCGGCCACTCTCCCCGTACCCCTGTGTCCGCTGGGCCGTCTGCCTCGGCGCGGTCCTCCTGTTCGGCGGCTGTGTCCACGAGGCGCAGCTCGCGCTTGATGTCCCCGATGCGGATGGCTTCTCTGTCGGGGGTGCCGATGAGGGGGCCGACTCCACCTGGTCGGTGTTCGTGTCCGTGGACCCCGAGTTCCCCTGGTTCGACGTCTACGCCGAAGACGACGTGTGGATGGCCCGCTCGATCGCATGCTGCCCGGAGCCCTCGAGTTCAGCTGGACCTGCGCCAGATGGCGGCGCCCCGACCTGCTGCCGCCCACCCCTGGTGGGGTGATGGTGGGGATCCAGGAGGCGCGGTGATGTGCGGGCTCGAGTCTGCGTCCGCCCGCGACGGAGCTACTTCGCCTTGGGCGCGGCCTTCTTCGCTGGCGGGGCCTTCGTCGCCGGAGCAGCCTTCTTCGCTGGCGCGGTCTTGGGCTTCGCCGCTGCCTCGCCCGCGGGCTTCGGGGCCGGCTTTGCCTCGACCTTCGGCGCCGGCTTCGCCTCGGCCTTCGGCGCTGGCTTCGGCGCGGCCTTAGGCGCCGCGCCACCCTTCCAGGTGGTCAGGAACTCCAGCGTCAGTCCGAGATCCTCGCCACCCCTCTGTCGCGCCGCGAGGGCGCGGCACTCCTCGTCAGTTCGGGTGGGGATCCACTTCATGTCCGGTCCTCCTCGGCGCTCGGTCGGGGACGCGGCATCACCCCTCCCAGCGCCTCCCTAGAAGAGCAGGTTCCGCGGCCGAGCGGGATGTCGAACGCCACTCCGCCCGGGGATTCAGCCGTCGAGGACCACCTGGCCGGCCGGCTGCGT
>JAGSHC010000223.1 GCA_023954745.1 Deltaproteobacteria bacterium | reverse complement strand
TGAAGGACTCGAAGGGGTGGTGGAACAGCACGTCCCGCTCGCGGACGATCTCGAAGATGCTGCGGCTCGGCTCCCGACGCAGCGGGGCTCCGGGGGTGTAGGGCGGCCACTTGAGGTCGTCCCGCTCCGTCTCTCCGATGAGATAGGCCAGGCGGTGCATGTTGACGGGCCCGTTGACCTGGTACAGGTCCCGTTCCTCGAGACCCACGTAGCGGAGCAGCTGCGCTGCCGTCTCTGCCGGACAGTTGTCCGCCACCTCGAGGCGCACCGCATCCCCGTAGCGTCGGCCGGGGAGCTCGCCCTTGAGGGCGTCCATCAGGTCCTCCATCTCCTCCTGGTCGACGAAGAGATCGCTATTCCGCGTGATGCGGAACTGGTGACACGAGCGCACCTCCATCCCCGGGAAGAGCGCGTCGATGAAGGCGTGGATGACCGACGAGATGAGGACGAAGTCGTGGGGGCCTGTGGAGACCTCGGGGGGGAGCCGCAAGATCCGCGGCAGGACTCGAGGGACCTGGAGTACGGCGAGGGCGGCGTCGCGACCGAAGGCGTCCTTGCCGCTGAGGCCCACGACGAAGGTGAGGGCCTTGTTGATGATCGAGGGGAAGGGGTGAGCCGGGTCGAGCGCCACGGGCGAGACGAGAGGCACCACCTGCTGCTCGAACCACTCCCGCAGCCAGGCCCGCTGACTCCCACTCCACTCCGCCCGACGGAGCAGCGACACGCCCTCCGCTTCCAGGGCGGGCAGGAGTTCCTCGTTGAGCATGCGGTACTGCTCGTCGACGAGCTCGTGGACCCGCACCGAGATCTGCCGCATCAACTCCGAGGGGAGGAGGCCGTCGGGCCCACTCTTGGAGGAGCCAGCGTGGAGGCGCTGCTTGATCCCGCCCACGCGCACCTCGAAGAACTCATCGAAGTTGGTCGACGTAATCGTGAGGAATCGGAGCCGCTCCAGCAGGGGCACTGCCGTGTCCGCGGCCTGGGCGAGGACGCGGGCGTTGAACTCAATCTGCGCCAGCTCCCGGTTGAGCCACAAGGTGTGCTCCTCAGCCCCGGGCATCTCGGGCTCGGCGTCCTGACGGTCCACGATCTGCGGCGCCTCGGCGGCGCTGCCATCGGAGAGGTCGGACCCGTCCACCACAGGCCCCCCCTCGGCAGAAGGAACGGCGGCGGAAGAAGCGGGTTGGGTGGAGTTCTCGTTCATGGCGACGGAGAATAGCGACGGGTCACGACCGCAACCTGACCATTCCAAGGCCCCCCGCCGCCGGAGCCACACCCCCTCGCTCACCCCCCGGTGCGTGTCCTCTCCATCAGAAGCCGTCCTAGCTGAGGCCGTGGATCTCCCCGGCCTCGTCGACGTACATGCGGTTGGCGGCGGGCACCTTCGGCAGGCCGGGCATCCGCATGATGGCTCCCGTGATCGGGATGAGGAATCCCGCGCCGGCGGCGGCCTCGACCTCACGCACTGTGATGACGAAGTCTGTCGGGCGTCCGAGCAGCTTCGGGTCATCCGACAGAGACGCGGGCGTCTTCGCCATGCAGATGGGGAGGCCCGAGAGGCCGAGCCGGGCGAAGCGCCGCAAGTCAGCCTCTGCCTTCTTGGTGTAGACGACGCCCTTCGCGCCGTAGATGGCCGCGCAGACGCGTTCAATCTTCTCCTTCACAGGCGCGTCCCAGTCGTACAGCGGCTTGAAGCCGGGCACGGCCGCGTCCACGACCTCCACGACCTCCCGCGCGAGGTCCATGGCGCCCTGCCCTCCGTCAGCGAAGCCCTTGTTGAGGGCCACGCGAATGCCTCGATCCCGGCACATCTGCTCGACGATGGCGATCTCTTCGGCCGTGTCGGTCCCGAAGTGGTTGATGGCGACGACCGGGGTGATCTCGTAGGTGTTCAAGGAGTCGAGGTGGCGCTCGAGGTTGGGGAGACCGGCGGCCACGGCCGCGGCATTGGGAGCGCCCAGGTCCTTGAACTTGACCCCGCCGTGCAACTTGAGCGCCCGGATGGTCGCCACGAGCACGACACACGACGGCTTGAGTCCCGCGGATACGCACTTGATGTCGAGGAACTTCTCGGCGCCGAGGTCGAAGCCGAAACCAGCCTCCGTGACCACATAGTCCGCGTGCGCGAGCCCGGTCTTCGTCGCGATGACGGAGTTGGTGCCCTGGGCGATGTTGGCGAAGGGGCCCCCGTGAATGATGGCCGGCGTGCCCTCCAGGGTCTGGACGAGGTTGGGGTACACCGCGTCCTTGAGGAGCACCGCCATCGCACCGCCCACCTCGAGGTCACGGGCGTAGACCCCTTCCTTGGTGCCGCGGGTCTGGCCGATGAGGATGCCGCCCAACCTCTTCTGGAGGTCGTCGAAGTCCTCGGAGAGGCAGAGGATCGCCATGATCTCGCTGGCCGCCGTGATGTCGAAGCCCGACTCACGGGGAACGCCCATGGTGCGTCCTCCGAGGCCGAGGACGACGTTCCGCAGCGCGCGGTCGTTCATGTCGAGGACCCGGCGCCAGATGACGGTGCGGGGCTCGATGTCCAAGGCGTTGCCCTGGTGCAGGTGGTTGTCGAGGGCCGCGGAGAGCAGGTTGTGGGCGGCCGTGATGGCGTGGAAGTCGCCGGTGAAGTGCAGGTTGATGTCATCCATGGGGATGACCTGGCTGTACCCGCCGCCCGCCGCGCCTCCCTTCATGCCCATGATGGGGCCCAGGCTGGGCTCCCGAAGCACCACGCAGCCCTTCTTTCCGATGGCCCCGAGGCCCTGGGCGAGGCCTACCGAGGTCGTCGTCTTGCCTTCACCCGCCTTGGTGGGGGTCATGGCGGAGACGAGAATCAGCTTTCCTCGCGGGGTCGCTGGGAGAGGCGCGACGATCTTGGCCTTGTCCCGGCCGTAGGGAAGAAGATGGTCGGAGGAGACGCCTAGGTCGGCGGCGACATCCTCGATGGGGCGAGGTGTCACAGAGCGGGCAATGTCGATGTCAGCGGGCATGCTACGAATGGTACCGGCTGTGTAGACGGCTACGATGACGTGGGGGAGCGGGAGGCTCGATGACGTCAACAGACAAGGTGGACCTGGTGCGGGTGGAGAGCCGGGTAGCGGCCATCCCCATCCAGCAGTATCTCGAGGCCCACGGGATTCATTGCACGATCGACGCGGACGACGTCAATGGTCTCGACCCGGCGCTCGCCTTCGTGCAAGGGGTCGGTGTCCAGGTGGGGGCTGACCACCTCACCCGAGCGCGCGAGCTCTACAAGGCCTACGAGACCGGCTCCCTCCAAGAAGGGTGGGAGGACGAGATCGACACCGTCCGGAAGGACGCAGACTGATCCTGGGTGAGTGAGGGGAACGTTCCGCTGAACGACATCTACGAATACGACGACTTCCGCGAGCTCATTTCGGACTGGCTCGCGGACAGCAAGGGGCGCTCCCAGCGAAAGCTGGCGAAGGCGATTGGGCTTGCTCCATCGACGCTCTCCCAGGTCCTCAAGGAGGACAGCGCGGCGCCGCGGCGCCTGCCTGCGCGTGCGTTCGAGCCCTTGTGCGAGTTGCTCAAGCTGGACGATCAGGAGTCACGCTTCATCGTCGCGCTCATCGACCACGGACAGGCCCTCGACGAGGACGAGCGGGCGAGGTCCTGGGAGCGGGTGTCGGCCATTCGCTCCTTCCAGTTCGGGCGTGGTCTGACGGACCGGCAGTACGAGCTGTTTTCGGAATGGCACAACGCGGCGATCATGGAGCTCGCGCACTGCAACGGGTTTCGGGCCGAGCCGGAGTGGATCGCGAGCACGCTGGTTCCGCCCATCTCCATCACCCAGGCCCGCAAGGCCCTTCAGCTCCTCAAGAAGCTCCGACTCCTCGTCCCAGACCCGGTGAGCGGGCTTCGGCCAGCCCAAGGCATGGTCATCGACAACGAGTGGGGCAGCGCCAAGGCGCGCAAGGCGGCGATGGGCAGACTCCATCGGGCCGTCCTCGGCCGGGCTGCGGAGGTGATCGACGAGATGACCTCGGAGGAGCGGCTGCTCATCACCGCCACCATCGCCGTCGACGACGACGACATGGAGAAGGTCCGGGCGCGGGTCCTCGCCGCCGTCCAGGATGCCTTCGAGATCGGCACCGGCGCCGCCAACGCGCGAAACCGTGTAATCCAGGTCGGGCTTCAAGTCTTTCCCCTGAGCGTCAAGACGGACGAGTAGTGGCACGACGACTACTCAGCACCCAGGAGTTCCACGTCCGCGGCGCTCACCTCGGTGAGGGGCAGCTTGAAGGCCGTCTCGGCGCTGTTCGGTACCAGTGTGAACACCTCGTCGGTGAGGCTGTGGGTCCACGAGCCGTCGTTTTCCCCGGCGAGGTCGAGGTCTCCATCGAACACGAGGTGCAGGGCACAGAACTCACCCGACGGGAGGTCCACTTCGACCCCCTCGACCGTGAGGTCGACGGACACATCGTAGGACTGGATGTAGGCGCCGGACCGACCGCAGTACTCCGCCTTGACCTCCCTGAGGTATCCCGAGGCTTCCGACAGGGTCGAGCCGTCCGTCGTGAGGGCGTCGACCACGATCGGGTTCCCTCCGTAGACCCCGGCTTCAGCTGGGGTGGCCAGTCCAGCCAGGGCGAGAGTGGTGGTGAGGGCGAGGGTGGTGGTGATTCGATTCATGGTGTTGCGTCCTCCCTGCGCGGGTTCCCCCCCGCGCAACTGGTGATTTGGTGTGTTCAAGGTGCACCTCCGTCCGGCCACTTCAGATCCGGACGGATCCGGTCGGGGCGGGTGAGCTGATGGACTTCGAGTCTCTGGACGCCTTCGACCCGACCACGGCGATGCCTCTGGTCCTGGTCAAGAAGGACGGCTCAGCCCTCGAACTGCGCGGCATCCAGGGCGTCATCGGCGCCGGGGTGGGCGAGGGAATCACCAACTGGAACAACCGCTTCGTCAGCCACCATCACGTCGGCTGGCGCCGGGTCTCCGAGGAGGCGCTGCTCGTCTGGGACATGGAGAGCAAGAACGGGACCTGGTTGGGCTCGGACCGCTTGGGGGCAGAGCCCCGTCGGCTCGCCCTCGGGGGGCGAATCAACCTGGCGCAGGAGGGAGACTGGCTGCTCTCCTCGAGCTGGGAGAGGCTCCAGACACAGCGCAAGATCACGGGCATCCCCGCGCTGCGCTTCCACGAGTTCTCCAACGGCGAAGTCCGCTCCGAGGTGCACCTCGGCGGGAACACACTCCTCGCCCTCCGCGGCAACCGGGCGAAGCTCCTGTTCCTGCTCGCGGAGAAGACGCGAGGCGACGTGCACAAGGACCTGGGGACGGACTCCATCGGCTGGCTGCGCCGCGACCACCTCTTCCACGAGATGTGGGCGCTTCAGGAGTACGACTACCGACTGCTGGGACGGGTGCTCAACGAGACGCGCACCCGGCTGGCCGAGGAGGGCCTCGAGGACGTCATCGAGGCCCGCGACGCCCCCACCGGGCGAAGGGCGCGCAACCAACAAGGTCGCATCGGCTCTCTGAGGCTTCGGCGAGATGGCGCCTGGTTACTCGAACAGACCTGAGCGACTCGGCTCAGGATCTCAGCATTCTGTTCAGACTTGCTCTGACGTTGTCCGTCACGATCGAGATGGAGGAATCCGGAGTGTTCACACCTTGTGAACGCTTCGTGAACGCCCCTGTCGGTGATCCGGGGAAACCGTCCTAGCGTGAACGCGCGCCGTGAGAGACACGCGCGCGGAGGCACGCATGAACGCCATCTATCGCGAGTCCGCTCCCATCGAGACCCTCCACATCCACGGGGCGGTCATCGACCTCGCCCGGCGCGAAGTCGTCGGAGCTGACCAGCGACGCGCCCCCCTGGGCCGTGTGGAGTCCGCGCTCCTCTCCCGGCTCACGCAGACGCCTGCGAAGTACGTGTCGCCCGATGAGCTTCTCGCCCTGCTCTGGCCCGAGGACGTCACGAAGACTCACAACTCCGTGCAGTCCGTCGTGGCGCGGGTCCGGCGGGCCCTGCGCGGGATTGAGGAAGGCGACAAGCTCGTCCAAACGGGCTACGGCCGGGGGTATCGGTTCGTCCCGCCACGGTCCATGGGAGCCTCCGAGCCCGGCCCCGCTCCCGTGCGCTGGCCCGAGGGTGACGTGGCGGCCCTCGCCACCCTCCTGGCGCAGGCACCGGTCATTGGCGTCGTACTCCCCGGCAGTGAAGACCTCCGCACCCTGGTCCAGGCCGCCGTGGAGACGTGCTCCGCCAAGGCGGCGCGCATTCGGTTCGTGAACCTCACCGGCGCCCGCACGACCCGTGCGGCCATCCGCCGGGTGGCCTCGGCCATCGGTGCCAACCTGCGCGGTCTGTCTCTGGAGCGCACGCAGCTGAAGCTGGTCTGCCAGATCCTGGAGCGCGAGCCCAGCACGCTGCTCACCCTTGTCGGCGCAGATCGCCTGCACACCGCCCTCCTCGCTCCCCTGGTCGAGCTTGCCCGTCGGGCGGAGCCCTTCCAGCTGCTCATCGGCTCGGCGGCTCCGCTCCCGGCGCTCATGCCAAGGATGATCGACCTGCGCGCCAAGACGCAGAGCCCCGCCTCGACGGAGACCGAGGCGCAGGCCGCGCGTCAACTGGTTCGATGCCTGCGCGCTCTGGAGAGCGGCGAGTACGGCCGTGCGCTCAGCCTCGTCTCGGACCCCACGCCGCCGTGCGAGGCGCCGGGGCTGCGGGTCGAACTTCTTCTCGCCCGGGTCCGAGCTGAAGAGGCCCTGGGGATGATGCACAGCGCACTCGAGCACGCGGAGGAGGCTCTCGCGGCGGCACACCAGACGTCCCTGGCTCCGCTCCGGCGACGGGCGCAGTCCCTTCGGGACACCCTCGAGGAGCAGAAGGCGTCGGCGGGTCTCCCGAAAGGCTCCCTTCGGGTCGTCTCCTGACGAGCTGAAGACGCAGGCCAGTTCCCCCGGCCGCGCCCTCAGCGTCGGGATCAGCCCTCGGACGCAGCCGGCTTGGTCTCGTCCTTGGCCGGAGCCTCGGCGGGGGCAGCCTCGGCGCCCTTCTTCATGCGGACGGCCTTGGCGGTGAGGCTGTAGAGCTCGCCCTGCTTGACGACCTCGCCCTCGGCCTCGCACCACGAGCCGGCGCCCTGCTTGTCCACAGAGAAGCCATGGTCCTTCATGTTGATGGTGATCTCTTCACCCTCGTGCTCGAAGGTGAGCCAGCAGCCCATGGACTTGCAGACCGCAGCGACCTCGCCCTCGACCTTGATGGTCTTGCCGAGGTAGGTGTCGGGCGCACCGATGACGGCGCTCGCCGCCACAGCCGGCGCGTCGGAGATGGCCTCTCCGTAGTTGATCCAGCCATCGGCGCTGGGCTGGGTCGCCTCAGCCGGCGCAGCCTTCTCAGCCGCTGGAGCCGCGTCCGTGGCGGCAGCCATCTCCGTCTTGGCGACGTCGACTGCAGCCTTCGTGCGGGCATCAGCCTCGGGGGCAGGAGTCGACGAGGAGCCGCATCCAATGAGGAGGGCGGCAGCGAGAAGGGACGAAGAAAGGCGAATCATTGCGAACCTCTTTGTCGGCAATTGAGCCCGGAGGGTCCGGGCAGCACGGCGGCCGATCTACCATGCTCCGCCCCTGACTGCCCCAATGCATTCCACCGAAGACCAACGACTAGGCCGGTTCTACACACCGGACTCCCTCGCAGCGTTCGTCCTGGCCCTGGCCTTGGAGGGCCGACGGGCGCATCGGCTCTGGGACCCGACCTGCGGGGACGGCTCGTTCCTCCGCGCCGCGTCCGGTCGCGCGACCCAGCTCGTGGGCACCGACCTCGACGAGGTCGCCGTACGAACGCTGGCCGCGCAGCTCCCCGAGGCGCACTTGACCGTGACGGAGCTCTTCTCCGTCGAGCGCGCGGAGCTGGGGACCTTCGACGCCATCGTGGGGAACCCCCCGTTCCTCCGCACGGAGCGGGTTCCGCCCTCCCAGCGAGCCCACATGCGCGCGCGCGTCACAGAGGCGACGGGCGTCTCCATCCCCGGATCCGTGGACACGTCATTGCTCGCCCTCGCCTGGTGCTGCCGATTCCTTCGCCCGGGAGGACGGCTTGCATTCGTCCTCCCCGCCACGGCGCTCGACGTCGCCTCGGGGGCCGGACTACGACGTTGGATCGCTACCCACCACCACGTGCAGTGGGTGGTGGACTCCCAGGTGGAGCCCTGGTTTCTCAACGCTGCGGTGAACACGGTGGTGGTACTGGTCGAAGCAGCGCCCCCCGGACCCACCCGGTTCGTTCGGCTGCGGGCACCGGTCTGCGCCCAACTCGGTCTGGACTTGTTGGAGGACACCGTCCGAGAGGTCCGCACGCTCCCACCCTCGGCCCTGGAGACGCCCCGCTGGTCTCCTCTTCTTCGCGCCCCCGAGGTCTGGTTCGAGCTCCTCGAGGCAGCCGGAGATCGGCTGGTCTCCCTGGGGCAGCGGCTGCGGCTCGCCTATGGCACGAAGCCAGGGATCAGCGCGTTCTTCGCGCCGCGCCCCCCCCCCGACGTCGAAGAACACCACCTGCGTCCCTTCCTGCGCACCCTGCGGCACCAGTCGCGATACCGCGTGCTCCCGGAGCACACCGAGGACCGTCTGTTCGTTGTGCCCCCGGGAGAGGCACTGGGCCCGCGAGCCGCGGCCTGGGTCGCCGAGGGCGCCGAGCGCACCAGTCGCCGCGGAGTCCCCTACCCCGAGGTTCCTTCGGTGAAGGGCAACACGCCCTGGTGGCGCCTGCCGGAGCCCCGCTCGGGTCCGGTCCTCCTGCCTCAGTTCCGCGCAGCGCGGCATCACGTGCTCGACAACCCCGAACAGCTCCCAGTGAACAACTCGGCTTGGCACGGCACCTGGCATACGCCCTCGCACCACGGGGTCGGGGTCGGGCTGCTCAACGCGAGCCTGATGGCGCTCGGTGCAGAGGTGTTGGGCAGGACGAATCTCGGTGAGGGACTCTTGACGCTCTACGGCCCCGAACTTCGCGCGCTCCCCATGCCCGACCCCGGTCTCTACGAGGGAGACGCGGCAGACGCCGTCCGGTGCGCGTGGAAGGAGATGGCCGGCCGCGATGTCCTGCCCTTCGCCGAGGAGGCGAGGCGAGAAGACCGGCGTCGATTGGACACCGCGACGCTGCGGGGCCTCGGTCTTCCTGGGGAGCTCGCAGAGCCCATTGCGAGCGCGGCCGTGGCTCTCCTGCACACCCGCGAGAGGCTCGCCACGGAGCGACGCGCCCGGCTAGCTTCGACGCCGTGACCCTCAAGATCCTGCTCCTCGTCGCTGTGACCGGCCTCGCCATCTCGCTGATGCGCGGGTTGGCTGCGCGTCTGGGGGCGCGCACGGTGGCAGAGATGGATCTCGAAGAGCGCGTCACGGACCGTTCCGTCGGTGTCCGGGACGACGGCAAGCTGGACGTCTGGATTCCCCCCAACACCAGAACGCCGAGCAAGGCGGTGCGTCTCCTTCGCGGTCGACCCGAGCCTGGCCGCGGCCTGCGGCTCTCTCTCTACGCCGGTGCCATCGACGATGCTTCGGACCCCGACGAGCGCCTCGTCCGCACATGGCTGGGCCCATATCCCGACTCCGACACACCGGTGCTGGTCGAGGTGACGCTGCGGGTCGGCCGCCACGGACAACTGCGTGTGCAAGCGATCGACAAGGCGAGCGGCAGAAAGCTCGAGATCGTGCGCGATGAACGCGGCGCCGCCCCGCAAACGGTGATCACGACGCGCGAAGTGCTCATCGGCGAGCTCGAACCACGCGACTGAGCCCGCAGCCCCGCAGCCATCAGGTCTCCGAGAAGTCGTTTAGACTCCGCCCATGGCTGGAGGCTCAGAAAAGGCGGTGTACGCCGCGATCGCAGGCAACACGGCAGTGATGTTGGCGAAGTTCGGCGCGTTCTTCGCGTCCGGTTCCCCCGCGATGCTCTCCGAGGGGATCCACTCCCTCGCAGACGTCGGCAACCAAGCGCTGCTGGCGCTGGGCATTCGAAAGAGCAATGCGCCACCGCAGCCCGGCTTCCCCTACGGGTTCCACCGGGACCGGTACGTGTGGGCGCTCATCTCGGCCGTGGGCATCTTCTTCTTGGGCTGCGGAGTCACCGTCTATCACGGCGTGAGCTCCCTACTTCACCCGCACTACGAGCCCGGCGGCGCGATGATCGCCTTTGGGGTGCTGCTGTTCAGCCTCATCGTCGAGGGGTGGACGCTGCTGGTGGCCTTCCGTCACGTGAACAGCGTCCGCGGCGACGTGCCCCTCGGCAAGTTCTTGCGAGAGACGTCAGACCCCATGGCGTCTGCGGTGCTGCTCGAAGATGGCGCAGCGGTTCTCGGTGTCCTCATGGCCGCCGTGGGCATCGGGCTCACCGAGATCACCGGCAACCCCGTCTTCGACTCGCTGACGTCCATCTTCATCGGTCTGCTGCTGGGGCTCATCGCCATTGCGCTGATCCGGAGGAACCGGGAGCTTCTGCTCGGCGAGCGCGTCCAGGACGAGACCGTCGAGCGAATGGTGACCATCCTCAAGGACCAGCCCGAGGTGGACGAACTGCACGAGGTGCGCGCGGTCGTCCTCGGAAGCGGCGCCCTGCGTCTCGCGGCCGACATCGACTTCGACGGCAAGGCCATCGCGCGCACGCTCCTCAAGGGCAAGGACCTCGACGACCTCCGCCAGAGTTGGGACAACCCCGCCGAACTCCAGCAATGGCTGGAGGAGTTCGGCGAGGCCGTCATCGATCAGCTGAGCACCACGGTCGACCGCATCGAAGAGGAGCTCATCCACGAGATCCCGGAGCTGACCCACGTCGCGCTCGAGGCCGACTGAGCGACGTCCCATGGGGTGACGCCCTCGCTCAGGGGGCTTGCGCCTGCGGCTACCGGACGCCGAACCACCAGAGCAGGAATGCCACGAGCGCT
>JAGSHC010000016.1 GCA_023954745.1 Deltaproteobacteria bacterium | reverse complement strand
CGCCGGTGGCGTCGTCGTCGTCGCCGGTGGCGTCGTCGTCGTCGCCGGTGGCGTCGTCGTCGTCGCCGGTGGCGTCGTCGTCGTCGGTGGAGGAGTCATCGTCGTTTGCGGCGTCGTCGTCGTCACTGGAGCCTCGCCGCCGTGTCGTGCACGCGTCGAGCACGAAGACCGTGGCCAGAAGGAGGACGAGGACAGGGACAAACCGGCGGAGAAGTCGATTCATGCTGCTCATGCTCGGTATCCTGCCACGAACCGGGAGTTGTCCATGAACTCGTCTCGCACCAATGGTGCTCTGATCCGCGCCTTCGGCCTCGCTGCCGCGCTCTCGTCCCTTGCCCTGCCCGTAGGTTGTGGCGGCGGTGCGGAGGGAGAAGCGGTCACCCCTGCCCCAGCAACTGGCGCCGACGTGCGCGCCCAGAGAGCCGCTGAGCGTCAAGAGCGCCACGACCGCCTGATGGCCTCAGGCCGTGAGCGTGGGGCCAGCAAGGCAGACCCGGACGCCCAGGCTGCCCCCCTGGCTTTCGACACGATCGGCCTGACCCCCGAGGCGCCGAAGGCGAACACGAAGCAATTTCGCGCAGCCACGACGCTCCTGCCGGGAGCCACTCCCTACACCGAGGTGGAGTACCAGTGGTTCGTGGGGGGCAAGGAGATCGTGGGCTACAAGCTTGCGACCCTTCGCTCGAGCGAGGGCAAGTGGAAGACGGGGGACGTGGTCGAGGTGATCGCCCACGCGTCCGACGAGAAGGGGCGCCAGGCGTCCAGCAAGCCGGCTCGGGTCACCATCGACAACACCCCGCCGGTCATCACCACGGACCTGCGCAAGATCAAGTACCTCAGCGGAACCCGGCTCGAGGCGCACGACGTCGATGGGGACGAAGTCACCTGGTCTGTCGACGGAGATCCACCAGGAGTCACGGTCAGTGAGGCGGGCGTCGTCAACGTCCGCAACGTCCAGGTCACGGAGGACTGGAGCGGAGAAGCCGTCTTCGTGGCGACGGACCCGTACGGAGCGCGGAGCGAGATCCACATCCCCCTGTCGGTGAACGCCAAGAAGGATGCGTTCACCGAGGACGCCGGGACCAAGGAAGACAAGACCACCTCGCGCACCATGACCGACGAGGAGCTTCAGAAGGCGGCCGATGCGGACGCCGAGCGGTTCGAAGGGATGTCCGAGGAGGAGATCAACGCCGAGCTCGACCGCCGGGACGGCCTCAACAAATAAGCCTGCAATAGGGCCCGCCGCTCGTCCGTATGAGCGCGGCATGACAGAGACCCACCCCCTCGTGAGCGCCTCCCGCAGCATCTTCGCTGGCATGCCGGCGCCACTCCTCGCCGTCATCAGCGTGTTTCTGGTGTTCGTCCTGGGGGCCGATCTTCTGCTGCCCGACTTCATCCCCTTCCTCGACGAGGCCATCCTCGCCTTCCTCCTCTACGGAAGCAGCTCGGCCCTCCTGAAGCGACGCAGTGGCTCCAAGGATCTGCGACCAGCCACTGAAGGGATCTCGGCCCGTAGCCTCATCAAGGAGACCGAGGCGCAGGCCAAGAGCGTGGTGAGCGTGGCGAAGCGCCTGCGCAAGGGTGGTCTCCCGGTGCAGGCCCTCGAAGCCATGCCCGCCGTGCAGGCGAAGGTGAACAGCCTCTGCGACGAGCTTCGGCGGGTGGATACGTTCTTGTCCCGCAAGGAGAACGACCCGTGGCAGGTGCAGCGAGAGCTCGAGAAGCTCGAGCGGCAGGTGGCGGAAGCCGAAGCGGGAGGCGAGACGACCCGCCTCGAGTCACTCCAGGTAGCAGTGGGGGGCGCCCGGATGCACACCGAGCGCGTGGCCGAGCAGACCGCGGCTCGTGACCGCATCGTCGGGCGTCTTCGCACACTGTCGAGTCAGCTCGGGACCCTCGGAGAGACCCTGGACCTGGTGAACGAGGGGGACGTGCCCCGGCTTCCGGAGAGCCTCGGAGTCAAGTGGGAGCCCGAGCTCGCCGCGGTCTTGGACGGGCTACGGGATGTCGCCGTGGCCACGGCTGAACTCGATGCACACGCCGAGCAGGAGACGGGTGCGCGTCCAGCCCGGAGTCGCTCCAAGAACCGGGACCTGGCGTAGCCCCGGAGCGGAGCTGCCTTCGGAGGCGGCTACTCGTTGGGTTCGAGGGTCGTCAGCAGGCGGTCCAGCAACAGCGCCTGCCGATCCCACGCCGGGATTCCCTGGGCGCGGCGCACGGCGAGGGCCCTTCCTCGAACTGTGGCGAGGCCCGACCTTCCTGCGTTGATGCCCGCGCGTCGGGCCTCCGTCGCTGCCTTCTCCCGATGGCCGCACAGGCGCCACGCCCAGGCGAGGTTGCAGTGGAGCGCAGGCTCCCCGCTGTCCATGCGCTCGGTGTCGTCGCAAGCGGCACGCCAGACGGACTCGAGACGCTTGGCGAGCCCGTGGGGGACGGTGCGGGTCGTCGTGGCCGCGAGGAGCTCACACTCCCCCGTCTGCTGGAAGGCGCCGAGCCAGCGAGCCGTGCGAGGCTCGCTGGGGATCAGCTTGAGGGCGTCGCGGGCCTGAGCGCTGGCCTCGAGCAGGTCGGAGATCCCGTCACCGGTTCCACTCGCAGCGCGCTCCGCCGCCCCCCAGGCGAGAGCGGTGTGCAGCTGAATCTGCCAGCTCGCGCGCAGGGCAGCCTCGCGCGACGTGGGCATCGTCTCCAGGGCTTCGCCGCAGGCCTCCGCGGCCTCCGAGAAGCGCCCGGCGGTGCGAAGAAGGTGTGAGAGGGCCAACAGGACCTGGCCTGCTCCCTCGCGGTCTCCGGCCGATGTCGCGAGCTCGAGCGCCTGGTCGAGATCCGAGCTGGCGCCAGTGAGGTCGCCGGCGAGGCGTCGGAGGTTCCCTCGGAGGGAGAGGAGCCGGGCAGCGGAGCGCGCATCGAGACCGCCGCCAGCCACGAGGGCCTCGCCGACCACTGAGAGGGCGCCCCGGAAGTCCTGCCGCTGGGACCGCACCAGGGCGAGGTTGGCGAGGCGATGCACCAACCCGTTGTGGTCGCCCTGCCGACGAGCCGAAGCCACCGCCGCAGCGAGGCGGGTGTCGGCATCGCGGAGCCGGCCCTGATACATGGCGACACCACCGAGGGCCGCGGAGCGCGCGGCGACCCGGCGGTCATCTCCGAGCTTCTCGGCGAGAGCCATGGAGCGCGTGAAGGCTTCCTCGGCTTCGTCCCAGGCTCCCGTCTGCAACGCGACGGCGCCGCGCTGGTTCTCCAGGTCGCACTCCGCCAGGGTGTCCCCGTGGGTGTGGGCGAGGCTCAAGGCGATCCGCAGGTGGGGGCGAGCCTTCGCCGGGTCTCCCGACAGAATCACGCGCTTGGCCAGGGTCCCGTGAATCGCGCCGAGCAGGACCGGGTCTCCTGCCCGCTCGGCGTCGGGCACTGCCCGCACCAACTCTGCCTCGGCCACCGCGTGGTCTCCCAGCCGCCAGGCCGC
Organism: Deltaproteobacteria bacterium; assembly: GCA_023954745.1. Classification (GTDB taxonomy): domain Bacteria; phylum Myxococcota_A; class UBA796; order UBA9615; family UBA9615; genus JAGSHC01. The sequence continues at coordinate 46,287 of JAGSHC010000016.1, read as the reverse complement.
CAGGGAGCGCTCATGTCGCGCCCAGGCCACGTCCCCCGGGGCGACGTCCCCCAACCGGACACCTAGCGCGACACCGAGGTCGTCCCTCAATGCACGCCAGGCCCTCAACTTGGCGAGGACCGTGGCGAAGTGGCCGAACCTCACGGTCTGCATGGCCATCGGGCCATCGCCAGCGGTGGCCCAGAGGCGCAAGCCCAAGCGCGAGGGTCGGGCTGGGTCGATGGAGTCCCAGTCGGTCCCCGCGGCGACTCCCTGACGCAGGTACCAGCCCGCGAGACGTTGCAGTGAGGCGCGGGGCTGTACTCCCGGGAGCAGGCTGGGCAGCACATCCCGTGCGGCGGAGGCGAGCACCCGAGGCATCCACCAGCCCCCGGCGCGGTGTCGAGCCAGGCCGTGGTTGAGCAGGCGAAGCAGGCAAGGCCGCGCGACCTCGTCCTCGAGTCCGGTGGCGGCGCACAACGACTCGAGGCTGGCCGGCATCGGAATGGTCGCCAGGCCCAACAGCATCTCGCGGCTCTCCCGGTCGAGGCGCAGCTCGGCGATGGCCTCCACGAGGTCGGAAAAGGGTGACTCCGGATCGGGGAGCGGATGGTCGGGGGGGAGGGCTGCAATGAGGGGCAAGCAGGCGGGGCGCGCGCCGAACTCGGGGTCGAACGCGTCCGGGCTTCGTCGGGCGAGGCGCGCGGCCTCTGCGAGGGGGAGGGGAGGCAGCGGATGTAGCGGGGCGCGGCACCCGACGGGCACGCGGCGACTGACCATCAGCACCGCTCCAGGGATGTCGCCGAGCTCATCCGAGAAGAGAGCTGCGAGGAGGAGGCCGAGGTCCGGGTCGCGAGGATGCGCCTTTCCTGGCGGTGGCTGGAGGGCGTCGTCGCCGTCGTCGATGACCCACAGGAGGTTCTCGCTGCGCAGTCGGTCGAGCACGCACTCCACGAGGGCCTCGGAGGTGCCTCGGCGGACCGCGTCCGGCGGCGGTCCGGACCAGAGGCTCCGCGCCAGATCCCCCAAGTGCCAGAAGACGGAAGGTCGGCTCCACACCACGGGGCCTTCCCACTCGGACGCCACCTCCATCGCCAGCCAGGAAGTACCAGCGCCCGCGGGCCCCTTCAGCAGGGCGAAGCCTGCCTTGGTCAGCTCGTCGAGGGCGCTGCGGACCGGAGCTCCGCGCCCGACGCGGGTCGGTGGGTGCCGTGGGGGGCGATCGGGGCCGCGGAATGAGGGGGGCGAAGTCACGCTGGCCCGATTGTAGGATGTACCGGCTTGCAGCGTCCGTCCCACGCCCGACGACCCGCCTCGCGCGATGACGAATTCGTGCCGCGAGGCCCCGAACGTCTCCGACGCAAGGGACGAGGTCAGTATCTCACCCCTCCCGCCCTGGCCCGCCAGTTGGTGGACTTCGCTGCGTCCGACCTCGAGGCCGCTGGCCACCGCATCCCCGCCGGCGCAGGTCTGGACCCTGCGTGCGGAGATGGTGTCTTTCTCGAAGAGATTCGGGGTTGGTGTGGCCGGCTCGTCGGCGTGGATCTCGATCCCGACGTGCTCGTCGGGCCCGTTACGGCGGAGCTCAGCGTGGGGGACGGCCTCGAGGACGATGGTCGTCGCTATGCCGTCGTCGTGGGGAACCCGCCCTTTGGCCGCGAGAGGATCGGCCCCTTCGTGCGTCGCTTCGTCTCTGCCGCGATGCCGGGCGGGGTCGTCGCCGTCCTTCTCCCCGAGAGCTGGTTTGCCAGCCGTAGGGACGCCGAGACCCGGAACTGGGCGCTTCAGCACGCGCGCTGCGTGTCGGTGACGAGCGTCTATGGACGCGACTTTCTGCGCACGGGCACCCGCGCGAGGACCTGTTGGTCGGTTTGGGTGCGACGGGACCGGCCTCTCTCCTCCGTGGACGACGTCGACGGGGACCCCCCAGTCCTCATGAGGCAGCCGAGAGACGAAGAGGACCACGAGCTCGCGGCGGCTCCGGGATCGCGCGCCTTCGAGGTCGAGGTGGAGACGGCGGAGCTGAGGATGGCCGGCCGGTGGGACCCGCGGTTCTATGACCCGCTCTGGGACGACCCCCTGACGTCGTGTGTCCTTCCCGTCCGCCCCTTGGGCGAGTTCGTGCACGACATCGTCTACGGCGCCTTGGGGCGAGGGGTACGGCCCCGTCCCCACGAGGGGGCTGGCGGCTTCCTGTACGTGGGGCAGAAGACCCTGACCGAGGCGGGCATCGTTCCCGCGCGCTGCCCCCGCATCGTCGACGAGCGGCCCTTTGTCCAGGAGCGATACACCTTGCGCCCCGGCGACCTCGTGGTGCCCCGCAGCGGCATGGGGACCTTGGGCAAGAATCTCCTGACTCGCTGGGACGGGGTTCCGGCGGACTGCAACGCCGAGGGTGCTGTCGTGGACTGCTTCGACGACCGGGTGAGCCTGGAGGGCATCAGCTCTGCGTGGGTGCTGGGCGTGCTCCGCACGGAGCCTGGGTGGTGGCAGATTCGGCGGGTCATCACGGGGGTCGCGCAGCCCAACCTCAGCTTCAAGCAGATTCGTGCGCTCTCCATGCCAGTGCCTTCGGCCGCGGTCCAGGAGGAGGCCGAACGGCGCTGGGCGGAGGTGCGCTCGGGCACGCAGCCCTTCGAGCACCTCCGCCAACTCGTGCGCCAGGCCTGCAGCGGCGCGGCCTGAGCGCGGGTCAGAGCCTGTCGATCTCGCGGCGGGCATCGACTCGTCCCACCAGCGTCTCCGCCGCCTCGGCGAGGGCGTCCAGAGCGGACGCATCGCCCTCCTGGATCTCCAGGGCGGCCACGGAGCGCCGCAAGGTCTCGCAGTCGGCCTCGAACTTCCGAGCACGGCGCGCCGCAGCATCGGCCACGGAGTCCAAGCGCGCATCCTCGTCACCACGGATGCGTTGCAGCGCGGCGGTGATTTCGCGGACGGCCTTCAGGCCCTGGTCGAGGGTCTCCCGCATGTCGGCCTTGTCCTCGTCCGTGAGCGCGGTGCTGCCTTCGACGGCGGCTCGGGCTGAGCGCCAGGCACGGGTCGCCGAGGCTGGGACCTCAGACGGGCGGGACCTCGACGTCCTCTCGCGACGCGCCGCGCGGGCGCTGCGACTGCGTCGCTCTGCGACCTCCACGGGCACGTCCCAGGAGTCCGCCTCGAGCTCCCGGCGGACCCGTCGCGCGATGCGGCTTCCCACCCACAGAAGCCCGAAGAGGGCCAGGAAGGGGTGGTTGGCCACCACCGAGAGGGCAACGAACGCCGCCAGTCCGAAGAACAGGAAGGGCGCCGGGCCGTGGTGCCGTCGCCGCATGGAGCGGCGATGGGAGGGGGCGGGCGAGGAGGCGAAGGAAGAACTGGACACGGTCACTCCGGGACGCAGCGGGGTTGTTCTCGCCGCGTGTGCCAGGAGTTACGTGTGCGGGCCTGCCGGCCTTGCGTGAAGAAAGGTAAAGAGGCCCCCAGGCCCCTCAGCCCACCGTCTCAGGGGTACCAGATGAGCTCGACGTCATCGATGTACCAGCCGTCGTCATCTTGTCCGCCGCCGAATCCGAACAGCGTGTCGTAGCGGAACCCGATGGTGAGGTCCCCACCGAGGTAGGTGGAGAGGTCCACCTCCACGTAGTCCCATGCGCCGGTGCTGGACACATTGGGCCCCCACTCGGTGTTGATGGTCGTTCCGCCGTCCGGCGAGGCGTCGATGCGCGCAGTGTCCACGAAGGGAATGCCGGGCGAGACCTGCCAGTGGTGGAACGCGAGGACCAGGTCGCCGCCCGAGAGGGTGCTCAGGTCGAACACCGTCGGGTTGGGGATCATGTAGGCCTGGAAGCGGCCGCTGTCCTCCACCGAGGTGTCGCAGCCGGTGCACCAGGCCTCGGTGCCCCCGTAGGCAGTCGCGGGTCCGTTGCCGCTCTGGAGGGTGGTGTCGGGGACGCCGATCTCCCACTGCACGCTGCTCGCGTTCTGTCCCAGGGGCACGAACGTGAAGTCTGTGGGGTCGTCGTCGACGCTGCTGAAGAGCACCAGCGGGCAGCCGGGCTCCCCGAAGCAGTCCGTGTCGAGGCAGTCGGCGAGGCCGTCGGCGTCGTCATCGAAGTTGTTGCTGCAGTCCGTCTCGACGTTGCAGCCCGGGAAGCCGAGGCAGTCGGTGTCGAAGCAGTCCTCGTCGCCGTCGCCGTCGTTGTCGAAGCCGTCGTCGCAGACCTCCGCGGTGCAGCTCGCGTCACCGGCGCAGTCCAGGTCGGCGCAGTCCGTCAGGCCGTCACCGTCGTTGTCCACTCCGTCGTCGCACACGGTCTCGTTGCCGGGCTGGACGCAGTTCGGGTCCGCGGCGCAGTCGCTGTCGTCGCAGTCGATGTCGCCGTCGGAGTCGTCATCGAGGCCGTTGTCGCAGAGGAACTCGGGGATGCAGGTCACCGTGCCGAAGCAGTCCACGTCGTTGCAGTCGATGAAGCCGTCGGCGTCGTTGTCGACGCCGTCCACGCAGTCCGTCTCTGGGCACGAGGCGCTGCCGAGGCAGTCGGTGTCGTCGCAGTCCACGAAGCCGTCCTGGTCGTCGTCGATGCCGTCGGAGCAGTCGACCTCGTTCAGCGGGGTACAGGTGATCGTCATCGTGAAGTTCGACTGCGCGCCCTGCCACCCGTCGATGAGGATGTAGTAGGGCGTTCCGGCGAAAGCGAACCAGTCCATCTGCTCGGGCTGCGGCGGGGGATTCCAGCCGTTGGCCTCGCAGTCGTTGGGGTCGCAGGAGTTGCCATCCTGCACCAGCGCCTGGATGTCCAGATCGGCGGTGAGTCCCGTCAGGGTGATGTCCACGAAGCCGTCGGTCGGCGGCGTGAACAGCCAGGAGACCTCGGGGCCGCTCCAGCCGGCGGGGTTGAACCCGCAGTACTCGTCCTGCTGGTTCGTGCTGCCCGCCATGTTGTTGCTGCCGCTGATGACGTCGCCGCACGTGATGTTCCCGATGGGGTTGCACGCGCCCGTGGAGACGCACGCGATGTCCGCGCTGCAGTCGCCGTCATCGCAGTCCACGTCGCCGTCGAAGTCGTTGTCGATGCCGTCCGCGCAGTCGGTCTCACCGTTCGCGCAGTTGGGGTCGAACTGGCAGTCGCTGTCGTTGCAGTCCGTGAGGCCGTCGGCGTCGTCGTCGATGCCGTTGGCGCAGTTGGTCTCCGGCGGGTTCACGCAGCCAGGGAAGGTCGCGCAGTCGGCGTCGGCGCAGTCGATGTCGCCGTCCTGGTCGTTGTCGATGCCGTCGACGCAGTTGGTCTCCACCGGCGGAATGTTGCAGTTGGGGTCGAGCACGCAGTCGGCGTCGTCGCAGTCGATGGCCCCGTCCTGGTCGTCGTCGATTCCGTTGGCGCAGTCGAGCTCGGTGGTGGGGACGAGGCAGTTCGGATCGCCGAGGCAGTCGGCGTCGTCGCAGTCCACGTCGCCGTCCCCGTCGTCGTCGAGGGCGTTGTCACAGACCTCGGTGCCGGTGCACGAGCCGCCGCAGGAGTTCTGGTACTGCGAGGCGCAGAGGCCATCCCACTGGTTGTTGCAGCAGAACGGGTCGAGGGTGCACACGCAGTCCTCACCGGGCTCGTCCACGCAACCGGGCGTTCCGTTGGCGGTGCAGCAGTCGCCGTCGCCCGCGTCGCAGGCCGCGTCGAAGGTGCAGTCGGCGTCGGCGCAGTCGATGTCGCCGTCCTGGTCGTTGTCGACTCCGTCGGCGCAGTCCGTCTCGCTCGGCGGGACGACGCAGTTGGGGTCGGCTGCGCAGTCGGGGTCGGCGCAGTCAGTGAGGCCGTCGCCGTCATCGTCAACGTTGTTGTCGCAGATGAGCTCGATTCCGGGGGCGATGCAGTTGGGATCATTGACGCAGTCCACGTCATCGCAGTCGATGAAGCCGTCTCCGTCGTCGTCGGTGCCGTTGTCGCAGACTTCGGTGCCCGTGCAGGAGCCCCCGCACTGCGTCTCGTAGGTGTTGGCGCAGATGGAGTCCCACTGGACGTTGCAGCAGAAGGGGTCGGCGGCGCAGACGCAGTCCTCACCCAGCTCGTCTTCGCAGCCCGGCGTTCCGTTCCCGGGAGCGCAGCACTCGCCGTCACCGGCGTCGCACGCCGCATCCAGGACGCAGTCCGTGTCGTCGCAGTCGATGAACCCGTCGGCGTCGTTGTCGAGTCCGTCGTCGCAGATCTCCGTGCCCGGGGGGAGGCAGGCGGGGTCCAGCACGCAGTCCGCATCGTCGCAGTCGACGAGTCCGTCCCCGTCGTCGTCGATGGTGTTGGCGCAGTCCGTCTCGACCAGGGGAGCGAGGCAGTTCGGGTCGCCGAAGCAGTCCGCGTCGTCGCAGTCGACGAGTCCGTCCCCGTCGTCGTCGACGTTGTTGGCGCAGTCCGTCTCGCTGTTGCCGCCGCAGGCGCCGCCGCACTGGTTCTCGAAGACGTCCGCACAGATGGAGTCCCAGGTGACCTCGCAGCAGAAGGGGTCAGCAGCACAGACGCAGTCCTCGCCGCTGTCGTTCTCGCACCCCGCGCTGCCGTTGTCGGTGCAGCAGTCGCCGCCGCCGTAGTCGCAGCCAGGGAACGCCTGGCAGTCGATGACGTCGTCGCAGTCGACCTGGCCGTCCCCGTCGTTGTCGATGCCGTCGTCGCAGAGTTCGTTGCCGCCCTGGCACGCGGGATCGAAGAAGCAGTCGTCGTCGTCGCAGTCGACGAGGCCGTCGCCGTCGTTGTCGATGCCGTCGTCGCAGATCTCACCGGGGCCGCCGGCGCAGGTCAGCACCAGCTGGAAGTCGGACACCGCGCCGTCCCAGCCGTCGAGGGCGATGATGTAGGAGGTGCCCGCGAAGGCCTCGAACGTGATGTTCTCGGGCTGGCCGCCGGGGTTCCAGCTCGTCTCCACACACAGCTCGGGGTCACACGCGATCTCGCCGTTGGGGCTCGGCGGCGGCACCAGCAGGACCGTCATGTCGAGGTCCCCGTTGCCCTGCCATCCACTGGCGTCGACCGTGACCTCACCGGTGCTGTTCGGAGTGAAGAGGTAGGCGATCTCGGGGCCGGTCCACCCATTGAAGCCCTCATCGCACCAGTCGGTGACCGAGTTGGTCGCGTCAGGGCCGCTCAGGTCGCCCGTGAGGATCGTGGCGGGGCACTGAAGGGTCTGGCTGGGCACGCAGCCCTCACCGCAGGCCGGGTCGCCGGCGCAGTCGGGGTCGGCGCAGTCCACGAGCCCGTCAGCGTCGTTGTCGAGCCCGTCGTCGCAGATGTCCTCGGTCCCGCCCGTGACGCACTGCACCTGGAGCACGTACTCGCCGGTGGGGTTGGGGCCGCGACCGTCGATGACGAAGAAGTAGAGGCTGTCTCCGTCGGCTTCGAAGTCGAGGAACTCGCCGGGGCCGCCGAAGTTCCAGGAGTTGGCCGCGCACACGGACGGGTCGCAGGAGATGTCCCCCTGGGGCGTGAGGGTCGCCTCGAGGACCGTCAGGTCGAGGTTCCAGCCGAAGGCCTGGGCAGCTACCTCGACCGTGCCGTCGCCGTTGGGCTCGAAGACGTAGATGTCCTCGCCACCGAACCAGTTGTCGGCGCCTGCGCCGCAGTAGTCCTGCCAGTTGTCGTCCGATGCGCTGGTGTTGCCGTTGAGTACGTCGCTGCACTCGATCTCGCCCCCGGGCTCGCAGCCGATGATCTCCCCGCACGCGGGGTCGAGGGCGCAGTCGGTGTCGTCGCAGTCGATGGCGCCATCGCCGTCGTTGTCGATTCCGTCGTCGCAGATCTCATCCTCGCCCTGGCAGGCCGGGTCGTTCTCGCAGTCCGGGTCATCGCAGTCGATGAGGTCGTCGCCGTCGTTGTCGACTCCGTCGTCGCAGTCCTCGAACGGCGCTTCTGCGTCGGCGCGCGCGACGATCGTGGTCTGCACCAGCAGCTCGTTGTCCGAAGGGGCGTCGCTTCCGCAGCCAGCGGAGCACCCGCCGCCGCCGATGTCGTAGGAGATCAAGCGCGTGATTGCGGTCACGGTGGCGGCGTAGTCGCCGAGCAGGATCGGGCTGAACTCGATGTTCAGCGCGACGCTCTGCCCGGGCTCGAGCACGACGGGCTCGTTGGGCGTCTCGGCAAAGGTCACGCGGAAGGCCACGGCCTGGGCGTCGTCCTGAGCCGAGACCGTCAGGCCGGAGACCTGGTAGGTCTGGCCCGAGTCGTTGAGGAGCTGACCCGTCGAGGTGCTCGTGAAATAGGGCCGTGCGTCGGGGGCAGTCAGCGGCTCGGGAGAGAACACCAGCGGAGCGGTGGAGTCTTCCGGACAGCCGGCGAGAGCAAGAACGGCGACAAAGAGAGCGATCAGATGGCGACTGCGCATGCGGTCCTCCGCGGTGATCGGGGACGCGCCCCCGATCCGGCGCACTCTAACCGCTCGAACCGAAGCGGCAAAGGGCACGGGCGAGGGCAACTTCCGACCCGCGAGGGACAATCGCTGGACCCCCGGACCCGGTTTTGTATCCTGCCGCCGCTCGTGCATGAGGAGTGCGCGGTGAGGGGTTCGTATCTCGACAGTCCGCCGATTCGTGATCACCGTCTTCTGCTGGCACATCGTGCTGAACTGCGCCTTTGCGTCGTTCATCTTCGGGATGCCGACCCTGCTCGTGCCGAAGCGATTCGATCCCGCCCGCTCCCTCCTCCACCGGGTGGGCGTCTTCTGGTGGGGCGTCATGGTGTGGGCCCTCAATCCGTTCTGGCAGCTCGAGATCGAGGGGGCCGAGCGACTCGAGGAGGGCCCCTACCTCGTGTGCAGCAACCACCAGTCGATGATGGACGTCCTGGTGCTGATGGGCCTGCGCAGCAACTTCAAGTGGGTCTCGGGGATCCGCTTCTTCAAGATTCCGATGCTCGCTGTCTACATGCGCCGGGCGGGGTACATCGCCGCGGACCTGAAGAACCCCTTCAGCGCGCGCGGGATTCTCGACGAGTGCGGCGCCTGGATCGACCAGGGAGTCTCGGTGGGTCTCTTTCCCGAAGGCACGCGCTCTGACACGGGCACGCTGGGCAACTTCAAGGCCGGCGCGTTCCGGGTGGCCGTCGAGAAGGACGTGCCGGTTCTGCCCGTGGCCATCGACGGCACCTCGGAGATCCTCCCCAAGGGTTCCTGGACGTGGGCAGGGGACAGCCCCTTCAAGCGCATCCGGGTCAAGGTCCTCGCCCCGGTGCACATGAACGAGCTCGAAGATCCCACCGCCGCTCAGCTCGGGCACGCGGTGCGCAACGCCATCGGCGACCAGCTCGTCCAGTGGCGCGAGTGTGACGAGCACGAAGTGTTCGGTCGCAAGGGCCGGCCGGCCGACAAGGGCAGCCTCCGCGGCCCGGTCCCCGGCGCCGACGCCACCGCGTCCGCCTGACGACGCACCTCGGGGTGCGGCTTCCTGGGGTCCCCCTGTGTGGAATCACACAGCCGGGCTGCGCGACGTCTGTGGCATAAGGCACACAAGCGAGGGTTCGGCTCAGGTCTTGGGGGTCTGGAGCCTCATTCGAGCGATCTGGCACAGGGGGTGCAGACGGGGCAGCAGAACCCGGAGACGCCCCCATGAAGAACCTCGTCATTCTCGGAGCCGGAACGGCCGGCACCATGATGGCCAACAAGCTCCGCAAGGTCCTGCCTCGCGCGGAGTGGTCGGTCACGGTCCTCGACCGCGACGCCGACCACATCTATCAGCCTGGTCTGTTGCTCCTCCCGTTCGGGATGTACGACGAGGCGGACCTCGTGCGCCCGCGCTCGTATTTCCTCGGCGACGGGATCGAGCTGCGCCTGGCGCCAGCAGACCGGGTCGATGCCGAGGCGCGCACCGTCCGCCTCAAGGACGGCGAGAGCCTGTCCTACGACGTGCTGATCATCGCGACGGGGACGCGCATCGCGCCCGAGGCGACCCAAGGCCTGTGTGGCCCTGGGTGGATGGAGACCGCGTTCGATTTCTACACCCTCGAAGGGGCGTCGGCCCTTCAGCGCAAGCTCGAGGAGTGGCAGGGCGGTCGGCTCGTCGTGAACGTCGTCGACATGCCGATCAAGTGTCCAGTGGCCCCCCTGGAGTTCCTGTTCCTCGCCGACGCCTTCTTCGCCGAGCGAGGGATTCGGGACCAGGTCGAGCTCGTCTACGCCACCCCCCTGGACGGCGCCTTCACGAAGCCCCGCGCGAGCGCCGCGCTGGGGGACCTCCTGGAGCAGAAGGGCGTGCATCTGGTCACGGAGTTCAACACCGAGGTGGTCGATGGAGTCGGTGGGAAGCTCATCGGCTACGACGAGCGGGAGGTGCCCTACGACCTCCTGGTCACGGTGCCCCTGCACTACGGCAGCCGGCTCGTGCAGCGGTCGGAGTTGGGTGATGACTCCGACTTCGTGCCCACCCACAAACACACCCTGCAGAGCGTCGCCCATCGCGACATCTTCGTCCTGGGAGATGCCACCGACCTGCCGACCAGCAAGGCGGGGTCCGTGGCCCACTTCCAGGCCGAGGTGCTGACCGAGAACATCCTGCGGTTCATCGGTGGCCGCGACCTCGCTCCCGACTTCGACGGCCACGCCAACTGCTTCATCGAGACGGGGCACGGCAAAGCGATCCTCATCGACTTCAACTACACGACGGAGCCCCTGCCCGGGCGATTCCCGCTGCCCGGTATCGGGCCGTTCTCCTTGCTCGAGGAGAGCTATGTGAACCACTGGGGGAAGCTGGGGTTCAAGTGGATGTACTGGAACCTGCTGCTGCGCGGCGAGGACCTGCCCATCGATCACAAGATGGTGATGGCTGGGAAGTGGAGCTGACATGAACGCACCTCTGGATCACAACGCGACCGTCGAGAGTCGCATCGAGGCCCTGTCCGACAAGGTCGATCTGTTGTTGGACCGCCAGCGCGCCATGTCGGAGCTGGTGTCCGAGTCCGGTCCGATCCTCACGGCGATGATGGACGCGGGCACCCGGGGCCTCGGTGAGTGGGAAGAGCGCGGCTACTTCGCATTCGGCCGCTCGACCCTGCGCCTGCTCGACCGAGTGGCCACCAGCTACTCCTCCGAGGACGTGGACGAGCTCGGCGACGCGGTGGTCGGGATCCTCGACACGGTCCGTAACCTCACGCAGTCCGACGTGCTCAACGTGGCCAACGAAGCCACCGATGTCCTGCACCGCGCCGACGCGCTCGACCCGGTGGGGGTCGTCGGGGCGATTCGGAAGTCGAAGGACGAGGACATCCAGCGTGGTCTCGCGGTGATGCTCGAGGTCCTGAGGACCGTGGGCAAGGCGGCCCAGTCGGACTCGGGAGCGACCCCGGGGCAGCGTCGGCTCGCGAGTCGGCTCGCTCCTAGCGGGCGTCGGGCGGCGCGGCCAGTGACCCGATCGGCGCCTCGTCGTCGTCCTGCGGCGCGGTCGGCCTCCCCGGCGGCAGCGGGCGGTGCCCCGAAGCAAGCGCAGGGCGGTCTGGCCCGATGGGCCTGCGTGACCATTCCCGGGCACGCGCTGGACAGTGGTGGGTTCCTGGTGGACCCGCAGACCTGGAACCGGGAGTTTGCCGTGCTCATGGCCGCGGAGGCGGGAATCGGCGAACTGACCGACGAACACTGGCAGGTCGTGGATGCCATGCGTGCCCACTACCTGTCCGTCGGCGCGTCCCCGAACGTGCGCAAGCTGGCGAACCTGTCGGGCCTCGGTACGAAGGCCATCTATCAACTGTTCAAGAAGGCGCCGGGCTCGACCGCGGCGCGCGTCGCTGGCGTGCCCAAGCCCGTCGGCTGCATCTAGAGGAGATCCCAATGCAGACTCAAGAAGCCCAGCGCAAGGTCGCCATCATCGTCAGCAAGGGAGGCCTCGACGAGGTCTACCCAGCTCTCATCCTGGGGAACGCCGCGCGCATGTCCGGGATCGAGGCGGTCCTCTTCTTCACGTTCTACGGCCTCGACGCCGTCACCGACAAGAAGGTGGACCACTTGCACGTGAACCTCGTGGGCAACCCCGCAAGTCCGATCCCTACGATGATCGGTGGACTCCCAGGCATGGAGAACCTCGCCGCGTCGATGATGAAGAAGCAGATGGAGGACCTCGATCTGCCTGGCGTGCGCGAGATGATGGAGATGCTCACCGACGCAGGCGCCGAGCTCTACGGATGCCAGTTGGCCATGGACATGATGAAGATCGACCAGAAGGACCTGATTCCTCAGGTGGCCGACGTGATCACGGCAGGCGATTTCTATGAGATGGCCGACGGAGCCCAGATCATCTTCACGTGACCGGGGCGGGAGAGGCCCGATCTCCGCGTCAGCTTCGTTGGCGCTCGGTGCGACGCACCCGGAGTGGGCCTAGGGAAGCAACTTCTTCCGCGGGTGCGTGATCGGCCAGACCAGGCGGATCAGCATCAGGCGGGTGTACGTCGAGACGATCCGCCCGTTGTCGCGCCACTTGTGAAAGTGGCTCACTCGCTCTTCGGCGGGGGGATAGAAGACGGAGATAGGCAGGGCTTTCAGGGGAACGCCGAGCCACGCCGCCCGCACCAGCACTTCCATCTCCATGGAGTAGCGGCGCGCCACCAGGTGCAGCGCGAGCACGTGGGCGATGGGGTAGGCCCGGAACCCGCACTGGGAGTCGGGCAGCTCGCCCGCCAACTCCTTCGCGGACGAGGCCCACAGCATGAAGTCCGAGATCGCGCGGCCGATCTCGGCGGAGCGCGGAACGTTGGGGCCCGTCTTGGGGCGGGTCCCGGCGTGAATGGCGTTCGGCTCGCGGGCGATCGCTTCGACGAACGCCGGGAGATCCTCCGCGAGGTGCTGCCCATCCGCGTCCATGCAGATCGCGTGAGAGAAGCCTCGATCAGCCGCCGCGCGCCACCCCGTGAGCAGCGCTTGTCCCTTGCCGGCGTTCACCTCGTGAGTCACCACCTCGGCGCCTGCCTTCTTGGCGGCGTCTCCCGATCCATCCGTGCTTCCATCGTCGAGCACGAGGACCGGGAGCCCCGTGGCGGCTGTCGCAGCGCGGACCACGTCGCCGACGGTGGCGGCGTTGTTGTAGACGGGAACCAACACGCAGGCGCGCGCGAGGCTCGGATGGGGAGCGTCGGGCAAGGCGCGCGATGGTTGGGGAGGGGGGGGAGGTGGTCAAGTCCCGAGGCGGACCACTTCGCGGGGGGCAGACCATGACATTGCGAGGGTTGGGAACCGCCAGTACCATGCGCGCCCCTGGCAGACGCCCACGAGCGCGTCCGCGAGGCCAGGCATTCATCACCTGAGGAGATCCCCATGTCCGAGGACGCGCCCAAGGTCCTGTTCGAGATTACCGAGAAGCACCTGAACACCGGCCTCCGCGCATTCCCCGTGGGCACGTGCTGGACCAGCAAGGTGGACCCCATGGAGGGCGTCTCCTACGTCGGTCGCTCGGTGAAGGACCTCGCGAAGCTCGAGCCCGAGGCGGTCGTCTTCCTCCTGCACAACAAGCACCTGCCCAGCGACGAGGAACTCGCGGCGTTCAAGGCCGATCTCGCCTCCCGCGCGACCGTGGATCCCGCGGTCATCAACTTCCTCAAGGGGCTCCCCAAGCAGGGACACCCCATGGAGTGGTTCCTGGCGGGGTTGAACCTCCTCGGCATGACCGGGAAGACCAACGACTTCCAGGAAGACGCCCTCAACCTCTTGGCCCGCACGCCCGAGGTGATCGCCGCGATCTTCCGCATTCGCAGCGGCTGGGGTGAGCCCATCGCCAGCCAGCCCGAGCTCGGTCTGGTCGAGAACTTCGTGCACATGCTCGGCGTCCCCGGTGGCGACACCGAGGCGCTGACGAAGCTGCTCCGCACCTTCTACATCCTGCACATGGACCACGGCGGCGGAAACCTGTCGACCTTCTCCGGCAAGGCAGTGGCCTCCGGGCTGGCCGACATCTACGCCTCCATGGGCGCTGCGATGGCTGGCCTCTACGGTCCGCGCCACGGTCGCGCGAACCAGGACTGCCTCAACTTCGTCAAGACGGTGGGTAGCTCGGACCCGGCCGACATCGAGCGGTTCATCCGCGATGCGCTGGCCAACAAGCGTCTCATCTACGGGTTCGGTCACGCAGTGCTGCGTGCCGAGGACCCCCGGGCGACGATCCAGTACGCCCTCGGCGAGGAGATCTGCCCCAACGACGATCTGTTCCGCACGGCGGCGAACATGCGCACGGTGGCGGTCAAGGTTCTCCAGGAGAACCCGAAGATCGCCAACCCCTACCCGAACGTAGACGCGGTCAGCGGCACGCTGCTCAACGCATCGGGACTGACGGACAGTGACTACTACACGCTGCTCTTCGGATGGAGCCGCGTGGTGGGGATCTCGGCGCAGATCGTCGACGAGCGCCTCAACTTCCGTGGTGGCAAGGGCGTCGCCATCTACCGCTGCAAGTTCATCGCCGAGAACCAGTAGCGCCGGCGGGGCTCCTAGGAGCCCAAGAACCCAGCCAGGTCACTTCGCCTCGAGCCACTCCTTGGCCCGCCAGTACTCGGGACCGATTCCGGGGTAGCGGGTGAAGTAGTCCTCGAAGGCGGCGCGCGCCGCGGACTCGTCTCCCGACATCGCCAGCGCTTCGGCCTCCCAGCGCTTTGCCTCCGCGCTGAGCGGGTAGAGGGCCAGCGCCCGCCGCGCGACGTCGAGGGCCAGGGTCGGCTCGTCGTGGGCGAGATACTCCTCGGAGTCTGCGAGCAGCGCGAGGTAGCGGGTGACCGTCTGGTCCTCGCCGCTCTGGACCAGGTCGCCGGGCGGCATGTCGTCCGGGGCGGGGGGCATGGGAGCCTGCGGGGGAGCAACAAGGCGAGCCAGTTCCGCGGCGGGGCCGTTTGGCTGCGCGCCGGCGGGGAGCTCTGGGGCGATCCCCGCGCGGAGCGGCTTGGGGGTGACCTTGCTGGAGGCCTCCCAGGCGCGCGCGCCGTCGGCGAGACCACGGCGCCACTCAGTCGTGGGAAGCCCGGCGGCCTTCAGCTCGCCGAGCATGTCGACGACCCGGTAGGCCCCTTGCGCGTGGGGAGCGGTGCTCACCCACATCACGCGATCCGTCATGTCGGCGACCACCGAGTGGGTGGCAATCCAGGCGTCGATGGCGTTTCGGTTCCCAGGCGCCAGCTCCCGCCCGCCGGGGCCCCGGCGGTCTCGCAGGATCTCCACCCCACGGGCGGGGCTCAGCGGAGCATCGTCCACCAGCTCCTGCATACGTGCGTGACGCGCCAGGGTCGTGCTGAACGTGCGGAGCTTGTCGTCGTCTTCGTCGCCCACGAACGTCTCACTCAGCAGGTGATTGGCGATGGCGAGCTTTCCGCTGGCTTCGGGGCCGCGCTTGCCCATGCGGGTCTGACCCCGCTCGAAGGCGGCGATCTCGCCGGTCTTGCCGTCGGCGACCACATAGATGTCGGTGACGATGGGGTCGGTCTCCGCCAGCAGGCGCTCGACGTCCGCAATGGAGCGGGCTTGCTCGAGCACATCCCGCACGAGCAGCGCCACCGGGGGACCCTTGCGATTCCGGCCCTCGCTGCGGGCGGCGTTCAAGCTGATCCAGATCCCGTCGGCGTTCATGCCCGTGAGCACGCCGGACATGCCCATCCACGACACCGACATCACGGGGATGGCTCCCTCGCGCGCGTGCAGGTGCACCACCTTTTCGCTGTCGAAGATGGGGACGACCTCGAAGTCGAAGTTGCGCCCGACGATGGTGTGGCCGTCGGTCGTGCCCGAGCCGCTCGCGGCGAACCCGGTGCACGCGCCCGCGACGCCGGGGTCGACGAACTTGTTCCCCACGAGGTCCTGCACCATGTCGTGCAGCGCGTGGTAGTAGATGCCTCGCTGATAGGCGTTCAAGGGGAAGGGCGTGCGGTCCGGGTACGTCGTACCGAAGCCGTACAGCTCTTCGAGCAGAGGCGTAGGGATGGACGAGCCGAGGTGACGGAAACGCCACATCAGGACAGGGGGCAGGACGACCTTGAGCGGGGCGGGCAGCCGGCGCTCGAAGTCGGCGCGCATGACGTCTTCCGCCCGCTGGGTGAGGAAACCTCCGAGGCGCGCGTGCTCGGCGCCCAGGGTGACGGCGTCGCCGGTGTGGAGCATGAACCAGTACCCGTCGCGGCGCTCCAGCGAGCTTCCGCCCACGGTCGCCTTGGTGCCGCCCACGATGGGTTCGGGCACGTCGGGAACGACGACGTCGGGGATGGGTGGTCGGGTCAGGGTCCAGAAGCACGCCTGACTGCACACGCCGAACAGCACGAAGACGATGGCGAAGTTGCGGAGGCGGTTGCCTCGTCGTCGGGGGGAACTGAGCAGGGTCTCGCGCATGTCCGCGGGACCATAGGGACGCACCTCAGGGGTGTAAAGACACGCGCGAGGGCCGCGCTTGTGCTGATGGTGGGGGCGTTGAGCGTGATCTCGGGTCCGGCCGAGAGCGCCCCCGGCGACAGCAGGGCACTCGGCACTCGGGGGGTGGGCGCGCTCACGCTCCAGGGGCAGGAGCTGGCGGATGAGGAGCAGCGCGACCGTGGCGCCATCGATCACTCCAATCCAGAGGCCACTCCGGTCGTCCTCGTCCACGGGTTCGCCTCAGACCCGGTCATGTGGCGTGGAGCGGAGCGCGTCCTCCAAGAGGCTGGTTACGCGACCTTTGCCATCGCCTGGGAGCCCGAGAAGGGGATGGACATCGGCGACGCCGCCCAGCGGGTCCTCGCTCCTGCCATCGACGCCGCCCTTGCGGGAGCCGGGTACCGAACGAGCCGCCCGTTTCACGCCATCGGTCACTCCACCGGTGGACTGCTGCTCCGCTGGCTCGTCGAGCAAGACCCCTTCAACCACTTCACGTATGCCTCTCTCACCCTGCTGTCCACGCCGAACCACGGCGCGCGGACCGGGGTCGGCCACATTGCATGTGACACGTTCCGGCAACCGTGGCGGTCCATCGGATGCGACCTCATCCCGGGCTCGGAGGTTCTCGAGGCCCTGGGCACCTCACTCCAGGACGGCGCCCCCCGCACTCTGAGCATCGGGGTCGAGACCGTGCCGAACCTGCTGCCGGCTCCGCTCTTCGACGGTGACGGTGACGGGAAGGCACACAGCCACGACAACGCCGTGATGGCGGAGTCAGCCTGGTTGGAGGGAGCGACGTTCCGCATCTGGCGCGGCAAGCGCACCCGCAGTCACTTCACGGTGGCGTGCAGTAGCACCGTCATCGGCTGGGTGATTGAGCACATGATGGGACGCGAGGTTCCACCGCAGGAGAAGGGCAGGCTCACCAGCGGCGACCTCTGTCGAGACTGAAGCGGGCGGAAGAGCGCCCCCGTCACTCAGAGCGCGAAGATTGACTCCACCGCCTGCAGCATCTCCACCCGCTTCTTCGCGACCGGCGAGGTGGCCGCGCGAAGCGCTGCCGTCTCGGTGAGCACCGTGTTCAGGTCAAAGAGACGCACGTCCTTGTCCATGGTCTCCTCGCCGCCGACGGGGGGGCGCCACGCCGCCATCATCGCGGTGCGCCCGTTCTCGAGGGCGATGACGGCCACGTTGCCGAGGCGGGCGGCCATCAGGCGGTCCATCGCGGTGGGCGCTCCTCCTCGCACGAGGTGCCCGAGCACCGTCACCCGGGTCTCCAGGGTGGGGATCTCCTTGAGCAGCGCTTCGTCGAGGTGCTCCTTGATGCGCGCACTCGACAGGGTCACGCCCTCCGCCTTCAGGATCACGACCATGCGCTTCGCGCGGGACCGCTTGCCGCCCGGGCGATACGCCTGCCGCACCGTCTGCTCGAGGTGGCTGAGCATCTCGTCATGGGAGCGGCCTGACTCGCGGTACAGCACCGCGTCCGCGGCGCTGGCGATGGCGGCCACCATCGCGAGGTAGCCGCAGTCGCGGCCCATGACTTCGACGATGAACGTGCGGTCGTGGGCTCGCGCGGTGTCGGCGATGCGGTCCACGGCGCCGACGATGGTGTTCACGGCTGTGTCCACGCCGATGGCGAGGGACGTGCAGCCCACGTCGTTGTCGATGGACGCCGGGATCCCCATCACCCGCAACGGCTCGCCGCGCGCCGTCGTGAGCTTGCTGAGTTCCCGCGCGCCCGTGAGTGACCCGTCGCCGCCGATGACGACGACGCCGTCGAGGCCGAACTCCATCACGCGGTCCTGAGCCAGGGCCTTGCCCGCGGGCTCCTTGAACCTCAGCTCCCTGGCGGAGCCGAGCACGGTGCCTCCCCAGCGCACGATGTCGTCGACATCGCCGTGGTCCATGGGCACCAGCTGTCCATCGAGGAGGCCCTTGTAGCCGTGTCGAATCCCATACACGCGGTGCCCGCGGGCCAGGGCCACCTTCGTCGCCGAGCGCACGGCTGCGTTCATGCCCGGCGCATCGCCGCCAGAGGTGAGCAGGCCGATCTTTCCGGGACCGATCAGGGGGAGGACGCGCGTCTGCAGGGGAGAGGTCATGGTCCCTATCATGCCCCGGGTGAACGCCATCGCTTCAACCCACCGCGTGCTGACCGCAGATGGAGGGACCCTCACCGTCGAGGATCTGCCCGCGGTTGGGGCTGCGCCTGCGCTGGCTGTGCCTGGGAGACTCGCGTGCTCGGGTGACCGACTCCGGAAGTCGCCCCGCGTGGGAGGACGTCGCGCGCTGGATCCTTGCCCGTTGCTGAGGGGGCGCCGTGCTTCCACGGGGCCGCGACCCGTGCTAGCAACCGGCCGTGCGCAGCCGGCAGCCAAACCTTCGTCTCGATCGTCGCAAGCAGGGGATTCCCGTGCTGCCGATCATCCTGTTGCTCTCTGTAGCGGCGAACATCTTCTTCGTCCTGAAGTGGGAGCCGAAGGGCGGCGAGGGAGTTCTCACCGACGCGGTCAAGGCCGTGGCGGATGCCGAGTCGGGTGAGGTCGCCGCTGGCGATGGCGCTGGCGACGTTGCGGTCCCCGAGGCGACCCCCGCTCCGGTGGAGCCTGAGACTCCCGAGGACGGCCCCCGTCTCTCCAAGGTGGTGATCGATGGGCCCGTGGCTCGCGCATTCACGGACCAGCTGGGCTCGGTGCAGGGGAGCATCGTCGCGCTCACCGCGGGCCGGCTGTTCGGTTGGTGGATCGACCCCAGCAAGGACCCGCGCAAGGGGGATGTCGCGGCGGTGATCTTCGAGCCCGACGAGATCATCGCCAACGAAGTGCACATCCACAGCCTGAGCTACACCAGCCAGAAGATGGGCAAGCGCTTCGAGGCGTTCCGCTTCCAGCCCGAGGGCTGGACCAGCGCGACCTGGTTCGACGCTGACGGGCGCGAGGTTCCCGCCCGTTTGGAGCCGCCGGTGCTGCCCGACTACGAGCAGATCACATCCCTGGTGGGGGACGGCCGTGGGCACGCGGGCATGGACTTCAAGGTGGACGTAGACACCGCGGTCTTCACGCCCTTCGCGGGCAAGGTGCTGCGCACCAACTGGAACCACCGCTACAACGGCAACTCGGTGGAGATCAGCTCCGAGGGGCGCCGGCTGCGTTTTCTGCACCTCAACGTCACGGGAGTGAAGGCCGGTCAGACCGTGAAGGCTGGCCAGGAGATCGGGAAGTCGGGGAACACGGGGCGCTCGTTCGCGCCGCACCTCCACTACGAGATCGTCGACTCCAACGGCCGCGTGCTCGACCCCCTGAAGGTGCATGAGCAGACGCGGCGGACCGTGCCCGAGGCCAGCAAGGCGGCGTTCGCTGCGGAGATCGAGCGGCTCCGAGCCGAGATGGACCGCGAGGTCGCCGAAACCATCACCCCGGCCCCGGCCCCGGATGGCGCTCAGTAGTCGCGCCACCGCGGTCTTGCTGACGGCGGGCTTGCTCGGCGCCTGCACCAGCGCCGCCCCGCAGCCCGAGGCTCCGGCCCAAGCGCCGGAGACCGCCCCGCCCCCGATTGCCGTCGACGGAACCGCCCCCGCCGAGTTCTCGCCGGACTGGTCTGACGACGAAGGCTGGCACCGCATCGCGTCGCTGCGGGCGATTCAGCGGCGGCCCGAGGCGTTGGCTGCGTCCCGCTCCTCCCTCCGGGTGGCCGTGCTCGGCTCCCGGGGCCGCCGGGTCACCGTCGTGGAGCCTGATCGGGACCCGTACTACGTGCTCATGCCCAAGGACATCGTCGCGGCGGACATCGCCTTCGACGACACGGTGGCGCCTCCGGCCTTGGTGGTCAGCTCCGCTCGCTCGCGCGTACTGGTTCGCATGGTTCTCGCGGAGGGGCGGGCGCAGGAGCTCGCCCGTGAAGACCTCGCAGTGGGCCGCTCGGTGCTCGAGAGTCGCCCCGACGGCGGGGTCGATGTTCTCGATGGCATGCAGCGTCCTTCCCTCGAGCAGCCCGCTGTCCGAGGTCTTCTTGCCCCGTCAGGGCAGCGCTACCGAGGGGTACGTCAAGACACCCTGGCGGGGATCGTCGGGAGCGGCCCGGCGGGGCGTCGCATGGCGATGCTTGCGCGGATCCCGAAGGCCCAGCAGGTGAGGGTGCTGGGCATGGACCCGGCTCCGGCGGCGGCGGGCGCAGCACCAGGCGAGGTCCTCGACACGGGCTGGTTGGCGGCCTGGACGGGCGAGGACGACGGGCGACGCCTGCACTTCGCTCGCTTCGACGCTCAGGGCCGCGTGCTGCTCACGACCCCCGCGCCTGCGACGACGCCGTCACCTCCCCCAGAGGGCTTTGATCTCCGCGCTGGCCTGCTGCCGGACCGCCAGATGCTCATGGCCTTTGCCGGCGCTGAGGGGTTGGACGTGTGGCGCTTCGTGCCGGGCCCCGACGGGCAGCGGCTACGGATCGAGGGGTTCGGGCCCGCGGATCCGGTCGAGCCGCCGCGGCCCGGGGCTACTGGCGGAACCGAAGGTTCGTCGGCCGCAGAGTAAAGGTGTCGACCCAGCCCTCGGGCGGCTCGCCGGTGGTGAACTGGAACTCGCGCGTCATGCCCGCCCGCAGCGGGGGCTTGATCCGCGGCGGGGTCGGCATTCCGAAGAGCTCCTCCGCGGCGACCCACCAGGTGCGGTCTCCGATGACCTTGCCCGCAGGGTCGGTGAACTCGAGCTTCAGCTCGACCTCGATGAGGATGCGCTCTCCGTTGTTCGTGACGTCGGCGTAGAGCCCCCAGCCGTTGAGATCCCCCTTGGGGTCATTGGCCAGGTTCACCCGCTCCACGCGGTAGTTCTCGATGCTGATGTTCTCCTGGTAGGCGAGCTCATCCATCTCCGCGCGGGCCTGCTTCACGTAGCGCCCAGTGGGGTGCGAGTCGAGATACCCCTGGTAGGCGGCTGCGGTACGCAGACCATGGGCCGCGTCGTACGAAGCCTCGTCCTCGTGGCGCTTGGCCGCCTTGACGTGCTTTCCCTCGGGGTGGTGCTTGAGGTACTCGCGCCAGCCCTTGGGGCCCTCACCATCCTTGGCCGCGTGGTAGCGGAGGTCCTCGATCTGCGTGCGCAGGATCGGGGCATGGGGCGTGTTGGGGTATTGCTCGAGGAACGCTTCGTAGGCCTCGGGGGTGCCCGATGCCTGGGCCGCAGAGAGGGCCTTCTGCTCCCCGCAGCCGAGCAGGAGGAGGGAGGCGAGCAGGACGAGGAGCGTGCGCGTGTTCATGGCGAGGGATGGTAACGCGGCGGGGCTCGTCCTGGGTCAGGGGCGTTCGACGTCGCGATTCCCGGCCTTCAGGGCATCGAGGGGAGTCACGAGTCCGGGCATGTCCGTAGGAATGGGCTGGCTGCCATCGATGGCTGCGGCCGTCCCGAAGGCGGTGGCCGCCACGATCGCCGCGACGTTGAGGAGTACGGCGTAGGCCTGTTCTCCGGTCTTGTCCCCCATGTGCACCTCGTAGCTGACGACGTGGCCCGGTCGCACGAGAACGCTGCTGGTCATCTTTCGTCCCGACGCGAGCCGACCCTCGAGGAGGTGCACCCCCGGGGAGATGCGGTCACGCAGCGCCTTGCCTTCCCCGATGAACTCTCCGTCGAGATAGAGCATCGTCGTATCGAGCTTCGCCGTGACGCGGAGCGCGCCCCACCACACCTCTTCGTCCGACGCTTTCGTCGGGTCGCGATGCAGCGAGAGGTCCAGCGTGGGTTCTCCGGGCGTCTCGGTCGCAGGCGCCTCGGTCGCCGGGGACGAATCTGCTGGCGCCTCGGTCTCTGAGGCGGCTTCACCATCGTCAGCGATCGCCGAGATCGGGGCACACAGGAGCAGACTCAACAGCAGGTGGGATGCACGCATGGCTCCATCTTCCCTCCACCTACGAAGACCCGCCAGCGCTGATCCGCCATCCTTAGGACGTGCGCATGATCGCCCGCGTCCTGCCGCTGCTCGCGGTGTTCCTCACGTCCTCCGTCGAGGCGGCGCCGCTGCACGGTCTGCTCGCGGACGACCTCGCTCCCGACGATCGGGAGCGCCTCGTCGCCGAGGCGTGTAGCGCAGGCTCCGTCACCGCCGCCGAGCTGAGTCCGCTCCTCAGCGAGTCTGCCCCCCGTCCAGCCCAGCTCGACGCTGCCCGGATCGCGGTCTGCAGAGCGGATCCCACCCTGATCCCCCTGATGTATCTCTCCTACCACCGGGGAAAGGCGGCCCATCTCATCAACGACCCGGATCTCTACGAGCGACTCCTTCGGGGCCTCCAGGGGTTCGGGCCCGAGCTCATGAGGGAGCACCTGTTCGATGAGGAGGGGCAGGTCAGTGCCCACGCCGACCTCGCGTCCCTCGCCTGGAGTCGGTTGCACCACGACTGGCTGGCGCCCTTGGGCGGGGACACGGCGCCCCGCCTCCCCCCGGACGATGGTGGACTGGTGGCGGCGGAGGCGTCGCGGTGGCTCGCCGACGTCCTCGACGCAGGGCCTGATGGCCTGGTGCGTCTCCAGACCGACAGCGGAGATCACGGCTACCTGTTCTTGCAGCGTTTGCAGGGTTGGTACTTGGGGGCATTGGAGGCCCACGGCAGCCCCGCAGAGGTGGAGCTCGCTCAGGAGGTCTGTCGCCAGTCGTCCCTCTGTGGCCACGCGCGCGACGACCCTCAGCGCATCGGCACTCCCCTCCGACCTGTCGTCCCCATCGAGGTCGCCCGCGCGACGACGGAGTCAGTGATCCCGCCGCCCCGTCGGCTCTCACCGCTTGCGTGGGCCTGGGGCGTGCTCGCTGCCGCCTGGGGCCTGTGGGTCCTCCTGCTGAGGTCTCGACCGGCGTGGCGCAGGGTGTTGTTTCCCGCCGGAGCTCTGGGGCTCGCGCCCACCCTTCTCCTGGCTGCAGAGGCGGTGCTGCCCTTCCTTGGGGTCACCCCGCTGGCGTCCGTCGGCGGCGCGGGCTGGTCCGAGCCGCAGGCGATGCGGGGAACTGCGGACGCCGCGGGCACGCTCCTGGAGTCGCGGACCCTGTCGGGGCGGCCCTTCAGGGAGACCATCAACGAAGGGGCCCGCTGGGCTGCTGTGCCCCCTACCTCTGAGGGCAGCTGGCGGGTCGTCACTCTGGGAGAGTCGTCGGTGCACGCGAGCAACCACCTGCGGGAGGAGTCCTTCGCGGAGGTCCTCGGCCGTCGGCTCCGGGCTGACCACCCGGGACAGGATGTGGAGGTGCTGAACGGAGGGATCGGAGGGGCGATCAGCGACGACGTCGTGTCTGCAGCGGTGGACGTCCTCGACGCCGACCCCGACCTGATCGTCCTCTATCACGGCATCAACGACCTGGGCCGTCTCGAGACCCTCGCGGGCATGCGCGCGTTCTCCCCCTGGCAGCTGGCGGTGCGGGTCGTGCTCGATGAGAGTCACGTGGCGCGGATCATCCACGACCTCCTCCCGGAGAGGGAGTTGGCCCCTGACGCTGACGGTGCCTGGCAGGACGAGTCTCCGGTCGGCGGAGAGACCGCGGATCGCCTGTCGCGTCTCGCTGCCCTTCGCTGCACCCGCAATCAGCAGCGCGTCGTGCGCATGGGCGCCGCTCGCGGGGTGCCGGTGATCGTGGTGGCCCAGGCCCTCGTCACCGCCGAGAGCTACCCCTCCGACACGGAGCGCCGACGGCTCCTGCGTTGGATCGCCGAAGAGACAGCGTCCCGAACCGGCGCTGTGATGCTCGACGCACACGCGATCCTCGGGGCCCATTCCGCCGCCACGGGAGGGCCCCCCGCCGCGGGGGAGGCCTACTTCTGGGACCAGCTGCACCCCAGCCGACTGGGCCATGCCGTGCTGGGAGAGGCCTTGGCGCCCACCGCCGGGCGGCTTCTCCGGGACCGGGACGCGTCTCGCTGACCTTTCAGCAAGTGAGATCGTGACCTGCGGACAGCCTTGTGTCATCGACGTATGCAAGGGCGAATTGGTTGACCCAAGGGGGGCTAGGCAATACCATCCGCGCGCCCGAGCGGAGGGGTGTTCCGCACCAGCTTGAAAGCATGAAGGCCAAATGAAGCACGCAGGCAA
Organism: Deltaproteobacteria bacterium; assembly: GCA_023954745.1. Classification (GTDB taxonomy): domain Bacteria; phylum Myxococcota_A; class UBA796; order UBA9615; family UBA9615; genus JAGSHC01. Next base: position 21,940 of record JAGSHC010000016.1, on the reverse strand, counting down.
GATCGCGCTCGTCACGGGCGGCTCCCGGGGAATCGGCAAGGCCATTTCGATGCGCCTCGCCGAGGACGGCGCCGACATCATCCTCAACTACAAGAAGGACAGCGCGACCGCGGCCGAAACGGCCCGCGAGATCGAGGCGCTTGGCCGAAAGACCTGGGTCTTCCAGGCTGACTTGAAGGACGACAAGGCCATTCGTGGTCTGTGCAAGTCCATCAAGCAGGAGGTCGGGCAGCTCGACATCCTCGTGCACAACGCCGCCTTCGGGACCATGGGCAACATCCTCCGGATGGGTCTGTACAGCTGGAACGCAGCGATGGCGATCAACGTCACCGCTCTGCTCCGCATGACGCAGCACCTCGCTCCGATGCTCGGTGACCGCAACGGCCACATCATCGGCCTGAGCTCCATCGGCGCGGACATGACCTTCTCCGAATACGCGTGCATTGGCGTGAGCAAGGCGGCCCTCGAGTCGCTCTGCCGCTACCTCGCGTTCGAGTTGGCCCCCCTGGGGATCCACTGCAACGCCGTCTCGGCCGGGCCTATCAAGACTCGCGCCCTCGACTGGTTCCAGTACCCCCACGCGGTCGACAACTACAGCGAGGTCAAGTCCCCCCTGAGCCGGGTGGGTCGTCCCAAGGACCTCGCCGGCATCGTCTCGTTCCTGTGCACTCCCGACGCGGATTGGATCGTCGGTCAGACGCTTCGGGCCGACGGCGGCATCTCCATGGGCGAGAACTTCCTCGACTGGCTCGAGGGCGACGAGAAGACCGAAGCGAAGGCCAAGCAGGCCACCGAGTGGGAGTCCGCCGTCGAGCGGGCCCGCAAGTAGCTGGACCAAAAGGAGACTCCCATGAAGTCCATGTTCTTCACCGGCGCGACCGGTTTCGTTGGTGGCCAGGCGCTGATGCGCTACGTCGACCAGGCCCCCGAACTCCACTACATCCTGATGGTGCGGGCCCGGGACGAGGAGCACCTCGCGACTCGCTCCGAGAAGCTGCTCGAGTTCGTCTTCGGTGACCGCAAGGAAGAGATGCGCGAGCGCTTCTCCTTCATCAAGGGCGACCTCCTCAAGGAGGGCCTCGGCATCTCCGACGAAGACCTCGCCAAGATCGTCGCCGAGTGCGACCACGTAGTGCACTGCGCCGCGTCGGTGGACTTCGCGATGGCCCTCGCCGAGAGCCGCAAGTTCAACCTCGACGGCACGCGCCGCGTCCTCGAGGTCTGCGAGAAGATGCAGCGCGAAGGCAGCTTCCGCCGTCTCGACTACGTCTCCACCGCCTACGTGTCCGGCAGCCGCAAGGACGTGGTCAGCCCCAACGAGCTGAGCAACCACGCCCTGGGCTGGGCCAACGACTACGAGCAGAGCAAGTTCGAGGCCGAAAGCCTCGTGCGCAGCTGGCGCAGTCAGGGCAACCCAGTCTCCGTGTACCGACCCAGCACGGTCGTCGGTGACAGCCGCACTGGCGCCACCAGCAACTTCAACGTTCTCTACTGGCCCCTTCGCGTGTACGCGCGTGGCTGGTGGAACATGATGATCGGCTACGAGGACACCCCGGTGGACGTCGTGCCCGTGAACTACGTCGCTGACTGCCTGGTGCAGTTCTCGTTGGACGATGAGTGCATCGGCCGCGATTACCATCTCGCGGCGGGTCCCGAGAAGATCTGCCACATCCGCGACCTGGCGACGGCGGCGAGCTCGTACTTCAACCAGAGCTACCCCAAGTTCGTGACGCCCGAGATGTTCTGGAAGGTCTACCAGCCGGCGATCGACAAGAACGCGAGCCCGGCCCAGCGCACCCTGATCAACCAGGGGACGGTGTACATGCCGTACTTCGTGCGCAGCCCGCTGTTCGACACGAAGAGCACCGAAGAGGACGCAGCGCGCCTGGGCATCGACCCCGTCGTGGCGGTCACGGACTACTTCGATCTGCTCTTCAACTACTGCATCGAGACGGACTTCGGTCGCAAGAAGCCCAAGGCGGCGGGCGGCGAAGCGGCTCACGAAGATGCGCTGGAAGCCGGGAGTGCTCCCGCCAGCTCCTGAATCGTCATTCAACCCGCCGAGAACGCAGTGACGGCGGGGATCAGAGCGCCAGTCGTTGGGTAGACAGCCCCCGGCCAGCGTGGTAGCAAAGCGCACCTTGCGGGCCGGCATGAGGGATCAAGCCGGTCCAACAGGCTGAAACCACTGAAGAATTCTAGCTTTCGAGGCCTTGGATCCATGTCGGATCGAATCGTCATCACTGGTATCGGGATCGTCACCGCCGCGGGCGTTGGCGTCGACCAGTGTTGGGAGACGTTCCTGTCCGGTCGCTCCGCCGTCGCGCGGTACGACCTGTTCGGACCTGAGGGCATGGCGAGCCAGATGGCGGCACAGGTTCCTCAGTGGCCCGAGGCGCCGGACAAGGTCGGCCCGTACGACGTGGTGGGTCGCCCCATGACCTTCGCGGTGGCTGCGGCCACCGAGGCCATGGAGTGCGCGGGCATCGATGAGAGCCTCGACATCGCGCCCGGTCGCCGAGTGGTGGTCGCTGCCGGCGGGTTCGACGACCAGATGAACCTCGTGCTCGCCAGCGCCATGGACAAGTCCACGGCGGCGGGTGAGGCCTCCTTCGAGGAACTGCACGCCGACCAGGTCGCCGAGCACCTCCTCGACGACGGGGTCCTCGCGCCCATGGAGCGCTACTCCCAGGTGGAGGTCATGCAGGCACTGGGGCACCTCTTCGGAGCGCACCAGGCGATGCTCGTCTCCACCGCGTGCGCCGGCGGCCCCACCGCCATCGGGGACGCGGTCACGCTGCTCCGCAACGGTGAGGCGGATGTCGCGCTGGCGATGGGCGTCGACACGCTCATCACCCGCGAGATGATGGGTGGCTTCTGCAACCTCACCGCCATGTCGACGCGCAACGACGACCCGGCCCGCGCCTCGCGTCCCTTCGACGCGGACCGTGACGGCTTCGTCATGGGGGAGGGCGCTGCCGCGCTCATCCTCGAACTCGAGTCCGTCGCCAAGGCCCGCGGAGCCACCGTGCTCGCCGAGCTCGCCGGCGTCGGATACAGCTCGGACGCCTACGGGCTGACCGCTCCCGAGCCCGAAGGCGAGGGCATGGCGCTGTCCATGACCCGCGCCGTCGAAGACGGTGGCATGGAGCTCACGGACATCACCTACGTCAATGCGCACGGCACGAGCACGCCGGCCAATGACATCGCCGAGACCCGCGCCATTCGGCGGGCCTTCGGAGCGCACGCTGACGACCTGGTGGTCTCGGCGAGCAAGGGCGCCATCGGTCACCTCATCCATGGCGCTGGCGCCGTCGGAGCGGTGGTCGCGGTGCAGACCATCGTCTCGGGGCAGGCCCATCCTACGGCCAACCTCGAGAACCCTGGCCCCGGATGCGACCTCGATTTCGTGGTCGGAGAGCCGAGGCCAGTCGAGGTTGACGGCGTTCTCGTGAACGCATTCGGCTTCGGCGGACAGAACACGACCCTGGCCATTCGTCGCTACGCGGCGGGTGCCCGCTGACAAGAACCACCCGGTCCGGGCTGAGGCCCGGGAGTGAACGCAGAGCGGCAAGGCCGCAAACGGAGGCATGAGATGGCTGATCGGGCCGAAATCCTTGAGAAGCTGACCGAAATCATCGTCGAGACCCGCGGAGTCGACGAGGAAGAGTGCACGGAGACGGCCACGCTGTTCGACGACCTCGGCCTCGAGTCCATCGACTTCCTCGAGATCTCCTTCCGTATGGAAGAGGACTTTGGTTTCCCCTTCCCCACGGACGACCTCGGCGCGCTGCTGACGTCGGTCGGTGAGAACTCGACCACCGAGGACGTCAACAAGGCGCTCGATTCCCTCACCAACGATTTCCACATCAACTTCGACCGCGCCGCGGTTGGCGGAGTGGACCCCTTCGACGCTGACAAGCTGCGCGACTCCGTTCTGCAGCTCTTCACCGTCGGAGCCCTGGTGGACTTCGTCGCGGCGAGCAGCGAGGGCTGAGCTCTTGAGTGCGCCCCGCCGTGTGGTGATCACCGGACTCGGGGTCACCTCTCCCTTTGGTGTGGGTCCCGCCGCGTTGGCCGACGGTTTGTCGGCCGGGCGCGACGGGTTCGCCCCACTGGAGGGGCGGTTGGGCGCATTGCCTCCCGGCGTGGGGGCGAAGCTCGATCTGCCGCGCAAGGAGTTCAAGCTCTGGTTCGACACGCGCGTCCTGCGCTTGTCGACGATGACACGACAGACTCAGCTCGGCTGCATCGCAGCAGGGGACTTGCTCAAGAGCCTGGACATGGTCCCGGACGGCAGCAAGCACCTGGACCGTGGCGCATTCCTCGGCTCGTTCATCGTGCCGCCGGACTTCGCCAAACAGGTCCGCGCCATTCGCATCCTGTCTCATCGCCCCGAGGGTGAGGAGACGGGCTTCGTGCTGGACGACGGTCGCCTCGCAGAGGCGATGAAGTTCGCCAGCGCGTTCGACTTCCTTCGCGCGTTGCCCAACATGCCGTCGAGCCACCTGAGCATCCAGACCGGATACCAGGGGCCCGCCTGCACGTACCTCGGCAGCGACGCCTCGGGCATGCAAGCCATCGGCATGGCTGTTCAGGTGATTCGGAGCGGTCAGGCGACCGCAATGATCGCCGGGGCGGCCTTCAGCCCGTTCCAGGAAGTACACCTGGCCTGGCAGCACAAGCGCGGGCTCTGGAACACCGATGAGGGCGCCGGCGGCGACCGCGTCCGTCCCTACTCGACCCAGGCGGGGAGCCTGCCCGGCGAAGGGGGCGCGGTGTTCTATCTGGAAGAGCGGGAGATGGCCGAAGCGCGCGGCGCCACCATCCTCGCGGAGATCACCGGATATGGGCAGCGCATGATCATCCCGGACGCGGCCGGTCAGGCCGATGTGCGGGCCGAGGCTCTCCGCGCCGCCCTTCCTGACGGAACGCCCGACTGGGTTGCCCCGTCGGGTCTCGGGCGGCCGGACATGGACCGCCTGGACGACGAGGCGCATCGGCTCGCGTTTGGTGCCCAGAGCGCACCTGCCGTCGTCGCCGTGACACCCCACATTGGCTTCTCGGGTCCCGCGACGGGGCCGCTGGGCCTGGCCGCCGCGCTCCTCACCGGCCGAGGCGACGCCACGCCGGCGCGCATCACGGTGGACGCGGATCCTGGCTGCGCCACCCTCGCTGGCGGCCTCGCCCGCGCTGGGCGCACGGGCGCCGGCGCCACGGCGGTCGCCTCCTCATTCACCGTCGATGGAGTGCACGCCGCCATCGGCGTCCGCATCGAGGCCTGAGCCTCCGTGGTTTCGGGTCCCCGCACCGCCGAGAGCCAGGTGCCGGTCGTCGTGACCGGACTTGGGCTGGTGACGTCGGCGGGTGCAGGTGTCGACAGCGCTTGGAAGGTCCTCAGTGAAGGCACCAGCGCTCTGAGCGAGCTCACTCTCTTCGATCCCGGCCCCTACGGCCTCGAGATCGCAGGCGAGTCCCACAGCATCGAGCGCGTTCCCGGCCAGGACCGCGCGCTGCAGCTCCTCGACCTGGCGGCGGACGAAGTCCTCGGAGCCGCTGGCTGGGGTGACACCCAACGCGGCCCCGAGACGGGCGTCGTACTCGGCACCTGTCAGGGAGCCATCGAGTCCGCGAGCGCCATTCACCGCTCCTACGCCTCCCGCCCTGTCCCCGAGCCCACCGACGCAGACCGCAAGGCCTTCGCCGAGTACCGCCCGGGATTCGGAACGACCCGGCTGGCGAAGCGGGTGGGCGCTGAGGGGCCCACGTCGACGGTGGGCATGGTCTGCGTTTCGTCGTCGGTGGCCCTGATGCACGCGGTGGACCTCATTCGCTGCGGCGAAGCGCGTCGCGTGCTCGCCGGGGGCTTCGAGGCGTTCACCCAGTTCGTTCTGACGGGCTTTCACTGCATCGGCGCGCTCGCGTCCGGGCCCCTGCGACCGTTCGACCAGAACCGGGACGGCACGGTACTCGCTGAGGGGGCGGTCCTGATGACCCTGGAGCGCGAGGACGACGCCATCGCCCGAGGGGCCACGATCCTGGCGCGAGTGATCGGCTGCGGAGTCGCCGCCGACGCGTTTCACATGACCGCTCCCGACCCCAAGGGCGGCGGCTTGGAGCGGGCCGTGCGGCAGGCCTTCGCCGAGGCCGGCATCGGTCCCGCCGACGTCGACTACATCTCGGCCCACGGCACCGGAACCGCCTTCAACGACGGGATGGAGAGCGTCGCCTTTGCGCGCATCTTCAAGGAGCTGGCGGACGCCGGCCAGATGCCACCCCTGACGGGAGTGAAGTCCGTGTTCGGCCACACGCTGGGCGCCGCGGGTGCTCTCGACGCAGCGATGGCGATCCTCGCAATGCGGCATGGAGTGTTGACGCCCACCGTCTCCCATGTGGCCCCCCTCGAAGGCCTCGAGGACTGGGACTTCAACCCCCACCAGACCCGCCCGGTGGAGGGCATGGACATCGTGCTCAGCACGAACTCCGCCTTCGGTGGGAACAACTCCGCGCTGCTCCTGCAGCGCGCGGGGGTCTAGATGGGTCGCCGCTTCATCGTCGGCGCCGGGTGCGTGACCTGGGCCGGGCTCGGGATCGAGGCCCTGGAGCAGGCCCTCCGTGGTGAGGCTCCTCCGTTCGCGGTCGAGTCACCGGGGAGTGGCCCGTCGATCGACGTGGGCCGAGTCGGTCCCATCAAGGATCCCGCCAGCGCCGCGACCTATCGCCGCTGGGGCCAGGTGGATACCTACTCCCGCTACGGCTACGTCGCGGCGCGTCTCGCCTTGGAGCAGTCCGGGCTGACCCTCGAGGAGCGCGAGGCCTACGGGGTCTTCCTCGGCACCTCCTACGGGTGCATGGAGGAGAACCAGCGCTTCGATCGGTACACCATCAAGGAAGGCGTGCTCAAGGGCGCTTCTCCCCTGGTCTTCAAGGGCACTGTCGACAATGCCCCTGCGGGTTGGATCGCGGTGGCGTTCAAGCTTCGAGGTCCCAACGCGACGTTTGTGAGCGGTGACGGAGCGGGAGCCGAGTCGATGTGGTCGGGACTCCGACAGATCGAGGCCATGCGGGCTCCGGGGCTGCTGTGCGGCGGCGTCGAGCGCTTCGTCGACCTGCATCTCGTCTTGCGGGAGCGGGACCCCGACTGGCAGGGCGCCACTCTGAGTGAAGGCTCCGGGGTCGTGTTGGTGGAGGACGAAGCGGCGATGCGCGCCCGGGACGTCACGCCCCTCGCGGAGCTGGTGGGGGTCGTCCGCCACCGCGGCAGCATCACCGAAGGGCTCCAAGCGGTGGGGGTCCGACTCGGACTTCGTCTCGAGGATGTGGGCCTGGTCTCCCTGGCGACGCCTACGCTCGAACGGCTCGCCGAGGAGCGCGCGGAGCTGGAACAGTCCGCCAAGGAGGGCGGTCACGGGGCCGCCCTCGAGGGAATCGAGTTCGTCGCTGACAAGGTGACGCTCGGAGAGTTCCACGGCGCCTGGGGTGGCGTGGCAGTCTGCGCAGCGCTGACACGTCGTGAACCCGGCGGTTGGAACGGACGGAAGTACGCCCTCGTGCATGTACGCGGTGAGGGCGACGAGAGTTTCTACGTGGCTCTAGGTGAGCCGGTGAAGCCGGAGTGAAGCGATGAGCAGGCAGAAGGTCGTAGTGACCGGACTCGGAGTCGTCGTGCCCCATGGGGACGACATCGACGCGGTGTATCAGCGGATCATTCGCGGTGAGAACGAGTGTGGTCGCATCACCAAGTTCGATCCCGAAGGCTTCTTGTGCCAGATCGGCTCAGAGGTGAAGTACGAGGTGGAGGCCCCCGACATGGTTGGGCCCTACACCGTGCACAACGATGCGCTGCGCTACGTCGTGGGCGCAGCCGATCGCGCCGTGAAGTACGCCAACCTCGACGCCGCCACCGGCGACGAGCAGGACCGCCGCGCGATCGTGCTGTCCACCGGCGTGGGCCCCGCGAACATCGACTTCCTCGGGCCCATCGCCCTGCGCCTGCACGGTGAGGACAGCGATCCCTACACCTCGGACATGGCGAGCTTCTACGCTCAAGCCCCCGACGAGCCGGAGGCTCAGGGGCTCGATGAGTTCCACCTCGACACCGCTGCTCCGGCCTGTGCGGTGCTCATCGGCGCCGCCCACGTGAACAACACGGCCTCGGCCTGTGCGTCCGGTTCCCATGCCGTCGCCGATGCTGCGGCGATGATCGCCCGCGGCGAAGTGGACGTGGCCCTGGCTGGCGGCGTCTGCACCCCCGTGACCCGGGTCCTGGTTCCCGGCTTCGCGATGCTGCAGGCCCTGTCCACGCGCAACGACGACCCCGAGCACGCCTCTCGCCCCTTCGACGCTGGTCGTGACGGGTTCGTCATGGGGGAGGGTGCCGCGGTGCTGATCCTCGAGTCCGAGGAGCACGCCAAGGCACGTGGGGCCACGATTCTCGCCGAGCTGGCCGGGTGGGGCTACAGCTGCGACGCGTACCGCCTCACCGACCCGCAGCCCGAGGGCGTGGGAATGGCGCTTTGCATGACTCGGGCCATCGAATCGGCCGGTCTCAAGCCGGAGGACGTCGATCACGTCAACGCCCACGGGACCTCGACGCCTTACAACGACCGGGCCGAGACCCTGGCCATCAAGAAGGCGCTGGGAGACCACGCCTACAAGACGCCCGTCAGCTCGAACAAGTCCATGTTCGGGCACTTGATTCACGCCGCGGGTGCCCTCGAGGGGTGCCTCTCCGTGAAGACGATTCTCGAGGGCGTGATTCCGCCCACCGCCAACTACGAAGAAGCCGACCCCCTGTGCGACCTGGACTACGTGCCCAACACGGGCCGCCCGGCCAAGGTGGACGTCATTCTGAAGAACTCCTTCGGCTTCGGAGGCATGAACGTCTCCGTGGTCTATCGCCGTTACGAGGGTTGAGATGAGCACTTCGCGCGACCGCGTCGTCATCACCGGATGTGGAGTCCTGTCGCCCTTCGGCTTGGGGGCACAGACCCTCTACGAAGGCATGCTTGCCGGCGAGAGCAAGGTGGAGAAGCTCCCTGAGCCCCGCGCCTCGCTACGTCCCGGGTACGGGGGAGAGATCACCGAGCGGCCCGCGAAGGTCATTCGGGGCTTGCCCGCGAGCCGCGAGATGCGCCCGGGAACGATGACCCGCTACACGTTCCTCTCCACCGCGGCGCTCGGCGACGCGATGGTCAACGCCGAGGTGCCCTTGGGGCCCGAGGAGGGGCGCAAGGACCAGGTCGCTCCCTGGGAAGGCAGCAAGCGTCGCGGCGCCTACATCGCGAGCTACACGAACTCCGACAAGTTCGACAAGTACGTGCGGTTCGCCCACCACGTCATCTCGCGCAAGCCGGGCGGGGTGGCCATCGACGACAGCAAGGTCCCGGCGGCCATCAAGAAGTTCACGGCCTTCGAGTTCCTCAAGCTCATGAACAACATGCCCACCGCCCACGCCGGCATCCAGGGCCGCTGCCGCGGGCCGGTGAACACATTCCTCGGCACTCCCGCCGGTGGTGTGCAGGCGATCGGGCGAGCCTTCGAGGCCATCCGCGACGACCTGGCGGACGTGATGTACGCCGGTGGTGTCGGCAGTTCCGTGCACGATCAGATGATGATGATGCGCGCGACCCGGCACTTGAACAGCGACCCCGACGCCGAGCCTGCCAAGGCGGGACGTCCCTTCGACAAGGACGCCACGGGCATCGTGCCCGGAGAGGGCGGCGGAATGCTGGTCCTCGAGCGCGCCTCGACGGCGGCCGAGCGCGGAGCGCCCGTGTTGGCGGAGCTGGCGGGGTACGGCGACTGGTTCAAGGCCCCCACGAGCAACCGCGGACTGCCTGCGGGGCCCGAGGGAATGATTCGCGCGGCGCGCAAGGCCATGAAGATGGCTGGCATCGAGGCTTCGGAGATCGACCTCGTGACCGCCCTCGGCGAGTCTGACGTGGAGGTCGACGCCATCGAGGCGGCCGGCCTCGCGGAGCTCCTCGGACCGCGCGTCGGTGAGGTGCCGGTGCTGTGCGTCACGGCCCACGTGGGCGCCGTCGAGGCGGCCATTGGACCGATGGCTGCGTCCGTGGCGCTGATGGCGATGAAGCACGGCAAGGTCCCCGGGGACCTCAACCGCGAGAATCCCATTCCCGAGTACAAGGGGCCGACCTCGCCGGAGCCGCGGACCATGGCGATTCGGAACACGCTCATCTGCGTGATGACCCGCGAGGGAGTCAACGCCGCCCTGGTGCTCAAGGCGGTCTGATCCTTCGGAGGAGGCGACAGGCATGACCGGTAGCTGGCGCGTGATCCTCTCGGGCCTGCTACTGGCAGCTGCGGTGTGGATCTTCGCCATCAGCGAAGCCAACCAGTCCAAGCGTCAGGTGCCCGAGTGGCACACCAACACCACCGCAGGCTTCTCGATTCGGCCTCCGCCGGGCTGGAGCAGTCGCTCCGACGACCGAGACGGAAGTCAGATCGCGCCGCCAGCGCAGCCGACGGACGGCTTCGCCACCCTGATCGTCTCCACCCGCCTCGCCCGCGACGAGAACCCCATGAGCTACCTCACGGACGTCGTGGCACGGCCGCCAGCAGGGCCCATTCGCGAGCTCGAGTGGATACGCGAAGAGAAGATCGCCATGGAGGACGGCGGGCCCGGCGCGCTCGGGGAGTTCACGGAGATCTATCGCGGGATGCCCGTGCACGGCTGGATGGTGTTCGCGGTGCGGGAAGGCAAGGTGCTTCAGGCCGTCGCCCAGGTCCCCCGCGCCCACGGCGGCGCGGCAGAGGAGGCAATCCTGGCCTCGCTCCGCTCGGTGCGGCCGCTCTAGGCGCGGGCTCGGCTCATCGACCGATCTCGGCGACCAGCTCGCCGAGGGGAACGAGCCCGTCGCGCCCGTGCAGATGGACGGGGGTGGAGTCCGGCAGCTGCTGGAGCCCGGAGATCTGGCGGGCGAGCAGGACCTTCTCCGCGCCATCCAGCGTCGCGACAGGCCCGGCCACGAGGGCAGAGGCCCCGATGGCCACCACGCCACTCCCGCTGAATCGGACGGCGCCACCTCGCAGTCCGTTCATGCCGCGCACCTGCAGCAGGTGCTCGCCTGCGAGAACGGCGAGGCCGCCCTGGGGTGGCACCTCGACTCCATCCAGCCAGACCGAGCCGCGGCCACGAGAGTCCGGGGCTGAACTGATTCGGGTGCGCGCGGCTGGGAGGGAGGAGGCTAGAGCTTGGCGTCCTTGCCGTAGGCGGCGTGTACCCATTCCTCGAAGTCGATTCCGAGGGTCATCCCGCCATCGGCGACCAGGGTGAAGCCCACGATGTAGCGGGACTCCTCTGCCGCGAGGAACGCGACGATGGGTGAGACGTCCTCGGGCTTCGCCACGCCGAGGCCGACGGTCTTGCTCTGCACGAACTCTCGGACCTGCGGTCCGATGGCCCAGCGCTCGAGGATTCCGGTGTCCACCGTGCCGCACGACACCGCGTTGCAGCGCACGCCGTTCTTGATCCACTCCGACGCCATGTACTGAAGGAGCGACTCGAGGCCGGCCTTGGCGGCGCCCACCGCGGCAAACCCGGTGAACGCCGCGTGCGCGCCCACCGTGCTCAACATGACGATGCGACCCTTGCTCTCCTGGAGCAGGGGATAGGCGGCCTTGCAGGTCTCGAGGACGGCGTCGAGGTGAATGGCGAAGCTGCGCTGCCATGTCTCGACGTCCATCTCCTCCAGAGGCTTGATCTCGGCGTGACCGGCGGCAGGCACGAGCACGTCGAGGCGGTCGAAGGCGGCGTGGAAGCCCTCGAAGAGGGTCTTCGCACCCTTCCGGTCCGTCAGGTCCGCCTGGATCGCGACGGCCTTGCGGCCCATGGCCTCGACCTCGGCGACGACGGCCTCAGCTGCCTCCTTGCTCTGGTGATAGCCCACGGCTACGTCTGCGCCCTCGGCGGCGAAGCGTCGCGCGATGGCTGCTCCGATGCCGCGGCTCGCGCCCGTGATCAACACGACCTGGCCCTCGAATCGATTGCACATCACGTCGGTCATGCCGCACCTCCCTCGGAGGCATCGGCTCCGGTGTTCGGCGACCACTCCTCGTAGTCGACGCCCAGCAGGATTCCCGCCTCGGCGATGATGCTCTGGCCGTAGATCCAACGGCTCTCGTCGGTGCAGAGCCACACAGCGATGTCGGCGATGTCGTGCGGCATGCCCATGCGGCCGGCGAGGCCCTTCTTCGCGGTGAAGATCCGCACCGCCTCGGGGTAGCGGAACCAGTCGATGGCGCGGGTGTCGACGGGGCCGGCGGCGACGCTGTTGGCGCGGATTCCGTACTTGGCCCACTCGAACGACATGAACCGCACGAGGGCTTCCATGGCCGCCTTGCTGGATCCGATCGCGACGTAGGTCGGGTAGGCGGTGTGGGCGCCCAGGGTCGAGGTGGCCGTGATGACTCCGCCGTTCTGCTTCAGCCAGGGCAACGCGCCCTTCGCCGTGAGCATCGGGGAGAGCACGTTGGTGTCGTAGCTCGCCCGCCAGGACGCGCGACCCATCCGATGCACTTCCCCCATGGTTCCGAACGCAGCGTTCAAGACGAGGATGTCGATCTGATCGAGGCCGGTGGCGACCTGCTCGAACACACTGTCGACACCCTCGGGCTTGCGCAGATCCGCCTGGATCAGCTGGATGCGGCGGCCAATGGGGGCCAGGCGCGCTTCCGCAGCCTTCGCGTTCTCGACGTCCTTCTTGAAGACGAGGATGAGGTCGGCGCCACGCTTTGCGAGGCGTTCGCTGATCTCGAGGCCGATGCCGCGGGTGCCGCCAGTGACGAGGGCGACCTTGCCCGTGAGATCGCCGGGATTCTCGGGAGGGGGATGCTTCATGAACGCTCCTGGGGAAGGCGCTCGCAGCGGCTGTTTGGGGGGCCTCGCCGGAGCGGGGCGGAGGATATAGGATACGCCGGCTCCGGGCGACGAGGTCCCGCGGAGCGGAAGGAGCGAGCATGAATCGCCGCAGGGTCGTGATCACCGGCATGGGCACGGTGACCCCCCACTCCGACAACGTCGACACCCTCTTCGCGCAGCTGTGCGAGGGAGTCTCGGCTGTCCAACGAATCACCCAGTTCGACCCCGAGGGGCTCCCGGCGCAGATCGCGGCGGAGGTTCGCTACGAGGTCGACGGACCAGCCCAGGTGGGCCGCTACGCGTGCGACTCCCGCACCATGAAGTTCGTGACCGCCGCCGCGCAGCGCGCGCTCGCGGATGCGGGGCTCGAGGACGAACTCGCCCCGGACGACCCGGAGCGGTACGTGAGGGCCGTGCACCTCAGCTCCGGGGTGGGCTCCACCGCCATGGAGGCCCTGGGGCCGCTGACCCTCGGAGTCTGGGGATCTCCCGACAGCACCGAGAAGCGTGACCTGGTGGCGCTGCGGCGCGCGATCGCTGCCCACCCGGAGACAGCCCAGCACGTGGAGGACTGGTTCTGCGACTTCGCCGCGCCGGCTCTGGCGGTGATGTTCGGCGCGGATCGCATCAGCACGGCGGCCTCTGCCTGCGCCTCGGGCAGCCACGCCCTCATGGATGCCATGCACATGATTCAGCTGGGCCGCGCCAAGCGCGTGCTGACCGGCGGCGTCTGCACGCCCGTCACCCGCTCGATGATGCCGGGCTTCGCGATGTTGTCGGCGCTTTCGACCCGCAACGAGGTGCCTCACGCCGCGTCGCGACCCTTCGATGCCGATCGGAGTGGCTTCATCATGGGCGAGGGAAGCTCCCTCATGGTCCTCGAGGACCTCGAAGCCGCCCAGGCGCGCGGAGCGCGCATTCATGGCGAGATCCTGGGGGCGGGCATCGCCACGGATGCCTACCGCCTCACGGACCCGGAGCCCACAGGGCGCGGGATGGGCGAGGCGATGCGCCGGGCCCTCAAGGACGCAGGCCTCGCGCCCGAGAACGTCGACTACATCAACGCGCACGGCACAAGCACCAAGCTCAACGATGCGGCGGAGTCGAAGGCCGTGAAGGCGGCCTTCGGTGAGCAGGCGTACTCGATTCCCATGTCCTCGACCAAGTCCATGTTTGGCCACCTGATCCACGCGGCCGGGATCACCGAGGCGATCGTCTGCACGAAGACGATTCAGGACGGTCGGATCACGCCGACCATCAACTACGAGACGCCCGACCCGGACTGCGATCTGGACTACGTACCCAACACCGCGCGTGAGGCGACCGTGAAGGTCGCGATGAACAACTCCTTCGGTTTCGGGGGACAGAACGTGTCGGTCCTCATCGGCGCCTACGACGGAGGTCGGGCATGAGCAGCAACGACATCGTGATCACCGGGTTCGGCGCAGTGACGGGCGCTGGGGACGACGAGGCATTCCGAGCAGCCTGGCTCGAGGGCACCTCGGCGGTGCGGCCGTTCGAGAAGGGCGCCGAAGGGCTCCCTCCGGGCTACGGCGCGCAAGCGGCGTTCGTGCACAAGGACCTCCGCGCGCTCCCAGGCGGACGCGGTCTCCGTCCCGGCACCATGACTGAGTTCACCTTCCTCGCCTGCGGCGCCGTGGGTCGTGCCCTCAAGTCGGCGGGGGTGGACGCACCGGACGCGGACCCGGAGGAGGTGATGGACCGCCGCGGGGTGTACCTCGGCTCCTACACGAACTTCCCCAAGCTGAAGAAGCACAGCAAGCTCACTCACGTCATGGGCGACCCCGAGGAGGCCCACTTCGGCCGGTACTCCATCGCTGATGCACGCATTGGCCGCGGGATGAAGGGCTTCACGGGCTTCGACTTTCTCAAGCTCATGAACAACATGCCCACCGCCCACGCATCGATTCAGGCCGCGGCGCGGGGACCGGCGAATACCCTGCTGGGACACTCCAGCGTGGGTCTCCAGGCCGTGGGCAAGGCGGTGGATTCGTTGCGCCTCGGTCTCGCAGACCAGTTCGTGGCGGGCGGAACCGGCCCGGGCACGTCCGAGGGGCTCTGCACCTTCCGTCACGGCAGCCGCCTGCTCGCGGACGACGGTTTGGACCCCGCGACCTCGGCCCGTCCCTTCGACCGCGGCGCCACCGGACTCGTGCCCGGCGACGTCGGCGCTGCGGTCGTCGTCGAGACCGCGGACAGCGCGAGGGCCCGAGGCGCCCGTCCCATCGCCTACGTGAAGGCCTGGAACGACGTGTTCGTGCCACCCACCGCGCCCCGTGGTGGGCTCTCGGATTGCAACCCGCTCATTCGCATCCTCGAGGGGGTGATTGCGGAGGCGGGTTGGACCCCGGCGGACGTGGACTACGTGGCCGCATCGGCGACGGGCTTGTACTCAGTGGACGTGGGTGAAGCCGCCGCGTTGAGCGTCGTCTTCGGAGACTCCCTGTCAGAGCTGACCATCGCGGTGCACACCGGGGTCTCGGGCTTCGGGGAGGGGGGACACGCCACCTTGGGCCTCGTCGGCGCCCTCCAGTCGATGGAAGATGGACGCGTGGCTCCCCAGGTGAATCTGGGCGAGCCGCTGGAGCCCCTGCGGGGCATGTCTCGGATTCACGTGGCCGTCGAGCGGGAGATCAGCAAGGCGCTCGTGATCGCGACGTCGCCCGAGGGCTCTCTCGTCGTCATGGCCATCGAGAAGGCGTAGACACAGGGTTCCCAGAGGGCACGTCACTGGCCGCAACGTCTCAGCTCCGGGCGGGGGCCCTACGACGGGCTGTGTTCCGCAGCAGCCTGAGTGGTGTGGGGGCCGCGAAGGGCCATCCCAGCATCAGCCGGCGACGGGCCGGGTGACAGGGTCGCCGTACGGGCGGAAGGGCAGCTCGTGCTCGGGCTGCGCGCTGAGGACCGCCTCGAGGTAACGCCGGCGGCGCTCCTCACGCCAGCGGGTGCTGAGTCGTGCGAAGAGGGCCTCGCGCTCGAGGCGGGCGTCCTGCCCCCGCCACGCGGGTTCCCAGTCGAAGCGAGGGGCCCGGGCCGGCTGGGTACCGACCATCGGAGGTGGGACAACTCCCTCGGCCGGGACTGGCGGTTCGTTCGCCGCGCCGTCGGGGAGCTCCCCCAATTCCACCGGTTGGTCCGGGAAGGGAAGGGGAAGGGTGGTGGGCTCGTTGGCAGCGGCAGAGCGGGGGAGCTGGAAGTCCATGGTGCATCTCCTTGGGGGCCGGGTTCGGCGTCAGGCCCCTTTCGACGTTGAGAGCATGAACGGACCCCGGGACAGAACCTGTCCCGGGTTGGTAGCTTCACGTTATGACCGGGATCGATCGCGCCACTCCGGTGCAGCAAGTGCTGCGCTGCTGCAATCTCCTTCGGGAGGGTTGGCACACCAAGAGCCACCTCGCTCGTCGCCTGGAGGTCACCGACCGCACCATCAAGCGTTATCTCGCCGCCATTGAAGGCGAGCAAGACGGGTTCGAGGTTCGCGAGGTCGACGAGCGCGGTACGCGGGAGTACCGCCTGCGCGACGTACGCATCATCGACCGCGCCAAGGGCTCGCCCTACGAGATCCTGGCCCTGGCCATGGCGGAGCGGTTCTTCCGCGCTTTCGATCCGGGCGGAGTCGCCGACCTGCTCGATCAGATGATCTTCGAACTCACCGGCGAGGACGAAGACCCCAACGATCCCGACCTCATCGACCGCTCCTTGCGGGGTCTCGGGCGCCGGTTCGTACTCGCGCGCGCACCCCAGCCCCTCTCCGGTGACGTGCGTCTCGTCTTCGATCAGCTCCTCCGTGCCGTCGTCGACCAGCGCGTCGTCGAGCTCTCCTACGAACGCAGACAAGGAGGTCGGCGCGACTACGTGTTCCGGCCGTACACGCTGCTTCTCGGGGAGGCCGAGCTGGCAGTGATCGGGGCCATCGCAGAGCCGGATCCGAGCGGCACGGCCCGGGCCACGGACCGCATCCGTACGTTCGCTTTGCACCGCATCCGGTCCATCACGCTGCGCAAGCAGACCTTCGCCATGCCGAGCCTCAGCCTGTGGAACCCCGAGGCCATGTTCGCCTCCTCCTGGGGGCTCTACGCCGGTGCTGCCGAGCGGGTGCGCCTGGCGGTCCATCCCGCCTTCGCGGAGCTTGTGCGCCGCCGCCGCTGGCATCCGAGCCAGACCACCGGAGAGCCGAGCTCGGACGGCTGGATTCCTCTCACCTTCGACGTCTTCACGGGAGGTGAGTTTCGGACCTGGCTCCTGGGTTGGGGGCCGTGGTTGCGGGTCGAAAAGCCGGCGCGCGTTGCGGCCTGGGTCACCCAGATGAGGTCCGCGCAACCCGGCGCGGGCGAGCCCGACTCCGACGAGGTGTTCCGGATCGTCTGAGGAACGGTCACAATGACCTCGTGATCGACCATCTCAGCAAGGCCGAAGCCCTCTTTCGCAAGCTGGAGCCCAAGCCAGCCCCGAAGCAGCAGGCTCCAGAGAAGCGTCGTCGCGTCGTGCGGAACCTCGACGCCCTCAAGACGACGCAGCCCGACGGCGAGACCACCGAGTCGCACGCGGAGGCGCTCGTGCAAGCGGCGTCCGCGCTCAAGGAGAAGTTCGCGGCCACCCGCAAGTTGCTGGGGGTGGAACTGCTGTCTCCTCCCCAGGGAGCCCCCGAGCCCGCGCGTTCTCCCGTCCGCAGCCCGGCTCTGCCACCTCAGCCCCTGCGCCGACGCCGTCCCTCGTACACGCCGCCTCCCCAGCCCGAAGCCAAGATGGCTCCGCGCCGGACGCCCCAGGCTCTGCCCACTCCGGAGCCGGCGACCATCGTCGAGCCCGTGCCGGAACACCGGTGGCGGCTCCACGTCGTGAGCCCCGGAGACGAAGAGCGCGCCTTCTTCCTCGCCGCCTCCGACATGCTGGAGGCGGCTCTCGTGGGGGCGCGGGAGATCGCGCGGTGGATGGGGGAGCACCGCCCCGGCGTCGGCTGGCGGGTGCAGTCGGTCGAGCATCTCACCGACGTGCTGTGAGCTCTTGACCGCCGCGGACCTCCTCTCCTCGGTTCTCCTCGTCACGGACGGGGTGATTCTCGTCTACTTCACGGTCTACTTCAGTCTCAACCTGGGGATGCTCGCCCTGGCGTTCCGGGCGGTGCGGAGGCGCCTGCGCGTCATCGACTACTCGGGAGCGCCGGACCCCGGCCCCTTTCCCCCTGTGGTCTCCCTGCTCGCGCCCGCCTACAACGAGGAGGTCACGGTGGTGCCGGCCGTCACCTCGCTACTGAAGCTGGACTATCCATCCTTCGAGATCGTCATCATCAATGACGGCAGCAAGGACCGAACCGTCGAGGTCCTGCGGCGCGCGTTCGGCTTTCGCCCCGCGGTCGCAGGGGGAGAGTCCCTCCTGCCGACCGCCCAGGTGCGGGGCGTCTTCGTCGCCGACCCTCCCGAGGGGTCGCGCTGCTCGCGATTCGTGCTGGTGGACAAGGAGAACGGCGGCAAGGCCGATGCCCTCAACGCGGGGATCAACGAGGCGCGCGGGGCGTTCGTGTGCTCCATGGACGCCGACTCCCTCATCCTTCCCCACGCCTTGAAGCGCATCGTGCAGCCGCTGCTCGACGCCCCCGACGATCTGGTCGCCCTCGGGGTGCAAGTGGCGGCCAGCAACGGCTGCACGGTGAGCGACGGACGCCTCGTGGATGTGAAGTTGCCGCGCTCGCTCCTCGCCCGGGTCCAGGTCGTGGAGTACCTCCGGTCCTTCACCCAGAGCCGGCTGGCCCTGGGGCAGCTCAATCTCTTGCTTGTCCTGTCCGGGGTGTTTGCCGCCTTTCGTCGCGATCTGCTCGTGGAGATCGGCGGCTTCCTGACCAAGTCCGCGACGAGCAAGGCCGTGGTTGAGTACTGCGGACGGGGCTCCCACACCGTCTGTGAGGACATGGAGGTCATCGTGCGGCTGCACCGGTGGCTCCGCGACCGGGGCCGCGTCGGACGGGTGGAGATGCTCCCCGAGCCCCTCGCGTGGACCGAAGTGCCCGAGAACTTCACGTTCCTCGGCAAGCAACGGGCCCGCTGGCAGCGTGGGCTCTTCGAGGTGCTGTGGCTGCATCGCGGGATGTTCTTCGAGAAGCGCTTCGGAGCCGTGGGTCGAGTCTCTCTGCCGTACCAATTGCTCTTCGAGGCGATCACGCCTCTCATCGAGGCGTTCGGGGTCATCGTGGTGCCGCTGACGGTGGTCCTGGGGGTGCTGGACTGGCGGGTCTTCGTGCTGTTCCTGGGCCTGGCTGTGGCCGCATCCACGCTGCTCTCCATTGGCTCCATGGTGGTCGCCACCTGGGCGGAGCCGGCGCGGCTCCCAGGCAGTGAGGACCGCCGTCTCTTCCCCTACGATCGCGCGGCCGACCTCGCGTCCCTGTTCACGGCGGCCCTCGTCGAGAACGTGGGGTACCGGCAGGTGCTGCTGTACTGGCGGCTGCGCGGAACCTGGGACTGGCTCCGAGGACGCCAGGCCTGGGACAAGTTCGCCCGCAAGGGCTTTGGAGATGACGTAATGCCCCAGATGGTCTCCGGTGATGGTTCGTGAGCGCCGGGAACTCCGACCTGCTCGTGGACTCGCTGCACGCACAGTTGCGTGCCCTCACGGAGCGGCGGCAAGCCTGGGAGCACGAGGTGCGCACGCCCCTCGGCATCATCCGAAGCAACGCGGCGAACATCCGGGACGGCATCGATGGCCCGGTGAGCGAAGACCAGGCCGAGTCCATCGCGTCGGTCCTGGCGGCCGTCGCGCAACTGGAGCGTCTCCTCGAGCGCGACCGGTACACGAAGCCCAACATTCCCTCGATCACCACCGATCAGATCGAGCGCAGACAAGGGGCGCGCCTCGCCACCGGAGGGGCAGGCCGGTCCCAGATCCAGCTCGGGCCGCTGGTGCGCGAGGTGGTCGCTCAGTTCGCCGTCGCTGCGGAGCAAGAGGGGGTGCGGCTCTCGTTCTCGTGCTCCGACGGCCTGCCCCCGATCTGGCTCGACCGCGTCAAGATCACGCAGCTGGTCAGCAACCTCGTGGGCAATGCCCTGAAGCACAGCCAAAGCGCCGACTCCGTGAGGGTGACGGTGGTGGCGGAGCCTGCGGGCCGTGTCCTGACCCTCGACGCGCTGCGACTGAGCGTGCAGGACTCCGGCAAGGGGATCCCCGTGGAGCTGCTGGAGCGGATCTTCGAACGCGGCGTGCGTGGCTACAGCGACCGCTCGGCTCCCCCTGGGCGGGGAATCGGTCTCACGGTCAGCCGTGATCTGGTGGCGGCCCATGGAGGACGGCTCTGGGCCGAGAACGTCGGGGAGGGAGGCGCGGTGTTTCACGCCGTGTTGCCGGTGGATCTCAGGTCGAGGCCTCGCCGCTGAGACCGAAGACCCGCGTGGGTCGACGCGCTCAGGATTCCATTGGCGCGCGCGCTAGAATCGAGCGCATGCCCGACATCTCGAAGCGGGTGCTCGTCGTCGACGACACCCCCGAACTCGTCCGCGCCGCCCGGCGACGCTTGCAAGCGGCCGGGTTCGACGTCGACACCGCGGTCGATGGGCTGGCGGCCCTGGAGGCGATGGCCCGGGAGGTTCCCGACGCGGTCGTGCTGGACGTCATGATGCCGAACCTCAACGGATTCCAGGTCTGTCGCCGGATCCGCGCCGAGGCTCGGTACGCCGGCGTCAAGGTCGTGATGCTTACGGCGCGCACGTCCGCGGCCGACCAGTTCTGGGGCGAGCAGGCAGGCGCGGATCGGTATCTGGCGAAGCCTCTGGACCCCGCCGCTCTGGCGGACGTGCTGACGGAGCTCTTGCAGGAGACTGCTTGACCCTGCAGCTCGCGCTGCTGTTCGCCATCGGTCTCCTGGCCGCTGTGGGCCTCGGCCTCATCTTCCTCGCGGGGGCGCGGGGGCGGCGACTGCGTCGGCGGAAGCAGCGCCTCTCGGGGCGGGTCGCGGCCCTCCGAGCTCGGCTCGAGACCTACGCGGCAAGCGGCTTTCAGGACGTGGAGCGACTGCACATCGAGCTCCGCGCCGCCGACGACCCACAGCAGATGGACGCAGCCCTGCGGGCGGTGGGCGGCGGCCTCGAGGCGCTGGAGCCCGACGTGCAGGAGCGACTGCGCGCCGTCTACGAGAGGTCGGGGTTGCTGGCCATGCACCGGTCGTCGCTGCGGGAGGCGCCGGACTGGCGCACGCGTGCGGACTCGGCCCTCGTGCTCGGACATCTGGGGGACATCGAGGCCATCCCCGACCTCGCCGCGTCGGTTCGTGACGCCGACGAGGACGCCTCGACCGTGAAGGCGGCGGCGGCACGCGCTCTGGGGATGATGACCGCGCCTGGCGCTGCCGAGCTGCTCGTGACGGAGCTGGCTGCGCCAGGGGACTGGAGCTCCCCCCGCATCGCCGAGGCGTTGGTCGAGATGGGCGGGCCAGCCTACGCCGCGACCCTCGCAGGCCTCGACCACGACAGCGCCAATGTCAGGGCCTGGTGCTCCCGCGTGTTGGGTCAGCTTGGTGACCCCGGGGCGGTACGTCCCCTCATGGGCCGTCTGCTCGACCGCTCGGGACCGGTTCGCACGGTGGCCGCCGAGGCTCTGGGGCTGCTCGCCGATCCGACGGCCACGTCGTCGTTGGTCGAGGCCATGCTCCGTGACCCGGCAGCTCAGGTACGCGGTGGGGCGGCTCGCGCGCTGGGTCGCACCGCGGATCCCGCCTCCCTCTCTGCCCTCGTCGATGCCCTCGACGACCCAGACCCCTGGACCCGAATCCGTGCCGTCGAGGCTCTCGAGGCGCTTCACCCCGACGACGCCGAGCTGCTACTCGAGGCCGTGCGCTCGGGGCGGGAGGAGTCCTCTCGGGCCGCCGCGGTGGCGCTCGAGCGCATCGGGCACGTCCAGCGCTGGGTGGATCAGCTGGTCGATGCGCCGAGGGGCGGGGTTGCCGCTCTGGAGGGCTGGCTCGTCATGGTGGCGCGGCAAGGCGGCAGCGGACCGCTGCGACGGGCGATGCGTGAGTCGGCGGAGCTTGCGACCCGCGCCCGATGCGCTCGG